>CAZYRH010000047.1:0-16431 GCA_964650395.1 uncultured Ignavibacteriales bacterium
AGCCTCTCCCCCACACCGGGGACAGGTCACGTTGATGTATTCGGGGATGTCAGCCAGCGGCGAACGGCCTCGAGGCTGGTAATCTACAACTTCAGGTAGCAATACCGGCAGATCGGATTCTGGCACAGCAACCTCACCGCACTTCGGGCAGTGAATAATGGGAATGGGACAACCCCAGTACCGCTGGCGAGAAATGAGCCAGTCCTTGAGTTTGTAATTGACCTTTTTCCGGCCAAACCCATTTTGCTCGGCATACTCAGTAACGGCAGAAACAGCCTTCTCCCCTGCCAGCCCGTCAAACCGGCCGGAGTTGACCATTGGGCCGTACTCAACGAAGGCGTCTTCCATCTCATTCGGATCCAACGTGGTATGCTCGTCAGGGTGAATTACTACTTTAAAGGGAATAACGTATTTTCTCGCAAACGCAAAGTCGCGTGTATCATGGGCCGGCACCGCCATGACCGCTCCCGTGCCGTATCCAGCTAAAACATAGTCGGCCACCCAGAGCTGAACCCGCTCTCCGTTAAAAGGATTGATGGCATACTTTCCGGTAAAGACGCCGTCTTTCTCGCCCGTAGCCGCTGCTCGTTCAATATCTGAACGCAGCAATGCTGCCTTTTTGTACTCGGCTACTCTTTGAACGTACTCTCCTTCCAGATTGAGTCTGTCAAGAATCTCCGCCTCAGGTGAGATGGCCATGAAGGTGACGCCAAAGATAGTATCAGGACGAGTGGTAAAAACCGGCAGCTTCTCTCCCGTCTCTTCAATCGTGAAGTCTATCTCTGCTCCGTAGGAGCGACCAATCCACTCCCGCTGCATCGTCTTGACGTTTTCCGGCCAGCCGGGCAGTTTGTCGAGGTCGTCTATTAGTCGATCAGCATAGTCGGTAATCTTAAAGTACCACTGGATTTGATCTTTCTTTTCAACCGGCGTGCCGCATCGTTCACACTTGCCGTCGACTACCTGTTCGTTGGCCAGCACCGTTTTGTCTTCCGGGCACCAGTTGACAAAGCCGCGTTTGCGGTAGGCCAGCCCTTTCTTGAACAACTGGATAAACATCCACTGCGTCCACTTGTAGTAGTCCGGCAGGCACGAGTTCACCTCGCGCGACCAGTCATACGAGATACCCGCCTTTTGCAATGTGGATCGTGATACATCCGTGTTGCTGAGCGTCCATTCCTTCGGGTGAATGCCCCGCTGGAGCGCAGCACGCTCCGCCGGCAGACCAAAGGCATCCCAGCCAAACGGGTGCAGGACATCCTTGCCAAGCATCATCTGGCGGCGCGCGACGGCATCGCCGATGATGTAATTTCTGAAATGCCCCATGTGAATGTCGCCGGACGGGTAGGCAAACATCACCAGCATATAGAACTTGTTGTCAGAATCCGGTAGTTCAGGAGCATAAAACAAGCGTTGCTTGTCCCAACGCTCTTGCCATTTGCTTTCAATGCGTCCGAAATCATACTTCTGGTGTGTCTTCTGTCCTGTTGCCATACAGATACTCTTCCTTACATCAAGCGATTGACGCCCAAAGTATAACAAAGCCGGGAAAACTGCAAGATTTTACCTTTGTAAAAGCGATATGGAAGCTAACTGTACTATCTTCGGACAAGCCTGTTGTAAATCACCGTCCCCGCCGACAGCTTGTTCGTCACCCTGGCTTTCCACTTTTCCAGATTGTATAATGGCCCTCCCGAAAGCTTGCGCACAACCGAGGCGACAGTATCGTAGCCATATACCGCGCACCGCCCGATGGTAAGAGCGTTGTCGCTGTCTTCTGGAAAACTCATAGTGAAACCTCTGGTGTAGCCGGTTTCCATTGCGGCTTCAAGTACTCGTTGATTGTATCGGCCAAACGGGTAGCTGATATAGTTGATATGTGTTCCGAGTGTATCTTCGAGCACCGCCTTTGAATGAGTCAACTCACGCCGCAGGGTTTCCTTATCACATCGGCACAAATCGATGTGGCTGTGGCTATGCGATCCAAATTCAACTCCCAGCGCGGCCAGTGTCGAGACACTTTTGGAATCAAGATGAGGGGTGGAGCGAAACAAGTGGCTGTAGTCCCACCTGTTGGCTTTACCAAGATATCCGGTTGGCATGAAGATTATCGGCTTAAAGTGATACTTATCCATAAGAGGCGGTAAAACGTTAGCCAGATGTTGATAGCCGTCATCAAAAGTTATCGCCAGACTCATAGAGTCGCTTTTTGAAAGAGTTGCTTTAAGCGATTGGAAGAGGAATCCCTTTCGTTGCAAAGAAGTGAAAAGTCGCTCGAAGCGTCGAGGGGAGTAATTCGTAGCTCCAAAGCTGAACTGCGACATTACCTTGTGAAAAGTGAGAATATTGGGGCGAAACGTCAACGGCTCAAGCAGCGTATGAGCGCCGGCTTCGGTATTAGAGGACATCGTCAAGGGCCTGTTTGTCTACCGGGCCCAAGACCGCCATCGCCACTGCGGAGTTATCAAATATCCGATTTGACAGCTCTAAAATTTGTGAGGATGTTATCTTGTCGACCCCTTTGAGCATCTGCTTATAGGACTGGTAGGGCTGAAGCATCATTTCCTGGCGAGCCAGTCGATTCATCCTATTAAACGTTGATTCCATACTAAGCGCAAGCTGTCCCTTCATCTGTCCCTTGATGGTGTCCAGCTTGGTCTGCGAAAGTCTTCTTTTTTTTACTCGCTCCAACTCGGCCAGAATAATTTCAACAGCTTGCTTCAAGTGTTTCTTATCGGTACCGAGGTAAGCGCCAAATACTCCCACGTCGCGATAGAAATCGTGGAAGGTGTAGATAGCATAGGCCAACCCTCGCTCTTCCCTGATCTTCTGGAACAGGACGGACGACATACCGACTCCAAGGTAGGTATTAAGGGCCAAAGCGGCCATTTTTTCTCTGGTGCCATATTCAAGGCCGAGGTATCCTAAGCACAAGTGGGTCTGGCTGTTAGTGTTCGGCGCGAACTTGACCACCTTACCCTTGCTTCGGAATGCCTGACCGGCTTTATCAGCCTCGCCGGTAGTGAAACTGAACTTTTGTTTAGCCAACCGAACCAACTTGGTGTGGGAGATAAATCCGGCAGCAGCAATAACAATGGAACCTGAACGATAATTACTTCTAAGGAAATCCATGATCTGACTTCTCTTGAATCCAGTGACGATTTTTTGAGTTCCCAATATTGGCTGACCAAGTGGGTGCGCTCCCCAGAACGTTTTGGCAAAGAGATCGTGGATATGGTCAGACGGGTTATCTTCCGCTTCCTTAATTTCTTCGCATACCACCATCTTCTCGCGGCGAATGTTGGGGGGCGTCAATGTAGCGTTACAGGTGATATCGGCCAGGACATCAACCGCAATTTCCAAATGTTCATCCAGAATCCGCGCTGCAAAACAGGTGTATTCTCGGGAGGTAAAAGCATTGAGATTGCCGCCGATAGATTCCAGCTCCGCAGCAATCTGCCTGGCAGTCCGGTGCTTTGTTCCCTTAAACAGCATGTGTTCAATGAAATGTGACACACCATTATGTTCTGGTCTTTCGTGACGTGAACCGACATCGACCCAGACTCCTAAAGAAACAGAACGGACTGCGGGCATTTTTTCCGTAATAACCCTCAGTCCATTTTTTAGGACTGTCTTTTGGTAAACCCCTTTATCGGACATTACGTGTCCTTGTGCCATCCCCTACGATCTTCTGGGTCTGGCCGGTTTGTGGTTCCTATCTCTATCTCTGTCCCTGTCCCGTTCCTGGTCGGATCCCGGTCGCTTGGGCAACAGGGCTCTTCGGGAGAGACGGACTTTTCCGTCCTGATCGATACTAATGACCTTGACCGCCACTCTATCGCCCAAGTTTACAACATCCTCGACTCGATTTACACGAACGTTATCAAGCTCTGAAATATGCAATAGCCCATCGGTTCCGGGGAGTATCTCCACAAAGGCGCCGAAACCTGTAATCCGAGTGACAGTGCCATCATAGACCTTGCCCACCTCCGCCTCTTCGACAATAGCTTCAACTCGCTCTTTCGCCAGGCGACCAGCTTCGGCGTCGGTGGAAGCAATGAAAACGGTGCCATCGTCCGTAATGTCAATCTTGGCGCCGGTCTCTTCAACTATAGAACGAATCATCTTGCCGCCCGGGCCAATCACGTCGCCGATCTTCGAAGGATTAATCTTGATGATAATAATCCGCGGGGCATATTCTGAAAGCTGATCACGGTGCTTGGAAATCGTGGCATTCATCTTGTCAAGAATCTTTAATCGAGCCTGCCTGGCTTTCTCCAAGGCCTGCCGCATCGTGTTGATGTCCAGACCGGCAATCTTGATATCCATCTGGACAGCGGTGACTCCCTCCGCCGTGCCGGTGACTTTGAAGTCCATGTCCCCGAAGTGATCCTCGTCGCCCAGAATATCAGTTAGGATAACCACTTTCTCGTCAGATTTAATCAAGCCCATAGCGATACCTGCCACAGCAGTCTTGATCGGCACCCCGGTATCCATTAGTGCCAGTGAGCCGCCACACACGGAAGCCATCGATGAGGACCCATTGGATTCCAGGATGTCCGATACAACGCGAATCGTATAAGGAAAGCTTGTCTCCTGCGGAATTACTGGGAAGAGCGCCCGCTCGGCCAGCGCCCCGTGACCGACTTCGCGCCGACTGACACCGCGAATAGGCTTGGTTTCTCCTGTCGAGAACGGTGGGAAATTATAGTGAAGCATGTAACTTTTCGTTGACTCACCTTCAAGCTCATCAAGCCGCTGCTCGTCGATTTTTGTTCCCAGAGTAACAGCCACCAGAGCCTGGGTTTGACCGCGCGTGAACACAGCTGAACCGTGGGCGCGCGGTAGGAATCCAACTTCACACGTGATCTCACGAATGTCATCAGGATCACGGCCGTCAATGCGTCGGTTTTCCTGAAGAATCATCGTCCGCATAGTTTCGGCATCCAGGTCGTGAATTGTCATCTTGATGTCGGACTCACTCTCAGGAAATTCCTCAGCGAGAGCTTCAATGATCTCTTTCTCCATTTTCTTTTTTTCAGTCCGACGCTTTTCTTTGTCGGCAATCCGATTGAATTCTTCCAGCTTATCGCCGACCATCTCCTTGACTTTGCTAACCAGGCTTTCTTCAATGACGAACGGCTCATATTCAAACGTTTCTTTACCACACGCCGCTTTTAATTCTTCGATCTTTTCGATAATCATTTTGACATGCTGGTGACCAAAAACAAGAGCCTCAATAAGATCATCTTCGGAAACTTCCTTGCCGCTTCCTTCGACCATAGTGATGCTATCAGCGGAGCCGGCCATGGTAATAGAGATGTCAGATTCGTCTAACTCATCTATGGTTGGGTTGATAATCAGCTTGCCATCTATTCTACCTACCCGCACGCCGGCAATGGTTTTCTCAAATGGAACATCTGAAACAGCTAGTGCCGCACCCGTACCAACCAAGGCCAGAATGTCGGTGTCATTCTGTTGATCGTGAGAGATAATGTATGAAACACACTGTGTTTCCCCTCGGAAATCAGGTGGGAAGAGAGGTCTTATGGGACGGTCAATAATCCGAGCGGACAGTATTTCCTTCTCAGAAGGTCTCCCCTCCCGTTTGAAAAATCCACCGGGAATTTTGCCCGCGGCGTATGATTTCTCGCGGTATTCAATGGTGAGGGGGAAAAAATCGAAACCTTTTTTCGGCTCGGTGTTAGCACAGACGGTCGAAACTACCATCGAATCGACGTATCTAACAGTTACGGCCCCATTGGCCTGATTGGCCAGGTGACCGCACTCGATGGTCATTATGCGACCACCTAATTCAATTTCTACTTTGTGTGTCATTTATGAGTCCTATTTTTTTATCGCCGCAAACCAAGATTCAAAATAATCTGCCGGTAACTTTCTAGATCCCTGTCTTTGAGGTAATCGAGCAAACGTCGTCTTTTGCCGACCAGTTTCAACAACCCGAGGCGGGTATGAAAGTCTTTCTTGTGAACTTTCATGTGTTCGGTCAACAGATTAATCCGCTCCGATAGGAGGGCAATCTGAACCTCGGGAGAACCGGTGTCTTTCTCGTGAAGATGGTTTTCAGCAATAATTTGAGCTTTTTGCTCCTTTGTTATAGACATGCTTTCTCTCCTTTTGCAGTATTTGTATCACATATTCTTTGTCTTTGGCGATTTGCCGGGCAAGCTCTTCAGACGAATCGTATTTTCGATTTTCCCTGATGTAACAAGTCGGATATATTGTAATCTCTTCACCATAAATATCCCGATTGAAATCAAACAGATTGGCTTCCACTGAGATGCGATTGGCCGGATTAAAATGATTCCTTCCGATAAACATCACGCCGTTTTTCTGTTCGTCACCAACCTGCACCCAGCAGACATACACACCGTGACTCGGCAGCAGCTTCCGGGGGTTGTATTTGATATTCGCCGTAGGGTAACCGAGCTTTTTCCCCAATCCGATCCCTTTTTCAACAGTTCCGCATATGGCAAAGTCGTGCCCCAAAAGCCTGAGCGCTTCCTGGTACCGGTTCTGTGTCATTGCCTGCCGTATGCGAGATGACGAGACGGCTTGCTTGTCAACCATCACCGGTCCTACTACCTCCATTTCAAAGTCGTATTTCTGGCTCAATCTTTTCAATTCCGGAATGGTCCCGCTGCGGTTTTTACCAACAGCATGATCGTACCCGACAATCAGCACCTTGGCTCCTATCTTGTCAACTAAGATACCCTTGACGAACTCTTCGGCTGACAGGTTCATCAGCGTCACGTTGAAATCAAGCACCAAAACCGTCCCCTGAAAGAAGTGGGGAATGAATTTCACCTTTTCCTCAATTGTCGTTAGAAGCAGTGGAATATCATCAGGCGAAACTACAACTCGGGGATGCGGATGGAACGTGATCAGCACTGGTTCCAAGCCCGTCTGCTCGCTGACGCTGCGCACCTTTCGGAAAATCTCCTGATGACCGAGGTGAATACCATCAAAGGTTCCGATCGTAGCCACAACCGGTCGATCGGAACTTGGAGTATAGTTCTCAATCCCTTGCACAAAAGTCGTGCTCAACTCAGTACCCGTATATATCTAAACAGTTTTTGTCCCTGAGCGTCGCTAAAGGCATCCGACGCCGCTTCCGCCATTCCAACGGCCAGAACCTGACCGTCGGTGTCCTTCATAAGTACCAGGTCATCGGCAGCAAAACATTCTTGAAATCCGACTACATCCATAGATGTGAGCGTTTTACCAGAAGCTACATACTTTTTGAAATCATCGGAAATAATGATAGCGCTGTAACCAAGAACGGCGTCATAGCTCAATAGATGTTTGTGGAGTATGTCCGCTTTGTGGTATCGCTTCACTTCGACCAAGTCCAGGGCGTGTTTTACATTCAGCTCGCCCACCACCGTTCGCCGCAACCGTGAAAGATATGCGCCGCATCCGAGCTTTTCGCCCAGATCGTGAGCTAGAGAGCGTATATATGTTCCCCCGGAACAGGTGATCCGCAGTTGCAGGTGTGGCTTGCGATAACCGAGGAGCTGTATCTCCTTTATTTCAATTTCTCGTTCCGGCAGTTCTACCGATATGCCACTACGAGTCAATCGATAAAGATGCTGGCCGCCAACTCTGACAGCCGAATAGGCCGGTACTTTTTGCTTGATCTTGCCTCGGTACCCATCCAGCAAGTCACGTATCTCATTGTCCGTCATCTCCGGAGGAGGCAGCGGCGCCTGATCTAAATCAATTCCCTCGCTGTCATACGTTGAGGATCTCTGACCGAGACAAATCTCTGCATCATAGGTTTTGTCGAGGGCAGAAAGGAACTGGGTAATCTTGGTCGCCTTGCCCAGGCATATTACCAGCAAACCCTCCGCCTGAGGGTCTAAAGTGCCAGTGTGCCCTACCCGACGCTGATTAACGGAGCGCCTGATATCCAGCACCGCCTCGTGACTGGAGACACCGATCGGCTTATTAAATAAAAGGACGCCGTTGTACTGCTTATCTCGTCCGACCATCTCGAGCCTCGCGCAGCAATTTGATGATTTCCTTTTTCGCCTCAGTCAGCCCAACAGGCAGGATGCACCCCGATGCGTTAAAATGGCCTCCACCTCCAAAACGAGCAGCCACAGTGGCGACATTGACGCTATCTCGAGATCGTAACGAGACTTTTGTCTGGTGTGTGTCGATTTCCTTCACTAAGGCACCCGCAACCACGCCTTCTGTAAATAACGTGAAATCGACCAGCCCTTCGGATTCAGAGGCCTCAGCGTTGCTCTCATTGAGCATCTGTTGCGTCAAAGTTAGAAGGCAGATGCTCCCCTCGTCGAAAAACTCGATGACATTGAGCACCTTACCGATCAACTTCATGCTTGAGGGGCGCAAGTTGTAATAGACATTATCACAGATTTTTTGAGGGTTAGCGCCGGCTTCTATCAAGCGCCCCGCGATCGCCATAGTTTGAGAAGAGGTTGACGAGTAGCGAAACCGCCCCGTATCCGTCAAAATTGCCGTGTAGAGCTGCTCGGCGGTGTCAACCGTGATTTGAAAGCCGACCTGCTGGAAATATTCAAAGGCCATCTCCCCTACCGAGGAGACCTCAGTGTTGATCCAGTTGATGTCGCCGTACCGGTCGTTATCCTGATGATGATCGATGTTGATGATTTTCGCATTCGGCGTTAAGAAACGACTGGCCTGACCGATTCTTTCAACGTTGGGACACTCGAGTATCAAGGCCGTGCTTACCAAGAAATCTTTTGAGTACGAACTGACTGGGGTGATGGCGTTAATGCCCGGGAGAAATCGATACTTGGCAGGGACCTCTGACTCCCGCACCAAATAGACTTCTTTCCCTAAGTGGCGGAGGTACGACGCAAAGGCCAATTGCGTGCCGAGGGAATCGCCGTCAGGATCGACATGCGAGGCAACCAAAATGTACCGTACATCTTCTAAAAGACTCTGTATTTCTGAAATAGGCCCGGTTGTCCCAGTATGGCTGAGATTACTCTTTTGAATTATCTTTGATTTCATTCAACAATTGCTCTATCCTTATTCCTTCCTCAATTGAGGGATCGAACCTGAAGGTCAATTCAGGGATGTGACGAATGTGCAGGTTACTGCCGAGAAGGTGTCGAATATGCTTTTTCTCGTTCTCGAAGTAATCTGCTATTGCCGGCCGATCTTTCTCTTTTCCCAAAACTGAATAATACACCATGACGTTCCGCAGATCTTCGCTTACCCTGACACGCGTGAATGTTACCATCCCTGAAACTTGATCGGCCAGCTCATTCTCCATCAGATTCGAAAGGTCCCGCAGAATTTGTTCGGCCAACCTTGTCGAGCGTTTGAACTGTCTCATGGCTAATACGACTCTGTCTGATAATCATCTACAACAATCTCCGACTCTGATTCGATTTTGCCGATCACCTTAGCCATCACCTGATGCCCGAAGTTGTTGTTGTTTGACACTAGGGCTACGCCGAGTGTAGCCCTCCGCCATATGTCATTTTCTCCAACTTCAGAAACGGATATATTAAAGCTGTTTCTCAAGCGAGCTACGAGCGATTTGAGTATACGTCTTTTTTCTTTCAATGAACTGACTCCGGGCAGATCCAACCGACACGTGAGAATAATCGTAACCAAGAACGATCCCTACTAAAGCGTTCTCACCTCTTCAACCAATTCAAAAGCCTCAATGAGATCACCGACTTTGAGATCATTAAAATTCTCAACCCCAATACCACACTCGAACCCCTCTTTAACCTCCTTAACATCCTCCTTGAAACGCTTCAGCGAGGCCATAGTTCCAGTGTAAATGACTCTCCCATCCCTGATCAGGCGGATTTTATACTTCCGAGCCAGGTACCCCTCTTTGACATAGCTTCCGGCGATAGTGCCGACATGAGGAATCCTAAACAGGTCACGTACTTCCGCCATACCGACGAATTTCTCCGATACCGTCGGCTTCAGAAGCCCTGACAGCGCCTGCTTTACATCTCGTTCTGCCTCGTAGATAATATCATAGAGGCGAATATCTACGTTCTCTTTCTTGGCGACTTCTCTCGCTCTGGTCTCCACTGACACCTGAAATCCAACGACAATGGCATCGGAGGCAGCTGCTAACAGAATATCGGATTCCGTTACTGTCCCTACACCCTTATGGATGATATTCGCCTGGACTTCCTCAGTAGCTATCTTCCCAAGAGTGTCGGAGAGTGCTTCCACGGAGCCATCCACGTCACCCTTAATTATAAGGCGAAGTTCCTTTATCTGTCCTTCTTTAATCCGGTCAAATATCTTATCAAGGGTGACCCGACTAAAATGTCGCCGAACATCTTGTTCTCTCTTAATTTGACTTCGCTTAAGGACAATCTCTTTAGCCTCCTGATCATGTAGCACAACCATAAAACTGTCACCCGCCTGAGGGACTCCATTAAGCCCAGTGATCTGAGCGGGTGTGGATGGCCCCATGGACTGAAGTTGCTGCCCGCGGTCGCTGGTTATCGTCCGGGTATGGCCGTAGAATGTTCCGGCAACAATCGGATCACCCACTTTACAAATGCCTTTTTGGATCAATACTGTGGCCACTGGCCCGCGCCCCTTTTCAAGCTTGGCATCAACCACCACTCCATGACCACGAATGACTGGATCGGCCTTTAAGTCCATCATTTCAGCTTGCAGCAGGATCATTTCCAAAAGCTTCTCAATCCCCTCTCCGGTTTTTGCCGAGACCTCGACCATAATGCTCTTCCCACCCCATTCTTCGGAGAGTAAATTGTAGTTGGAAAGCTGGGTACGCACTGTGTCGGTATTGGCGCTGGGTTTATCAATCTTGTTAATAGCGACGATAATCGGCACGTTAGCAGCACGGGCATGGTCAATCGCTTCTACCGTTTGCGGTCTCACTCCGTCATCGGCCGCCACAACCAGCACCACAATGTCGGTGATTTGAGTCCCCCGGGCACGCATAGCTGTAAATGCCTCGTGACCCGGCGTGTCAAGGAAGGTGATGCAACCGCTGTCATGAACAACTTCATAGGCCCCGATGTGCTGGGTTATAGCACCTGCCTCACCCGCCACAACGTTTGTTTTGCGGATGTAATCAAGAAGAGATGTCTTCCCGTGGTCAACGTGTCCCATTATAGTGACTACCGGCGCTCGTGTGACAAGATTCTCTTCCCGCTCATTTTCTTTGGCGGAGTCACCGACTTCCACCACTTCTTGTACATCAAAACCAAATTCCGCCGCCACCATTCCTATAGCGTCCATATCTAGACGCTGATTGATGGTGGCCATCATCCCCATTTCGAAGAGCTTAGCGATCACCTCAGCCGGTTTGTGGTCCATAAGCTTAGCCAGTTCCGCGACTGAAATATATTCATTTACTTCCAAGATGTTTTCCACCCCCACCTCACCATCTACAGCATCAGATAACCGTCGGTGTTTCCTCTTGGGCCTGGTACCGCTCAAATGTGCCATAGTGGAGCGAAAGCTTTTAGTTACGTCAGCCCTGTTGACAGTTTGGCGACTTTTTCTTTTTCGACGCTCCTTTTTCTTGTGCTTTCTCTCCAACCGTCGCATGAGACCGGCCACCGGGGCGCGCGAATCATTTACCCTGAAGCTGCCAATTCTCGTAGTGCTACGCTCTACTGCCTCCCTGACTTGCTCCCGTTGCTTCATCTCTTTCTTCGCTTCTTGCTTTTTCTGTGCAAACTTTTGTTTCACGGCATCAATCATTTTGGGAGTGGCTACCGACATGTGAGACTTAGGCTGGAAATTGAGTTCGCGCAATATAGTCAGCATGGCGTTGGAGGATATCTTGTACTCCTTAGCCAACTCGTATACTCGCTTCGTATCTGCCATTCAGCTCTCACCTCCCCACACCGGCGGTATTCCCTCACCGGATGATGTGGGTAATGACCGATTTATTTTTGTTCCTTAGTATCATCGTCTTCTACCTCATTCAGGTCCGGGGCAGTAGCTTCCAGAACATCATCAACTTCAGTGACAAAGTCTTCGTCCTCCTCAAAGACATCCCTAACGGTAAGCTTTTCCTCCTTGCTTGAGCCACCCTCAGCAGTCACTTTTTTCTTGTCTTCTTCACGATGCTGATACTCTTCTTCCAGCCCCTGAACAAACAGTTTTGCTTTTTCGATCAAATTCTCAGCCGTCTTTTTGCCAATGCCATCGATTTTTGTCAGCGTCGCAACTGAAGCGACAGCCAACCTCTGAACCGAACTGATATCAACCTCAACCAAACGCTCCTGGATCTTACCTCCGATGCCCTCCAACTGAGCAACTGGAACCAGCATCTCCGCCTCATGTCGTTTGGCTTCATTATATTCCGTTTCTGACATGATATTTACCTTCCAGCCGGTCAGTTTTGAAGCCAGACGTGCATTCTGACCGTTGCGACCTATGGCCAGCGACAGCTTTTCATCCTCCACAGCCACCGTCATTTTCTGCTCTAGCTCGTTAACGTCCATATAGACAACTTTGGCTGGAGCGAGGGCTCGCGACACAAAGACTTCCGCATTCGAAGTGTACGGAACGATATCGATACGCTCATTGTTTAACTCTCGCACTATTGATTGAACCCGCACTCCTTTTATGCCAACACAGGCTCCCACGGGATCGATCCGATCATCCGAAGAGTACACCGCTATTTTAGACCGCTCACCGGGTTCACGGGCGATAATCTTAATTTCAATAATTTTTTCATATATTTCCGGCACTTCCAGTTCGAACAGGCGGCGCACGATCCCTTCGTTGACCCGAGAAAGCACTATTTGTGGACCGCGTAACGACTTTTGAACGTCAAGGATATACGCCCTAATGCGGTCTCCCTGGCGAAACTTCTCTCGCGGGATTTGTTCCTTGATGGGCAGAATTCCTTCGCCGCGACCAAGGTTTACAATGACGTTGCCCTTGTCAATCTGCTGCACAACACCCGTCACCAACTTCCCGACCTTGTCAATGTATTCATCGTAAACGCGGTCTTGTTCAGCCTCTCGGATTTTTTGAACCAGCATCTGTTTCGCCGATGCTATGGCGTTGCGACCAAACTCAACCTCATAATCAATGTAGATATCGATATCGTCTCCAATCTCAGCCTCTGTGTCGATTTCCTTGGCTTCCGGTAAAGAGATTTCTGTGTTTGGATCGGATGCCTCAGCAACCACCTTCTTGGTGGCAATCATGAGCAATTCATTGTTCTTCCGTTCAAACTTGAAGGAGATGTTATCGGTGTAGTTGTACTTTTTCTTAGCTGCCGCCAAGAGACTTGCTTCCAGTGTCTCCAGTACGGAATCAAACTCAATGTTCTTTTCCCGCGCGATGAGCGTCATCGCCTCTATCATATCAAATGCCATTTACACAGTCTCCACTAATATACTATTGTCGCTTTGTCTATATCCCCCAAGCCAATTGTAAACTCGCCGGCACTGTTTCTTACCAGAATCTGGGTATCGGTGGCGGACAGGATTTCTGCTTCGATTCTTCCTTTCTTCGAGTCAACGAAGTTAATTGCAACCTTTTCTCCGATACGATATTTGAAATCCCGTGGCAACTTCAGCGGCCGGTCAAGACCTGGAGAGGATACTTCTAATGTATAACCGGATTCAAACAAATCGGTTCCGTCAATAATGTCACCGACTATTTGTGAAATATGCGCGCATTCGCCGATTGTGATTCCTCCGCTAAAGAAAACGAAAAGCCTAAGCGTCCACTTGTTCCTATACTTAGACAGAACGAGATCAACCACCTCACAGCCTTCCTGCCGAAGCGGCTTCTCAATCAGTTCAATGACTTTTTGTTTAACGTCCTCAAACATGGCTCGCCATAAATAAAGAGTGGGCCTATGCCCACTATAACATATAAATATACCAGCTAATCCCTTTCAATGCAACAGAATAATTTTCTAATTCAACCGTTCAGCTAACCTCCTAACCGCTTCAACCACAGAATCAATATCGACCAGTTCAACCCGCGCTTCGCTCCGAGCTTTGAGTTCCACCTTCCCTTCTTTTAACGACTTATCTCCGATTACGACCCGAATTGGCAGACCAATTAGATCGGCGTCGTTGAATTTCACCCCCGGCCGTTCGTCTCGATCATCATATAATACATTGATGCCGGCTTGAGTGAGAGTATCAGACACCTTGACCGCTGTTTCCACGTGGGCCTTGTTTTCCATGCTAATTGGAATCAACTCAACCAGGAAGGGAGCTATGTTTTTCGGCCAGATGATGCCCTTTTCGTCATGGTAGCGCTCAAGCGCTGCTTGAGGAGTGCGAGTAATGCCAATGCCGTACGATCCCATCAAAATCGGCTGCTCTTTCCCCTCGACATCAAGGAACTTGGCTCCCAGAGTCTCGGAGTACTTAGTGCCCAGCATGAACGTGTTGCCGACCTCAATCCCTTTCCTGGTAATGAGACGGCCATCTGAGTGTGGACAACCATCCCCTTCCCGAGCCAGAGTTATGTTGGTGATCCGGGTGGCTTTGAAATCCCGCTCAAGGTTTACATTGATTATGTGTTGTTGGTCAGCATTGGCTCCCACAATAAAGTTTTTGAGCTGTGCGACCAGTGGGTCAACAATGATCGACATATCTTTTAGACCGATCGGCCCGGCAAAGCCGACCGGTGCTGAAGTATACTTCTCAACTTGCTCAGCCGTAGCCATTTCAAGTTCGGCGGCTCCAAGCGCATTTTTTAATTTGGGCAGATTGAGATCGCGGTCGCCGCGCACCATCGCTGCCACTGGCTTGCCATCGGCCATGTAAATCAACGTCTTGACCAGAAGTGTGGCGCTAACGTTCAGAAAAGCCGTCACTTCCTCAATTGTAGATGCCCCGGGCGTATCGACCACTTCTCTCGGTTTCATCCCTGCATCGATGACCGGATCGACCGGGTCGCGGAAAGTCGCTTTCTCCACGTTGGCTGCGTAATCACACGTATCACAAGAAACAATCGTCTCCTCCCCCCCTTCGGTGTCGACCAACAGCATGAACTCATGAGCCGCCTTGCCTCCCATGGCGCTGGCGTCAGATTCAACCTTGATCGTGTCCAAACCTGCTCTCTTGAAAATGCGGAAGTAGGCATCGACCATCTTCTGGTACGATTTGTCAAACGACTCCTCGGTGGCGTCGAACGTGTAAGCATCCTTCATAAGGAATTCCCGCCCGCGCATGAGGCCGAAGCGGGGGCGGATTTCATCGCGGAATTTCACCTGAATCTGGTATAGATTGAGCGGCAACTGCTTGTAACTTCTGATTTCACCTCTTATCAAGGAAGTTACTGTTTCCTCATGAGTTCCGCACAGCGCCATCTCGTGCTGGTGTCGGTCTTTCAGGCGCATCTGCTCTTTGCCGACTGTGTAATATCGCCCCGACTTCTGCCAGAGCTCGACCGGACACAGCACTGACATAGTGACCTCAAGGGCCCCCGCCCGATTCATCTCTTCGCGGACGATTTTGGCAAATTTCTCGATCACTCGCTGCATCAGCGGCAGGTAGAGGTATATCCCAGAGGCCAGTTTGCGAATGTAACCGCCCCTCAGGAGCAACTGATGCGAAACAAGCTCCGCTTCGGCCTGGTTTTCTCTTAGAGTCGGAATGTAGGTTTGCGTCCAGCGCATTCAAACTATCCTCATGCTTCAGTCAACCGCATTCACTTAGTATTGTGTGTGGCAGATGTCCACATCTGCCATATTCGTTATCGGTCACAATGCGAATTTACTAAGATAGCGACAGCAAGCCCAATATCAATCAAAAAAACTGAGTGTTGAACGCATCCGGTTGCCTCTGAATCGCTTTGATGCACGTGTGGCATTCCCCCGCCTTGGGCGGGTTTGGGGATGATTGACTGTTAATACTCAAACCACCCCCAAATGAGAGGCTTTGTCGCAATACGTCGTCATCGCGAGCGACCGAAGGGAGCGTGGCGATCTCAATAGTGAAACTGCTGCCGTAACAAGAGATTGCCACGTCGCTGCGCTCCTCGCAATGACGGTGTTTCGAGTTTGTATGGTCAGTATCCATAATTATGACAAAGCCTCTGAATTTGAGGGTGCCACCCGAGGCAAATATTTATTGCTTTTAGCAACTCATTAGGCATAAATTACGAGCGGCTTATGACAAACGCCCATTGTTATGACAATAAAACAGACGATGTCTGTAAAAGCAGGCTTGCCTGTTAAACTGACTTGTATATGAAACTGACTTGTCAGCCCCCGTGGTGTAATGGATAACGCACCGGCCTCCGGAGCCGGTCATTCGGGTTCGATTCCCGACGGGGGTATTTGAATTGTATATTCGGACGGATTTCAAATTCTAAATGAGCTCCTTGAATACGACAATATCCCAAAGGAAGCTATGGGGCACCTAGTGTTGTGTCCCTAACGCTTCTTTACAGCGGTTGACTTTGCCGAGGATC
>CAZYRH010000048.1:0-16403 GCA_964650395.1 uncultured Ignavibacteriales bacterium
GGATCAACATCAATGACGATCTTAACTGTTGAGGGGAGCTTGAAACGAGGTTCCAGGTTTTCCCAATCAGTGAGCATCCGAACAAACTTCACCACCTGCCGGGTTTTCACGAAGAGATGACGGCGGTATCGACCCCGCAGGTAATACATTGGGCAAGGGGTCGGACCAAGAAGATCGGCACTGAGATGAGCTTGTTGGATTCTGGCTTGCAAGCGATTTCGAAACAACAGCGCCGACGTTTCCACCCTTTTTTCATCGCTGGACGAAAGGATACAGTTAACGAGCCTTGAAAACGGAGGGTAACCGAGGGCCTTTCGGGACTGAATCTCACGGTCATAAAAGGATTCATAGTTCTGGGCGGCAGCGTCAGTGATGACATTATTGTCAGGATAATACGTCTGAATCAACACATCACCCGGCTTTTCGGCCCGTCCTGAGCGCCCGGCCACCTGCAATAGTTGAGCGAAAGTTCGCTCTGAGGAGCGGAAGTCAGGAAGGTCTAAGGTGAGATCGGCTGACAGCACGCCCACCAGCGTCACGCCGGGAAGGTCCAGCCCTTTGGTGACCATCTGTGTTCCGAGCAACAAGTTGTACTTCCTTTCAGCGAAGTCGGCAAGTATCTGATACGCTTTTTTTCGTCCGGTCGCTGAATCCGAGTCAAAACGCACCACTTTGGCCCCCTCGAACAAACGCGGGATAGACTCCTCCACTTTCTGGGTACCTGCGCCCAAGTAGAGAAATTCCATGCTGCCGCAGTTTGAACAGTGATCATAGCTCGTTATCACAAACCCGCAGTAGTGACAAGTCAGCTTGCGGCCCACCTTGTGGTACGTCAGGTTCACCCGACAGTGAGGACACTGCGCTACATGGCCACACTGGGAGCATTTCAGTATTGGAGAATGGCCGCGTCGGTTAAGATACAGAATGATCTGGTCATCTTGGGAAAGTTTTCTTGCCACCTCCTTTTTCAAAGGATACGAGAAGAACGGCAAGTCTCCCTTTACTCTCTCGGTTCGCATATTTATCAGCCGGACGAGTGGCAGAGTCGCACGGCCAGGACGCCTGGTCAAACGAAGCAGATGATATCGCCCCAACTGTGCGTGATGATACGATTCTACCGAAGGTGAAGCGGAGCCAAGGACTATCGGAATATCATTGATCTTCGCACGCATAATGGCCGCGTCACGGCCATGAAAGCGGGGCGAGAGATCATCCTGCTTGTACGAACTATCATGCTCTTCGTCGACAATAATCAAACCCAGAGAGGGCAAAGGGCCAAAGACCGCCGAGCGAGGACCGATGACAATTTTGTATTTCCCCTGACGAATACCCTGCCAACTAACCAGTCTTTCCCGTTCAGTCATAGCAGAATGTATAACCGTGACGAGGTCGCCAAAGAATCCTCTGAAATACGCCAGTGTCGTCCCGGTGAGAGCAATCTCAGGAGTTAAAACAAGGACGGTTTTGCTTCTTCGCAGGGCCTCGCGGCTGAGGTGACAGTAGACTATCGTTTTGCCGGAGCCAGTCACGCCATGGATCAGAAAGGGTGTGAAACCCTTGTCCAGTCCCTCACGCAGTACTTCAAAGGCAGCCTGCTGCTCAGTGTTGAGGTTGATATTGACGACATCTTCTCGGCCCCGGACAAAATCTAAAATGGCGCTTAACCCCTCACGTGGAACAGGTTCAAGGATACCTTCCTTAACAGCTCGGCGGATGAAATAATCACTCCATCCGGAACTTTTTAATTCCGAACGTTTTTTCATACCATCAAAAGATTCCGGTCGAAATATTTTATCTCTAAAGTAATCATCCCATTCCTGAGGATTTTGCGCTCTGTAACCCGCCAGTACCCCTTTTTTGTTCATCCTTTCCCCAGGCCACTGCTCCACGATTGTTCCCTGCCGGATTAAGTGCGTGAGCAAGTCTTTGTGCTCTTTCTTGATTTTTTGGATTACCTGCGGTGGTACTTTTTTGCGAGGCCTCACCAACGGTTCCAGCCACAAAGAAGACAAAGGAGGCTTCGTCTCTCCCCATTTGAGAAGAGGTTTCTGATTTGTTTTTATTCCCGGTGGTAAGGCGGCGGTGAGACAATCAGCCGGATTGGCAAAGTAGTAATCAGCTATCCAGAGGCAAAACTTGAAGAGTTCATCCGGGAAAAGAGAGCGCTCGTCAATTACTTTGATAAGTTCCTTGATTTTGATTCGTTTGTCGGGTTGGGCTGGACTAAGGTAAAAGCCAATCTTTCTGGTAGAGCCAAAGGGGACCACCACCCTCTGCCCCGCCTGTAGACGTTCAATTGTAGAGGGGACACGATAAACGAAGCTTTTGCGAAGAGGACCTGCAACGGCAACGGTGACGAATCTTTCGGGTTGAGCCATATCGGCCAACGTGAGAATAAATCAAACGACCCGCTTAGGCGGGTCTGCCTACCGTTCTCTTTCGCTTTTCAGGTCTCTGTTTCAAATGGGGAGATGACGATGCTCGTACCGAACGTGTCACTGTTTCAACTCATTCAATTTCTTTTCAACCTCGGCAAGCTTGTTCTTGCTACCGGTTTCAAAGTAGAGGTCTTTCAGGTGCTCCCAAACGGAGACATTATCAGGTTCCAGCTCAACCACCTTCTCATAGGCTGAAATAGCATCATCGAATTGTTTGAGAGTAAGGTGACAATCACCCAGCGATAACCAATTGCTAGAGTTCTCAGGTTTCAGTTTTGCAACCTTAGTAAATCCTATGACCGCTTCTTGGTAGTTACCCAAAAGAGCACAAACGACGCCATATTGATCGGCGACGTAGGCATCTTCCGGCTTGAGCTCAAAGGCATGTCTGAAATAGACACGCGAAGAATCAAACGCTTCTTTCCGTCTATCACGCCACGCAGCGGCTAGTTCTCGGTTTTCCTCATTCTGATATTTCGAAGCGGAGTCAGAGGCCATACGGGCCTTTGTGTTGTAGTACAAACCAACGTTGGTGATAACTTCGGCGTTTTCTGGTTGCGCGGTGAGAATTCTGTGATAGATGCCCATTGCTGAGTCGTACATGTTACAGTTGTTGTAACAGATGGACAGGTTCGTCAAGGTGATAACATCATCCGGATTCCTCATGACCCGCGCCTTATAATATGGAATAGCGCCGCAATAGTCACCCAACTGGATATAGTCGTAGGCAATCGACGGCACTATGGTTGAACTGTCGCCGGACCGCTCGAGCCCTTTCTGGAGCCACTCTATCCCCGACTTATAATCTCCCTTCAACCCGTAAGCCTTATCGATAATGAGGTACGTTCGCGAGCTATCAGGGGTGGCGATGATAGCGAGCTTCATGTTCTCAATGGCATTGTCTACGTTGGTTTCGAGGTCCTTTTCGAGGTAGCTGCGGATTGAGGAATCAGCTTGCGCTTCAAAATCCTTGTGCAATTGTTCCGCGGAACTCAAATGGTTAATACCGGCGTTTAAAAACTCACGCCAGTATTTCACCTTGAGTGAATCGGAGAAAACAGTGAATTCTTTGCAATCCTTTCGATAGCTTTTTTTAATCTTTTTGTTGCCGCAGCACATATCCAGGGAATCAATATAGGCGACCATCTTTTCAAGGTACGGGGCCTTCTCCTTGAGGCTGGCGGTTTTCTCAATGAAGTCAACCATGATCTGCCCCATAAGGTATAACCCTTCCGCATGGGGACCGTAGTACATGAAAAGCGAATCCAGCATTGCTATTGCGGTTTGGTAGCGTTCAAATTCTCCGGATAGAATATCAATCTTGGCTGACTTAATGTAGGCACCAACCGGAAGCTTACGCGCTTTCTTTTCCGGCCAAGCCATACCACCCATGAGAGTTCCGACCAAGGCAAAAATGAGAATTCTTGTTAATGTTTTCAAAGCTATCTCCTCACATACGTAAAGACAAATTCATCCACTGACCTGCTGAATCTAATTGTTCTTAGCAAACCTGTCAATCGCCATTTACCTTATCTGAGAGTAAAGCGCACCTTGTACTTCAGAACCACCGTCTCTCCGGCACCTACGGGTATCTCAAACAGAAGCGTGTTGGCATCCTTCTTGGTGTAAGAGAAGTTCGACTCGACTATCTCCCAGAATCCAAACAGCTTTTTCTCAACTTCAATAGTGACTGCCTGTTCTTTTCGATTGCGCAGCTCGATTTCATAGTCGCGTTCTTCCACCTGTTTAGAGATGCGGGTTTGATTCATCAACCTCTCTTCGGCAGCGATATCAAATGCATACCCGACTTTGATGGTCAGTTCTTCGTCTTTAGGAGTGTGTTCAATCCGATCTTCGCCGAGCAGAATCAACGAACCGTCATCGTCAGCCTTGAATAGACGAACCCGTCCGGCCGGCAACGGTAGGCCCAGCCCGGTTTTAACCGAGTTTTGAAATTTGATGGCGACTTCGACATTCTTTGGGTTGCGTTCCGGTTTGTAGATAAACACTTTTTCAACATCAGTCTCCGCCGGTTCAAAAAGTGAGATCTGTTTAATCTCCTTGTTAGCCAGGGTCGCTTTTCGCGGTAGCGTGTAGAGATGGTATTCAAAAAAGGCCTTCTCCTCAAACCCTTTGCCCGCCGCTTCCCCGGCCATGGCGAAGGTTTTCATAAGCCCACGGGGTGGTTCGGGAAGGACACGGTGAATATCTCCGGCCACCAACTTGAGAGTAGCGTCTTTATAGGTTTTTCCCGAAGTGTTGTTTATCGACGCCCACCCCGATAGGTCGAGCTTCTTTTCATCACTGCTGAGCTCGCCCACGTATTCCGCCGTCCAGTTCATTCCCGAGGTCTGGTAGCCGACTTTACATTCGAGCTGACCGTCATAATCAGAAGTATACCGCCAGAAAAGAGTCGGTCGGGTAATAAGGCCCTCCGGCAGGCTGGGAAAATTGACCTCAGTCACATTGGCCATTTGGACGATCTTGATTCGGCCCGATTTTTCCCGAAGTGTCACCGCCCCGCTGTTGTACGCTAGAAGCGTTCCGGTGTACAACTTGCCTTCCTTGTCAATAAGCTCAATTTCGTTGTCAACATATTTGGAATACAGTTGCTCAGGGCTGACCAGGTCAAAGGCGTAGTTTTGCTCGAGGATGGCCACATTGTGCCCCGTGCCGACAAGGTCAAACCTGACTGAGCTGGCGTCTATCAAAGAGGGAACATCGCGGAACGCAAGCTGGTGCACGCCCTTGTTGAACTGCAAGGAGCGCGTCTCGCTGACCACACCAAGATTGCTGTTGTAAACGGTTACAGCTATCTCGTCAGCCAGCAATCCGGTCGGCAGCGCCAACATCAACAAGACAATTCGCCACAATCTCATAGCTTTCCTCCAATTTTATCTTTTTCATACCCAAATAATTCGATCAACTGTGTTTTCCTTTGCACAGAAGTCAATCACCGTAAATTCTCTTTATAAGGTATACCAATTTGACTTAGCCTTTCTTCCCAAAAACATTTCGTCATACTGATTGAAAGGCAGAAATAGTACGATCTATCCTATCTCGAATTTCTTCGGGCTCCGGATTCAATTCAGAAGTAGTAAACCTACCTTTTTGAGGGTCAATCCGTTCAAATATCTGAGAGTAGAGGTTGTAGATTATCTCCAAGCTCAAACGGTACCGTGACTTAAGTAAAGGTAGTATCCGATCGATAGATTCCCGAGCTTTTCGGCGGTAATATTCAACAAACCCCAGATACTGCGCCATCAAGTTCCGGAAGGATTGGCTGATTTCTCCCGTTTCGGCAATCTCTCTCAGCTTGGAGCCACTTAGTCCATAGCGCACAAGGATATCGGATGCGAAATAGTTCAAATGATTCTTCTGATCCTTTTGAAAATCCCTGATGATATGTACTAGATAGGAAAAAATTGCCAAGGGTCGGGCGGTTTTCCGGCTGTCGAAGACGGGTGGGGAATACCCATCATTCTGTCGTGCCACTCCACAAAGATGCATAAAAACCGAGGCCGGGGCTACAGCGGCTCCCTCAGAATACTGCAAAAAAGCTCGGAAGGTTGGAAAGCTATCGTGATTGAGATCATAGATCATGGCTGAAGCGAGCTTCTCCCAGGGCCAGATAGGGATTTTGAATCTTTCTATTGTGGCCACTAACTCATGCTGGAGAGCATCATCCGGCCTTCTGCGTTTAATCGGCTCAATCCAATCAGAAATCATCCGGCTATATTGCTCTCGTTCATCGTCAGATATTTCGAGTCCTTTCGCTTTCCTATCATCAACAAGATCATCGATGATCCGCATTGAACGATAGCAAATCCGAAACGCCTGATAACGTTCCTCGTCCCAAAATTGGGCGGCAATATCAAGTATGGGGTTTTTCTGAATTTGGCCTAAATCCAGATTGGGAACAAAATTTCTCCCTGTCCGATTGCTCATGTCCATAGTTTTGATAGTAAAATATAACAGGTGGGTGGCTTGTCATAAATAAATATTTCACCGCCTCAAAGTTTTTTATACCATACGCCAGATGAAAAGTACAATACGCCTTTTAGTGCTGACTCACAACTATCCTCGCTACCGGGGAGACTACTCCGGAGTTTTCATCTCCCTGCTAACCAGACGGTTGGTAGATCATGGCATTGAGCCAATTGTTCTCGCGCCCCATGACCAGGATATTCCCGAGGAAGAAGTATTCGACGGTGTGAAGATCTATCGCTTTCGGTATGACAAGGATCCTAAAAACGAAAACATCGCCTACCGGGGGAATATGCAGCAACTGGTGCTGAGTTCGGCCGGTGGTCTTTTCAAATTCATGCATTTTCTTCGCCACTGGCGTTTGGCGGCGCTTAAGATAATAGAAAAAGAAAAGATTCAAGTTGTCGCCGGCCACTGGCTGGTGCCAACGGGCATCGTTATGAAAAGAATCGTCCGCACCACTTCACTACCGATGGTACTTTCATCGCACGGCTCTGACATCAGGCTGATGAAAAAACATGGACAACTAACTTACTGGTATTTTAAACGGTTTTGCCACGGACTGAAAAAATGGACGGTGGTTTCAAACTTTCTCAAGGACGAGATCATCCACCTGGACGCTGACCTCACTGGCATTCTGGAAGTCCTGCCTCTCCCCCATAATGAAGCTATTTTCCACAGAGATGAACACATTAGCAGGGAAAGCAACCTTGTAGTCGCTGTTACCCGGTTTACGTGGCAAAAGCGGGTAGACTATCTGATCAAGGCCTTCGCAGCCGTGATCAAGGAAAACCCCCAGGCCAGATTGGAAATTTGTGGCGGTGGCCCCTTGCAGTCTCGTATCAAGCAGCTTATAGAAAACCTTGGGCTGCAGCAGCAGGTGAGAATAGTTCCCCCCGTGTCACAGGAAAAACTGCGAGAGGTGTATAATCGCGCCGCTATTGTGGTGTTGAATTCATACCAGGAAGGTTTTGGGTTAGCTCTCTCTGAGGCGATGATGTGCGGGGCGGCTGTGATTGGAACTGCATCCGGAGGGATATTAGATATTATCAAGCACAATGAAAGAGGGCTGCTGATTCCTCTGGACGATAGCGCCAGCCTGGCTGACGCCATTCTGAAATTGCTGAACAACAATTCACTGAGACAGACAATGGCCGAAAACGGTTACCGCTTCGCTTGCAAGAACTACGCTTCCGATCCATTGGCGGAACGATATGCCCAAATGGTACGAGAGGCGATACAATAGATGAGAAAGCAGTTGTAACGCAGAACCCAGATCAGTTCTTCCAGTCTTAATAACGGTAGGAGCACTTCGAGGCTGTGCCGTAAGCCCACCGTCATCATTAGATATTTTTAGCTTGCTTCTTGCCGGATACTGGAGCTTACTTACACGTATGCCACGCCGAGTGACACACTCTCGTTCGCTTTTTGCCCCGTTGGCGGAGAACTTTGTACGTCGAATTTCCAATACCAACAAGCACCTGCGTCGAAAGGTGATCAAATACGGCTTCTGGATACTCGGCCTTTTGTTTTTCTATTCGCTGATGAGCGGCACCTACGGTATTCCTCGAATCGCACGTTTAGAGCTGGAGAGAAGGGCGTTAATCAAGAGTAACAGAAGTCTTACGATTGACCTTATCGATGCCGCGAGGATTAAAAAGATGCTTGAGTCCGACCCCGGCTACATTGAGTCCCTTGCCCGCACCCGCTACCACATGGTTTACCCCGATGAAACGATATACCGCTTTCTCGGTCAGTAAAAAATGCCCTTAGAAAAAACTGAAGCCGTCATACTGAAGCTGTTCAACTGGTCGGAATCATCCCGAACGGTATCGTTATTCAGCCGGGATTTTGGCAAGATTACCCTGGTGGACAAAGGAGGGCGACGTTTGATATCGAAACGGGGACGGCTCGTGCCGTTCGCCCGCCTGGAGATCACATTCTACACGTCCGAGAAGTCAGCTAAAGGATACGTTTCCGAGACCGAGCTTATCGAGCTGTTTGCTTTTGAAAAGGAAGGAACTTTGGGGCGCCTGGCGTATGCCTCGGCAGCATGTGAGCTGCTGTATCATTTGCTTTCCGACGAACAGCCTCAGCAGCCTCTTTACAGCTTCTTTATCTCATTTCTTGAACTGACTGAAACCGTTGAAAAAAGATCTCTGCCCGTGCTGTTTATTGCCTTTTTTCTACGTCTGTTGTCACAGTTAGGGTATCACCCTTCGCTGGCTCGTTGCGTTGGGTGTGGGCAGGAAGTCAGATTACCGAAGGGCGAAACCGGGGAAATACACTTCTGCCCGGAACGCGGGGGAATCGTTTGCCCCTCTTGCCAAAGGCCGGGGGAGTATTATATTCCCTTCTCCAAAGAGAACGCCAGGCTCTCAGTTGCGCTTCAAAGTGCTTCGCTAAACGAGGCCACCGGTCTGCCGATAGGGTACAATGACGTGACCCGCCTGCTGGAGGTGCTGACCGATTTCGTGAACTATCAGACCGGCATAAGTGCACCTTTGAAATCGCTTGGGTTTCTCGAAAAGTTGAAGAATAGCCGCCTGACGTCAACCTGAATAGGAAACGAACGAACATGAACAGGAAAAAAGCCAACAACGACCTCATGGATAAGATCGTATCACTCTGTAAGCGTCGGGGGTTCATCTATCCCTCGTCGGAAATCTACGGCGGTCTTGGTTCCTGCTGGGATTACGGCCCGCTCGGAGCGGAATTGAAGCGCAACCTGAAGAACTTCTGGTGGGATGCCATGACCAACCGCCGGGACGACATCGAAGGACTGGACGCCGCCATCTTGATGCACCCCCAGGTCTGGCATACCTCCGGCCACGTGGCGGAATTCCACGATCCAATGGTCGACTGCAAAACCTGCAAGGCGCGGTTTCGAGCCGACAAGCTGGCCGAAAGCCGGTGCCCATTGAAGCCATCCAAAACCCCCCTCGAATGCGGGGGCGAATTGACAGAAGCCAGGCAGTTCAACCTGATGTTCAAGACTTACATGGGTCCCGTAGAAGATACAGCCGGCACGGTGTTCTTGCGGCCCGAGACGGCTCAAGGGATCTATGTCAATTTTCTCAACGTGAAAAATTCCTCCCGCCAGAAGATACCTTTTGGTATTGCACAGATCGGCAAGGCCTTCCGCAATGAAATCACCCCCGGTAATTTCATCTTCCGTACCCGTGAGTTTGAGCAGATGGAGATGCAGTATTTTGTGCATCCCCCTGAAGATGATAAGTGGTTTGAATACTGGCGCCAACAGCGGTGGGCCTGGTATGAAGAGCTGGGTATTAACCCCAGCAAGCTGCGCTGGCACAAGCACGGAGAGGATGAGTTGGCGCATTATGCCAAGGTGGCCTATGATATCGAATATGAGTTTCCGTTCGGCTGGCAGGAGCTGGAAGGTATCCACAACCGCACCGACTTTGATCTCAGCCGCCATATGCAGGCTACCAGCAAGGATATGAGGTATGTTGACGAGCGCTTTAGCGAAAAGTTCATTCCCTACATTATCGAGACTTCTGCCGGTTGCGACCGCACCTTACTAACTTTGCTGGTCGACAGCTACGACGAATTGGTGATTAAGGAAGAAAAACGCGTCTTCTTGCGTTTGTCACCCAAAGTAGCTCCGATTAAGGTAGCGGTGTTCCCATTGGTCAATAGAGAAGGGATGCCGGAGTTCGCTGAGAATGTTTATCATGATCTAAAGAAGCGGTTCAAAACCTTTTATGATAACTCTGGCGCTATTGGTCGCCGCTACGCTCGTATGGATGAAGCCGGCTGTCCCTACTGTGTGACAATCGACGGTCAAACGATGCAAGACGAAACGATGACCGTACGTGACCGTGATACCATGGAGCAGGTGCGCTTGAAGACGCCGGAAGTGATCACATTCTTGAGCGAAAGAATAAAAGGGTAGGACAGCCGAGGGGTGTGATAATAAGAAAAAAGAAATAGCCTCACTTTATTTGAAGCTCAGTCACATTCAACAGGTCAGCAAAGTTATTTAAAACACGGTAGCTGTTTTTCAAAAGAGCAGTTCATCTGGCGGGATAATCTAAGTCATACAGACAGAAAGGGTTATACCCCCCACAAATATCGTTCGAGAAAGCGGGCAATGTCAGACATAGACGGATACATTGCCTGTTCCTTGCCCCGTGGCTTCTGACGCAGGTCTTTCAGAGCATGGCCGTTTATAACAACAGTCGGTGACTTCACTGGCCGCTCCGATTCAATAATATTGGCCAGTACCCCTCGTTCGTGTACGAACTTCTTTACGAAATCCCGCGTTTGTATTTGTCGCGGATCCTTGCTCGAATATATAAGGCCGATTTCCATTTGACCTTACCTCACTTATAAAATCTATAATATTATACCAAATGCCACGCTAAAATCAACTAAAAACTATACTCTTTATTACATATTTTCGGTCAAGCTCCGACGAGCTTGAGTAATGGCTGAAAACAAGTCACTCTTACGGAAAGAATACAGATAATTCTCACCCTCTATTTGCATCGGCTTAGTTAACTCCCTTTAGATAGCGACAAAGAAGATATACGGAAGGTATAACTCACTCTTGTGTCACAAGATACATAGACCACAGTGACCTGCTGCAAATTCGCATCAGCTATAGTGCGGGACGAAAAATAATGTGACAAAAAGCCTCATGGGTTGTATTGGTGGGGATGTACAAATGATTTTGACAATATCAGCGGGATAAATGGTAGGTCAAGTTCCAAATGAAGTTCGCCAAAGGCTGAAAGTGCGACTTGGCGTGTGTATGGAATGAGAAACCCGACAATGGTTTAGACAATAAATGTCTTATTCTTTGCCTTCATAAAATGCTCCTACTGCTGGGTTTTTCTCGCCAAACTTCTCGATTAACTCCTTCATCACGCTTTCTCGCGATACACCTTTTTCCTCCGAACTCTTTATCAACTGGTACGCAGCAAACAACGGTGAGGGACCTATCTCAGAAGCAAATGTACCGACACCCTGGTTCCAGACAAACATGGAAAACAGCTCATCCAACTCGGCAATAGTAACACCCGCGGCATACGCCTTCACAAGTTCACGAGTCGCTTGACGAAATCTAAGGGCGCCTACCCCATTTGCAAGTGAAAGGAGGTACTTTGTCTTCTGGTCAATTGCCGGGTTTTCCTTTTCCCAAATAAAGTTCCAAAAGTTCACCACTATATCGGCAAGAGAATCGTCTATTTTCTTGAAGTTGAGTATAGCCGTTGGCTTCAGGGGAACATCAGCGCCACCCGGGAAGGTAGTTTCTTTCTTCTCAGTTCTATAAAAGAAGACTCTATACTCGTTATCTGAAACCTTCTCTGTATGATGCTCAAAACCAAGATCAGCCATCGCAGAATAAAGTGGGATAGGTTCAAAAGTCTGAACGACACAGATGCCTTCTCCAACCGGGGTCTGCCCCCCTTTTTTGAGAAGCATCGGCAAGAAATTGCCTCCTAGTTTTCTTACGTCCATTACCTCAAACGTTTCCTTTTTGTTTTCCCATTCTTTTGTCATTATACTACCTCTCTCTTAACCTCGTGTGGCGTTATCTAAACAATATGACATAATATATCGAGCCAACCAGTTGTGTAACAATAATATGCCGTTTTTCACAGGATAATATAACTTAAAGATCATGATACTTGTTCCTATGGTTTACCAGAATACCCGACATCATCTACCATGGCAAGCAGCGGAGACACCCGCCAAAGAGGGGACAGTTATAATTGGTTCTCAAAAGATATTTCTTTAGATATTTCTTTTGGGGGAACAAAAAATGATTGACAAACGTTAAAATTATTACTAATGATTATTAATTGTAATAACAGGAAAACTATTGATGGCAATAGGGAAATTTCAAAGAAATACTCAGCAGCGTCAGGTGATTTTGGAGGAATTGCAAAAGCTCACCTCGCACCCCACGGCCCCTGATCTGTATCACACTGTGCGTAAGCGTTTGCCAAAAATCAGCTTAGGCACGGTTTACCGCAATCTGGAACTCCTCGCACAGAATAACATCATTCAGAAGTTGGACATTAGTGGCTCGGAAGCCCGGTTTGATGGCAACCCAGAGCAGCATCACCACGTGCGCTGCATCCACTGTGGTCGGGTCGACGATCTCAATGGTCTGTCAGCCGACCCGGTGGGAAATAAATTAAAGGAATCGAACGGTTGGAAAATTCTCGGCTATCGTTTAGATTTTATTGGAATATGCCCCGAATGCAAAGGAACACACAAGAAGGGCATGTAACTTTACGGTTAAGTTTGATAGGGAAGGAGGAACATATATGAGTGAACGAACCGGATTGGTAAAGATGAAAGGCAATTCACTAACTCTGGTCGGCAATGAGATCAAAATAGGGGATACGGCCCCAGACTTTGAAGTGCTGAACGACAAGCTGGAACCGGTCAAGCTTTCCTCGTTCAAGGGAAAGGTGGTGGTCCTTGTTTCGGTGCCGTCAGTGGACACGCCCGTTTGTGATCTTGAGACAAAACGTTTTAACCAGGAAGCCGGGAAACTTGGCGATGATGTTGTGATCCTTACCATTAGTATGGACCTACCGTTTGCCCAGCAGCGGTGGTGTGCTGCGGCCGGTGTTGAAAATCTCCAGCTTCTTTCTGATCACCGCGATGCCTCATTCGGTAACTCGTATGGCGTGCTGATCAAAGAGCTACGGCTTCTGGCCAGGACGGTATTCATTGTGGACAGGAAAGGTACCGTGCAGTATATTCAGTATGTTCAAGAGACCACCAATGAGCCAGATTACGAAGAAGTATTAGCAGCTCTTGACAGGGTTCTGAAGAGTTAATATGGACTGCTGATATATATGAGGGTAAAAAACAAGAAACATTTTTGCGTGGAGGATTAGAAACCATGACGGAAAAACTGCAAGTCTACAAGTGTGAGGTGTGCGGCAACATAGTGGAAGTTGTCCACACTGGCGCGGGAACCCTGGTTTGCTGCGGCCAGGATATGAAGTTGCTGAAAGAGGGAGAGATCGACGCCGCTACCGAGAAGCACGTGCCGGTAGTTGAGAAAGTCGACGGCGGTTTCAAGGTGAAGGTTGGTGAAGTCGCCCACCCGATGGAAGAAAAGCACTATATCGAGTGGATTGAAGTGATTGCTGGCAGCAAGGCGTATCGCCAGTTCTTGAAGCCGGGCGACGCACCTGAAGCAATATTCAACATTGAGGCTGAAAACGTAACGGCCAGAGAATACTGTAACGTCCATGGCTTATGGAAAGCTTAATTAGTTGAGGTGGAAAAATGAAATTCGATTCTGTAGACAAAATTCTCGATTTTGCCATCCAGAAAGAACAGAATGCCGCTGATTTCTACACTGGTCTAGCGGACAAAATGGAGCTGGAACACATGAAGGAGATATTTGTCCAGTTCGCCAGTGAAGAGAAAGGGCATAAGGCTAAATTAATTGCCATAAAGGATGGCAAGCAGATGTTGGCAGCGGAGGAACGCGTTCAGGACCTGAAGATCGGTGATAATTTGGTTGATGTTGACCTCTCTGGCGATCTGGGCTATCAGGAGGCTCTTATCCTGGCAATGAAAGCCGAGAAAGCCTCCTTCAGGTTGTATAACGATCTAGCTACTGCCACCGACGATGCCAATTTGAAACAGATGTTCCTAAGCTTGGCCCAGGAGGAAGCCAAGCACAAACTGCGGTTTGAAATTGAATATGATGACCACATTTTAACGGAAGGCTGACTTGTTCAAATAACTTGAAGAGACATGTGATGATTAGCAAGAAAATGCAAGATGCTCTAAACGAGCAAGTAGCGGCTGAGTTTTACTCGGCTTACCTCTACTTGTCAATGTCAGCCTATCTGGAATCTATCGATCTGCCGGGTTTTGCTAACTGGATGCGGGTGCAGTATCAGGAAGAGGTCACCCATGCCGAGAAGATATTCGACCATGTGATTGAGCGGGACGGCCGGGCTATCGTCAAGGCTTGGGAGGCTCCTCCCTCGGAATGGAAGTCGGCGTTGGATGTTTTTGAGACGGCCTATGCGCATGAGCAGAAGGTGACCAGCCTCATAAATGACCTTGTCGATCTGGCTCTTTCTGAGAAGGATTATGCCACACAGGTATTTCTGCAGTGGTTCGTGAATGAGCAGGTCGAGGAAGAAGCATCCGCCAAGGCGATTGTTCAGCAGTTGAAACTTCTGGGTGATTCCAAAGGAGGGTTGTTCCAGGTTGATCGTGAGCTTGGCCGACGAGTGTTTACTCCGCCGACAACATCTGAGACAGGGACATAGCAAAGAAAGGTGTTGATATGCCTGATGATCTGCTTTCTGGATGCAGGTGCAATATCAGGAAGAGGTGACGCACGCAGAGAAGATATTCGATCATGTGATTGAGCGGGATGGTCGAGCCATTGTCAAAGCCTGGGAGGCTCCGACGAGCGAATGGCAGTCACCCCTGGAGATCTTCGAGGCAGCCTATGCGCATGAGCAAGAGGTCACCGGTCTGATAAATGACCTGGTCGATCTGGCCTATATAGTAGTAAGTCGATAACATGTCTTACGAGATAGAAGGTGAAATAAGAAAGAGCTGAGAGAGAAATCAACTGCCAAAATAATGTGAAGGAATGAATGATTATTAATTTGCTAAAAGTAAAACCTCAAATCAAAGGAGACCAAAGATGGCAAAAGTAGCCCGAGAAATGGTAGAAAAAGCAGGTGTCAATGTTGACGAACTGCTCGAGCTGTTGGTGAGAAACGCTGCCGCAGAATTAACAACCTACTATTACTATACGATCCTGCGGATGAACCTGATTGGCCTCGAAGGAGAAAGCATCAAGCAGATTGCTGAGGCAGCCCGGATCGAAGACCGCAATCACTTCGAAGCCCTCGTGCCAAGAATTTATGAGCTTGGGGGCAAGTTGCCCGATGATATGAAGGAATTTCACGACATATCTGCATGTCCGCCGGCCAGACTGCCGAAAGACCCGACAGATACTGAGGCTATGCTGAAGGTTTTGGTTGAGGCGGAAAGGTGCGCCGTTCGCGGATACACGCATATTTGTAACCTCACAGCCGGCAAGGATCACAGAACCTATGATCTGGCTCTGGCGATTCTCAATGAAGAGATTCAACATGAATCGTGGTTTTCCGAGTTTCTCGGTGAGGGTCCTTCCGGGCATTATTTACGGCGAGGAGAGAATTCTCCTTTCGTTTCCAAATTTATGGAGTAAATTGGAGCAGGCGGGAAAGGCAGCGCCGCTGTCTCCTCCACGCAACCAATAGGAAATTGTTAATCACAAAGTAGAGGATAAGCCAAATGGCTATCACAAAAGAGACGCTTTTGAAAGAGCTTAACAAAGACCTGGAGTGGGAATATGCTGCGGCAATTCAATATGTACAGCACGCCTCAGTCATGACTGGGGCCCAATATGAGTCCATTCAGAAAGAGCTGGTGGTGCATTCTCAAGAGGAAATGCAGCATGCTCTGATGCTCTCTGAACAGATCGACTTTTTGGGCGGAGCCCCGACGGTCAATGTGGAAGAACGGGAAGTCTCAAAGAACACTCTCGAAATGCTAAAACAGGATCTGGCCGGTGAGGAAATGGCTATCGAACGGTATAAAGAGAGAATAGAACAGGCAGAGTCATTGAAAGAGTATGGCTTGCGACGCATTTTAGAAGACATTCTTATTCAGGAAGAAGAACACAAAAGAGATCTTCTGACGGTTGTCGAAAGTTGATTTCAACCAAAGAAAGTCTGGGAAAGGGGAATATCGATATGACTGATGAACTGCATTCCTGTGTTCAACCGGCCAAGGGTCCGATCGGTGTGAGCGAAACCGACGACTCGGTGTCTTCACAAGAAAAACCCAAACAAGAGGAATTCAAAATGTTAGCACGTGTTGGTAAACCGGCGCCCGATTTTGAGGCGACCGCATACGTGGACGGCGCATTCAAGACTGTCAAGCTGTCCGATTACAAAG
>CAZYRH010000049.1:0-16118 GCA_964650395.1 uncultured Ignavibacteriales bacterium
TTGATACTAACGGAAGGAGTAACACCGTGATGAACCACATGGTAAAACTCACACTCACATTGATGGTTGCGGTACTGGCGCTGGCATCGTTCGTCACAGCCGATGTCCCGCAGATGATTAATTACCAAGGGCGGTTGACGGGCACTAGTGGAACGCCCTTAGACACTACCGTGTCAATGGTCTTCACTATTTACGACGACTCAACCGGAGGAACGGCTAAATGGACTGAGACACAATCGTCTGTCACAGCGACCGACGGCCTGTTCAATGTAATCCTTGGAAGCGTAAACCCCATACCCGATACTCTATTCAATGACACCGTGCGTTATTTGGGCATCCAGGTCGGCTCCGATCCGGAGCTTACGCCACGAATACGTCTGGTCTCGGTCGGTTTCTCTCACCGTGTCAGTACGATCGATGGCGCTACCGGGGGGATGATCTCCGGCGATGTGACCATTAGAGGAAATATCCAAATCCGAAGCGAAGCGACAGGGACACTCATTATGGAGTTGGGTGAAGGCCTTGACTACGCTGAGGGATTCGATATAGTGAATGACAGGAGGATTGGGCCTGGAACGGTTCTTGTCATCGACCCCGAAAACCCCGGGAAACTGGCTATTGCAGATAAACCTTATGATCCCAAAGTTGCTGGAATCGTAGCTGGCGGCAGTGGCTTGGGATCAGGCGTACGTCTTGGTGCCGGGCAGTATGACTACGACGTCGCGCTTGCAGGACGCGTCTACTGCAACGTTGATGCGACGAAAGTGGGCGTGGAGCCGGGCGATCTCCTCACCACATCTTCCACCCCTGGCTATGCCATGAAAGCCGCAGATTCTGTTCGTGCCCATGGAGCCATTTTAGGAAAGGCAATGGAAAGGCTGGAGAAAGGCCGCAGGGGTCAGGTATTGGTTCTTGTAACCTTGCAATAGCCGGGAGGTACCATTATGAAAACACTGATAATTACAATATTTATCGCTTTTCTGGTGGCTATGGGGCTATCGTCACCAACCCGAGCAGAAACAGTTGTTGCAAGTCAGGACACTCTATTGGCAAAATACGAAAAAAGCGATAGGGTTTTTATTAAGCTGCAAATCGAGAATATCGTGTCCTACTTCCATCAAAGAACAATTGGGGGGGCAATCGTCGAAAAGGACTTCATCCGTTACCAATTTGATACAAATACGGGAGAATTTATAGAGAAGAAAATTCGATGGCGAAAAGATTTACCAGACCGTGTCGGCCCCGTGATTGCCAAAGAAAAGGCGGAATCAATGGTTGAGGGCGTCGTGCAATTCACCCAGTTATATTTCATATCTCCCAAGTCTGACGTGTTTCTAATCAGGCCGACACCAGAAAACCCGTGCTGGGTGGTGAGGAGCATCGATAAGGGAAGGATAATCATCACGGTTATTGACGCCAGATCGGGTAAAAAGCTTGGCTATGGGATACCGCCGCCGGGCTACGGGTACTCCTTTTCAGGGCCTTTTGATAGTCTTGTTTGCGATGGAGGTTGGGTCAGTTGGTATACCAGCGCACGAGACTGGTTTGAAAGCATGGGGTATCCGACTGACGCTGAAATCTACCCCAGAAAGCCTGCCATTCAAAGCCATCTTCAGAACGACACCACAGCTATGTTTTACGTAATTGCCCACTCCAAAAGCAAGACCTGGGGATTCCAAAACTGGTGCTTTGAATATACGACCGCTCTTGAAATCGAAGCCTGGCTTGCTTCCTACGCCCACATGCCATTTACCTTCCTGGCAAACTGTTCAGGGATGTGTGATACATTAGATACGGCAGCAGAAAGCAGCTTGTCATACACTTTCAGAAAAGGTTCGAGTGAAGATGCCGTTACGGTAGGCTATTGTCGTATGGACTCTTCGATATGTACCGATTGCTGGTATTGTTCGCTTGATTGGCAAAATGCGTTTTTCTCTTATCTGGATTCGGGATATTCAATGGGATATGCCTTTGACCATGCCAATCTTGATTATCCTGATTGTGCGAAGGAGGAATGGAAATGTCTGCGAATGGCGGGCGATAGGAACTTAGTTGTCGTTCCCGCTATAACCAGGTGCTTATGTCGAAGTATTATTGATTGTTACTGTATCGAAATTATGGCAGAGTACTATCTCGTCCATTGCGATTTTACTGTTCCGACCGGGCAGACCCTGAATATCGATCCAGGTAGCGAGCTGAGATTTATGAATAACTCGAAGATTGCCGCCAATGGGACGCTAAACGCTAACGGAGACACAGGTCAGATTAGAATGGTGTCTGTAGAAAACACCGGCGAGGGGATGGAGTTTACAGGCCAGCTTCTGATTATGAACGGAGGTCAGATAAAGATATACGAGTAATAAATCGACTTGATACGATTAACTTATCACCCAAAATCAGCCCTACAGGAGTTAGGGAGAAAAAACAGCGCTTTTTTAGGCTGGCTTTTTTTATCGGCCGCCTAGTGTTGCGTCCCAAATATATGTTCACATATTCTTTTGCAGTAGCACGGGCATCATGCCCGTGAATCATGGGCAAGATGCCCATGCCACGATTTAATTTGCTGTTTTTTTTATTAGCATGTATTTCTGGGACATCACACTAGTGTATAAATGGCACTTGAAAAGTATACCAGCCAAGCCCTTTTCCCGCTTGTACGTATTTAGTGTCCACCTTTGCAAAAACAGACAAATATGGATAAAATGCGTACGCCTGCACAGCATGACGAGTTATACCATAATTGCCCGGTTGACAATAGATTGCGAAACAGCCTATCAGATATTCCTGCGACCCCGCCAATCGCATGATGCTCGAAAACATGGCATGAGCACAGAGGGGCCGTGAAAAAAGATAAACGACACCTCGCATACGGCGGGGGCTTGTCTCCCGCTCATCGGTGGCGGACGGTAATGTCGGACATGATGTTTTGGGGCTGGTATATCCACCTTTCTCACTTGACAAAAAGGTACGGGCCCTAACTTATCGGCTGTCTAACAACCCCTATTCCCTTGAGAGAAAAGGTATTGACACTCATGACATACCCCGTTATTGTAGCCATGTAAGGAGGATAAGCTAATTGTCTTTTCGCAGCGTAATACCAGTCAACAGCATCATCTGCGGAGATTGTGAGGAAGTTCTAAAGGATTTTCCGTCCGATTCGGTAGACTTGATCGTTACCTCACCACCATATGCCGACAGCAGAAACAAAACATACGGCGGGATTCATCCCAATAAATATGTAGAGTGGTTTTCGCCCAAGTCAAAACAGTTTTTAAGGGTGCTCAAACCCTCAGGAACCTTCGTTCTTAACATCAAAGAAAAGGTGGTGAATGGGGAAAGACATACGTATGTACTGGAACTGATCTTGAAGATGCGGGAGCAGGATTGGCTCTGGACTGAAGAATTTGTCTGGCATAAAAAGAACTGCTACCCAGGCAAATGGCCAAATCGTTTCAGAGACGCCTGGGAAAGATGTCTCCAGTTTAACAAGCAAAAGAAATTCAAGATGTATCAGGACAGTGTCATGGTACCGATGGGTGATTGGGCTAAATCACGACTGAGGAACTTGAGCACTACGGATAAGATTCGGGACGAATCCAAGGTTCAAAGCGGGTTTGGCAAGAACGTCTCCAATTGGATGAAAAGAGACAAGGCATATCCCACGAATGTGCTTCATCTTGCGACTGAATGTTCCAACAAGAATCACAGCGCTACGTTCCCGTTGTCCCTTCCCGAATGGTTCATCAAACTGTTCACCGAGGAAGGTGATGTCGTATTGGATCCATTTGTTGGCGTGGGGACTTCGGTAGTAGCCGCTAAGAAGTTGAATCGCAAATACATCGGTATAGATGTCTGCTCTGAATACTGTGCTGAGGCAGAGCGAGCCCTGCATGATTCACAAAGGAAGCTTCTGTTTTGGAAAAGCTAGACCTTCAGGAAGCCGCGCATTTTGTTAACACGAATATCGTCAGGTTTCATCAGAGTAAACTCAAGAGCCTCGAAAGGATTAATCTCAGAATACTGCTAAGGAAAAAGAACCCATATCTTTTTAGGGCAAAAAATATCACCGTAGCCGGCGACTTGATCAAAGGTATTCTCGAAGCTTTCCTTTCATCCTCAGAAGAAAAACTGTTTGGTGACTTCTTAGAAGAGTTGTCAATCTTCGTCGCGAGCAAGACTTGTGATGGCAGGAAATCCGCTGTAACCGGTATCGATATGGAGTTTGAGGAGGAAAGCATCTACTATCTAGTTTCGGTTAAATCAGGGCCGAATTGGGGTAATAGTGCCCAGCATAAGAAACAAGAAAACGACTTCGATACTGCAGTGAGAGTTTTGAAACAGTCCCGTTCCAGGCTTAATGTTCAACCTGTCCTTGGCATTTGTTACGGAAAGAGCAAGCCAAAGTTTGTCAAAAACTATCAGAGGGTAGTCGGTCAGAGCTTCTGGCATTTGATAAGTGGTAACAGAGATCTGTATACAGACATCATTGTACCTTTGGGACACAAAGCAAAGAAACACAACGAATCGTTCACCAAGGAAAAGTCCAAAGTCATAAACTCCTTTACAGCTCAGTTTCTGACGGACTTCTGCATTGATGGGGAAATCGACTGGGAGAGACTGGTAAGGTTCAATAGTGGAAATATGTGAGATACCTAATTCCGCCTTTGTCTAAGTAAGTAACGCCCGTACATATCATAGTCAACTCTACTCAGCATAATATGACATCAACACTTATGAGTTAATAAGAGACCGTTTTCCCGCCACAGCAATTCAGAAATCTGTTATATTGAATAACCATGAAGTCAAACACGGCGAAGAAAGTATCATTCCAGACGGTTGGATGTCGGTTAAATCAGTATGAAACAGAACGGATGGCTGCCCAACTGCATCCGTATGGTTTGGAGAGGGTTGAAAGTGGTGAGACTGCCGACCTCTACATTATTAACACCTGTACTGTGACCCACCGAGCAGATTCCGACTGCCGATATCTCATTCGGCGAGCCAAGCGGCAGAATCCTGAGGGGCAGATTGTTGTTGTCGGTTGCTACGTTGAAAATGAACCGGACAGAATAGCAGCGATTAATGGAGTTAATGTTATAGTCCGCAACAGTGAGAAAGATGCTATTGCAGCAATCCTGCCTCGCAGGCTTCCCGATCTTTTTGACCACAAGCCTGATAAAAGTTGCTCAACTGCTGTGACGGATTTCCACCAGCGCAATCGAGCCTGGATAAAGATCTCTGACGGCTGTAACCAGCGCTGTACGTTCTGCCTTGTCACGATCGTTCGAGGCAGACTGATCAATCGTCCCGCCAAGGAGATTATTGACGAAATAAAAGCTCTGGCTGCTCACGGTTACCGGGAAGTGGTCCTCACCGGTGTGAACATGGGATACTACAAAGACCGTAATGCCAAGACTCATGTGAAAAACCTGGCAACGCTCTGCCGGATGATTATGACCGAGACTGACTTGTACCGGCTTCGCCTGTCTTCGATTGAGCCACAGACTGTTGACGATGAGCTAATCGAAGTATTTGCTGGGTCAAGCGGCCGCATTTGTCGTCATTTCCACCTGCCGTTGCAGTCAGGATCATCTCGAATTCTAAAACTGATGCGCCGTCCTTACGAGCCAAGAACATACATAAAGAGAGTATTAACCCTCAAACAAGCAGTGCCAAATACGATCATCGGGGCCGATGTGATTGTCGGCTTTCCTGGAGAGACCGACGAGGATTTCAGCGAGACTCGAAGGATGTGCGAATCAGGAGTGATTGACTATTTGCACGTGTTCAGCTATTCCGACCGACCCGGCACGTTGGCTTGTAAGATGAAAAATAAAGTAAACCCCAACGTCATCAAGGAGCGCAACCTTGTTCTAAGAAACATCTCTAACCGGCAGCGTCTGCAGTCGCACCAGCGGCAGATCAGCAATGCTCTGGAGTTTATTGCAGAGCATAACCGTACGGCAGGGGGTTTTTACTGGGGCATTTCCGATAACTACCTGCGCGTGAAGCTTCCGGGTTGGATTGAGGGGAGCAAAGAAATAATCAGAGTCAAAATTACTGCCGCGCACGAAGACCACATGGAAGGTGACATCGTCACATCGTAGGCGTCTTTTTACATACACCTCCCGATAAACGTTTGACACTCGCTCGCTTATTACTCGACAACCTCGTGCCGGGTTTGCTCATTTCTTTCCCACCACACTGGAAAAAATATTCTTTTCGCTTATCGAACAGCTACCAGTAAAGAAGCCTCTAGCTAAGTCTAATCCCTTCTGCCTCATTAGGATAATCATGCCGGTACCGCCTGTGGCATGTCCGTTGCTTGAGAATGCAGCGGGATGATAGCATTACGTGGAGTTAGTACATGACTGACGAGCCAGAAAAAAAAGGCGACACCCAAGCCAAGCAACCTACCGAGGGTAAGGCTCAACCCCAAAAGGGTAGCTTTGTCAAATACGTTATGTTTGGCGGGGCAGGGGTAGCTCTTGTCGTAGTAGCTGCTCTGGTAACGCTCATTGTCCTGGGAAACAATCATTTACAGGTAACGGATGTACCGGAAGAATCAGCGCCCGCTGAGACATCTGACGCTAAGGCCAATGTCAATGCTGCAACAGACAGCATGGCAACTGAGGATCTCAATCAAAGTACGATCGAAATGATAAGGAACCAGTTAGCCTTTCTTGATTCTGAACCGGCGCTAAATGAGGTTGAAAGCGCCCATGAAGGCATGTCGGCAGAAGACTCTACTGAAGCCGCCAACTGGCTCGGGAAAAAGACAGATGCTCTGGCTAAAAAAGAAAAAGAACTAAACGCCCGCCAGAAAAAACTGGAGCAGTTAGACAAGGAAGTTACCCAGAAGATACTACAAGTAGAGCAGGCGGAGTCAGCTCGTATTGCCAGTCTGGCCAAGTTGTATGATGGGATGGAAGCAAGTGCGGTAGCCAAGTTGATGGCTAATCTTGACGACGAGGCAATAGTGGCAATTATGCCGCGGATGAAAATCAAGAACGCCTCGGCAGTCTTGCAGCTTTTGCCTCCTCAGCGAGCCGCCAAGCTGTCAAAGCGAATGATAACAATTGCAGAGAAATAGAGATGACCAGTCCTGGCAATCAAATACTCAACTTGTCACCGGCTCAAGATAAAGCCCCTTCACCACAGCGAGCCGGTGAATCAAGCGACGGGATAGAAACCCCGCAAGCGAGCTTCATCAACATCCTGCAAGGTTCGGTCGAATCGTCTCAGAATGAAACTAAGAACACGAAGCAAGTAGTTTTGCCATATACTGATAATGTCGAATTATTGGCGGGCGGCGATCAGTTTGTCAGCGATGTACCTCTTGCAGGAAAGATTCTCTCGAGTGCCGACGGCTGCTCTGCAGAAGCTGGTCTTTCCAATCAGCACACCATGTCAATGACAAACAGACTTGCCAGCCAGGTGCTCGATAGCTCATTGCTCGATATTGGGCCGGGAAAGTTCGAAATAGTAGATTCTTCAGTGACGGACGGCGTTCTGCATCTCAAGGTAGTGGACAAAAATAATAAACCTAACGTCTTTGCTGTTTCAATACCGCTTGAGCACTTGCCTAAAAGCGTCAATATGGAAATGTTGCAGGGAGCGATGCAGCTTCCTACAGAGCTTGACCTTTTTGGATCCGAAAAACTGAAGCTTGAAGATTACTTTTCAGAGCTAAACTTAAAGGAAATCCAGATTGCATCAGATCGTGAGCAAAAACTAACCAGTTCCACTACTGAACCAATCTCTACCATCGTCACCGCACAAAACATGGGACAGGTGGTCACGATCCAAGATAAGTTGTTAAGGCACGCCTTAGGGATGCCAACCGAAAACGATTCTACAGATATGAGGTCAGCCAAAGAAAATATCGGCCTTGAAAAGAACCCATCCGCTGACAGCCACTCCCCTTCGACTGCTGACTCCTCTCGCTCTTTCTTGAAGGTAAATACTCCGGTCGAGAACTTAAAGCTGTTTGGGGATGCTTATTTATTTGAGAAGTATAAAGTTTCTCGTGATCAAAGCGGGTCATCCGAGGGAGAAGAAGGGGTAAAAATATTCTCAGGACTAGAAGGCGCTGACCGAGAATTAGGCGCTGACAAAACCACTATCCGTCAGGTTCGATTCACCCTGCCTGACCAGATCAAATCATCATTTAAATCCAATATCCAAACACTGACTTTGAGAATCGAACCGGAACATCTTGGCCCGGCCCGGTTGACCCTGATGATGCACAATAACAAGCTGCAAGCGCGGGTGATCGTTAATAATTATCACGCCAAAGTAGCTGTGGAAACTTCTCTCAATCAGCTCGTTGATCAGTTATCCAAGGCGCATATTGAGGTCGATCACATTGATGTTATGGTCGATGGTAATGCTGCCCGTAACGGTTTTTTTGAACGTCGTCCGCAATGGCATTATCGGGCCAACCGTTCGGAAAGACTCAACCAAAGTGAAACTGTCACTCTCTACAGAGGGTCTTCCATTGAAGATTCAGTGCCCCGTCCGACGGCATACTTTAGAGCCGGCGGTGTAAATATATTAGCTTAGGAGAATAATCTTATGGGTATCATATCACTGGTTCAAAATGATGCTACCAATGCCACCACCAGCACCAACAGAGTGCAGTCCCTGGGTAAAGATGAGTTTCTACAACTGCTGATAACCAAGCTGCAAAATCAGGATCCGTTGAAGCCGATGGATGACGAAAGCTTCATCGCTCAGTTAGCACAGTTCTCCACGCTGGAACAGATGAACAACATTTCCGATGGGATTGACCAAGCTAACAACTGGGACTTTCTGCAGATGCAATCATTGAACAATGCAATGGCTGCCAACCTGGTCGGTAAGGACGTCAGAGCCACCTATGACCGTGTTTTCCTTGATGGAGACAACTCTCCAAATATTTCGTATACCATCCCATCGTACGCCAGCGATGTGAAACTCACGATCAAAGATGCCGACGGCAACATCGTAACCACCCTTGTTGATAACGATGTTAAACCGGGTACGCATTCTGTTGAGTGGGACGGAAAAGACGACCTCGGCAATCGCGTCGCAGAAGGCCTCTATTCCGTTGAGGCCGTTGCCCGCGATGAAGCCGGTGAGACGTTCACTCCTGACCTGCTGTTGGAAGGAACGGTTCAGGCGGTTGTGTATCGTAATGGCTCAGCCTACCTGAGCGTTGATGGTGTGGAGATTTCCCTCGGAGATGTCACCGCCATCGGCGAGCCGGGTGCGTTCAGTGATGGCGGCTGAGAGAGATACCAAGAATTTGGAACAGATTGACAGATTGTCGGAAGGTGAAAGATGAACACAGGCCAGGGATTGAAGATCAGTAGTTACCAAAGGCCGGTCAACCTTATTGACATAGTCAAGCGCGATGACCAAGCTGGTTCTAAAGAGAAAGCACCGCGAGCTTCTTTCAAGGAGATGTTCTCGAAAGAACTGGCCGGTTCCCGCAACGTTGTATTTTCTAAACACGCTCAAGAGAGGCTGTTCTCGCGCGACATTAAACTGTCCGAGGAAAGTCTAAACCGTATCGCCGATGCAATTGATAAAGCCCAGACCAAGGGTGCCAGGGAGACGCTCATACTCAGTGATGAAGCCGCCCTTATCGTCTCCGTGAAGAATCGAACGGTGATAACCGCCTTTGATCGTGACAACCTTCGCCAGGGAGTCGTAACCTCAATTGATTCCGCGGTGATCCTATGAGAACGAAAATAAGAGAAGTAATAACCATAACTGTCCATGGGCTGGACTTCATAACGATGGAGAGGCCCTGCACAAAAGCAGGAGGTAACTAAGCGATGATGGCATCATTGTTTGCCGGAGTTTCCGGCCTGAAGAATCACCAGGTCAAAATGAATGTGATCGGGAATAACATCGCGAACATCAACACCATCGGCTACAAAGCCGGTCGGGTTAATTTTCAAGAAGCGCTGGTGCAGACCTATAAGGGGGCAGGTCGACCGACTTCTATTTCCGGTGGAACCAACCCGGTCCAGTTGGGATTGGGCATGCAAGTAGGAACGATCGATACTCTCTTCCAGCAAGGAGGACTTGAACTGACCGGCCAGATAACCGACTTGGCCATCCAGGGCTCAGGCTTTTTCATTCTGGGCGACGCCAGCGGGAACAAGTTCTACACCCGCGCCGGAGCGTTTGGGTTCGACGGCAACTCTAATATGGTTGATCTGGCTTCCGGTCTCTATGTGATGGGAAAAATGGCTGATCAGACAGGAGAAATCTCCTCAGTTTCGACATTGGGACAGGTAACTCTTCCATTTGGGCAGCAGGATCCTGCCAGGGCCACGAGTACCGTCTGGTTGGCCAACAATCTTGATGCAGCAGCTACCGATTCTAAGGCTACGCTGTCACAGGCCGGCACCTCTAATGTCATAGGTGTTTCTGGTATTGCACGCGATGGAGTAGGGGGAACACATACAATCAGCATAACCGGCACTCAGGCTCAGCAAGCATTTTATACCGGTGCTCGGGCCGGTCTTGGTTTGACCAACACCCTCAGCAGCCTTGGGGTAACCGATTTTTCTGACTGGACTTTAACCATTGACGGCTCGAGAGTTGAAACAATCTCCGGCCTGACAAGCGAGTCGACAATACAGGATCTGATTTCCAGGATCAATCAAATATCGGGGCTAACCGCAGAACTTACAGCCGCCGGTGAGCTCCTGATAACGCGCGATAAGGCAGGGTCGCCCGCAGACTACGACTTTGTCTCATCGGCTTCAATTGCCGGCAACATTATCGATCAGGTCTTCACCTTCGGTTCGCCGGCGGGGACAACTTTTACGTCGGCCAACGGAGCAGCGACCACTTTCGTGGCAACTGATTCTTTTGTCCCCTCCAAAGGGAGCGGGGTTGCGGCAGGACCTTTCGTCAATATGCTCGACCTTGTAATTGATGACCAGACCGGTCTTGTGACGGGGTTGAGCGGCCTTGGTGATGGTGGGGTTGAGATTACCACCGGTACCAACGGTCTGAATGCAACTAGCGCGGGAAGTGAACTGATCATCAAAACAGCCGACACTTCACACGCTACATCTATTAACATCTTCGACTCTCTGGGCGGAAAACATACTCTTTCCATAGAGTTCTTCAAATCAGCCTTGCCGAATCGATGGGAGTGGACGGTCAATATGCTGGGCAACGAACAAATTGTCTCGGGGGGAACTGGATACGTTACCTTCAATGAAGATGGGTCGTTGAATACGTTTGCTTTCAACGGTGGGGTTGATGCCCTCACTATCGATCCCAACAACGGGGGAGGAAACACCACAATTGACTTCAATACCGGAACTCCCTCTAACTATGACGGCCTGACCGGCTTTGCCTCGGGGAGTTACTCAACATCCTTTATACGACAGGACGGTTATGGACTGGGAGTTCTGGAAAAGATTGACATTGACCAGACGGGAAATATTACGGGCATTTTTTCCAACGGCACAAACCGGATTCTGGCTCAAATAATGTTGGCTGATTTCACTAACCAGGCAGGATTAAATAAAGCCGGCAAGTCGATGTATCAAGTGAGTGCTAATTCCGGCTCGGCAATTGAGGGGATTGCCGGGTCGACTATTTCTGGGGAGATATCCTCCGGAGCGCTGGAGTCCTCGTCGGTGGACATTGCTCAAGAGTTCACCGCCATGATCACAGCTCAACGGGGCTTCCAGGCTAACGCGCGGATTATTACTACCTCGGATAGCATGCTGGATGAACTTGTTAACATAAAAAGGTAAAGAATAAATGATTAAAGTTACGCGGTTGGATGAATCCACATTAGTGATAAATGCTGACCTGATTGAGTTTCTCGAATCGAGTCCGGAAACCATTGTTTGCTTGACAACCGGCAAAAAAATAATGGTGAAGGAGACGGTTGATGACATTATCAACCGGGTGGCTCAATTCAAACGGATGTCAGATATCCGGATAGAAACTCGAGAAACGTCCGACACATCGGAAGGAAGTTGATTATGCCGAGCCAAGAAGACAAAAACCATTCGGCCTTAAATAAGGACGCTGAAAGTTCAGCTCCAGCGGATCAGGCAAAAGCCGCCGGAGGTTCTAAAAAGTTTCTCCTATTCGGTGGACTGGGATTGGTGGCGGTGATACTTGGCGTTGCCATTGCCATATTTGTCATAAGGCCTTTAAGGTCGGGTAACGATGATGCTGAGAGCCGCAGCACCGAAGTTGCCCACCTTAAGGCATCGGGTGATAATGCCAAGTCTGCTAAATCCGTGAGTGAACATGCTAAGACAAAGAAAAAGAAGAAACATGGTCATGGCGGAGAATCGGCGTCCCTATATACTATAAAAGATATTGTCATCAACCCTGCTGGCACGGGGGGAACCCGCTTTCTGTCGGTGTCTTTTGCTTTGGAGCTGGAGTCGGCTGAACTTGAAGCGGAGTTTGAAACGAAGGAGCCAGTGATTAGAGATGCTCTGATTACAATTCTATCCTCCAAAACGGTGGCTCAACTGACTGATCCTAAGCAAAAGGAGATTGTTCGCCACCAGATAAAAAAACGGATTTCAGAGCTGATGAAGACCGACGAATTGGCGGGAGTCTACTACACTGACTTTGTCTTACAATGAGGAATTCTGAAGATGGTCAAGATTCTCTCCCAAGAAGAGATTGATGCACTATTACATACGGTGTCGTCAGGCCAGGGTCAGGTAGAAGACGAAAGTAATGCCGACGACAAACTACGTTCGGTTATTACCTATGACTTCAGACATCCCAATCGTGTATCGAAGGACCAGATACGGACAATGGAGAATATGCACGATAATTTTGCCGGTCATTATGGGTCTACTCTATCAGCTATCATGCGGACTATTGTCGATATTGACCTGGTATCCGTCGATCAGATAACCTACTCGGAATTTGTTATGTCTTTGGTAGCCCCTTCCTGTACCTACACTTTCTCAGCTCCACCGCTGGAGGCCGTCAGTCTGGTCGACTTTAATCCCACCCTTACGTTTTCTTTTATTGATCGCATGTTTGGCGGTAACGGCAAGATTCTCGAGACGGAGCGGGAACTGACCGGCATTGAGAGGACAGTGATGGGACGCCTGGCGGCGAAACTGTACCGTGATCTGGAACGAGCGTGGAAAAACATCGTCAAAATCCAGGCCGAACAGAAGAGCTTTGAGACTAACCCGCAGTTTATTCAAATCGTCCCGCCCGGGGAAACGGTTGTGGTCGTTTCTTTTCAGGTCAAGCTCTTTCAATCCACCGGACTGTTGACGATTTGTTATCCCTATGTCGCCCTTGAACCGATCGTAACAAAACTGTCAGCTCAAAACTGGATTGATGCCACCAAGAAAAAGAATCTTGAGAGTGACCACGAAATCAATTGGCAGAACCTGGCTCTGGTAGACGCTGAGCTATCGGCGACATTGTTGAACGCTAAATTGAAAGTCCGCGACTTCTTGCAACTCAAGGTGGGTGATATTATCCCCTCCGAAAAGAAAATCAACGCCTCCGTAGATGTATGTGTCAACAAACGCAAAAAATTCACTGCCCGACCGGGACTCTCGGGCAAGAAGATAGCCTTTCAGGTGGAACAGGTGTGCGACTATTTATTGCAGGAGAGTAGTATATGACTGACGAAAAAGACATCGGAGTTGCTTCCGGGGATATCGACATAGCTGAAGATCAGATGGCTCAGCCTACGGAAAACGCTGATCCCCAGGCACAGGAGAAGTCCGCTGAAGAAGCTGCCCACGACAGCAGTGCTCCGCCTGAACAACACGAACCGGCCAAGAGTTTTGAGGATGCCAACGAGGGCGAAGTCTCTGAAGGCGATGATAAAGAGGCCGAATCGACGATGATTGGAGACCTGCCGGAAGAAGACTCACAGGCTTCTATAACAAAGGCCGACTCCAATGCAGCGTCGGTGGCCGAAGCGGAATTCCAGCAGTTGTCGCAACCCGCTGACCAGCCGAAACCGAAAAACATCGAATTATTGATAGACGTTTATCTCCCCATTTCGATTGAGCTGGGTAGAACCAAAATGTCCATTGCCGAAATACTGAGCCTGGGGCCAGGATCGGTTGTGGAATTAAACAAGTTGGCCGGTGAGCCGGTGGATGTGCTGGTCAACAACAAAATTGTGGCCAAGGGCGAAGTGGTTGTCATAGACGAATACTTTGGGGTCCGCATCACACAATTAATGACCCCGAAAGAAAGGTTGAAGCTCCTTGGGGATGAAAAGTAAACGCGTGCCGCGCTCTCTATTAGCCACCGCGATCATACTTGCTTTGGCTCTGGTGGGGCTGTTGGCCGTTAACACTGACCGGGTTGGCGCCGACTCTCATACGGCCGGCCAGGAGCTGGGTCGTGACGCAGAAGGCGAGAACACCACTCAACAGTCAAATCAGACCTTGTTTACCTCCGCTTTTCCATCGCTGGTCAGAATGATAAGCGCTCTCGCAATTGTTTTAGTCTGTATCTATCTGGCCATGTACCTATTGAAGCGGATGATGGGAAAACGGTACTCCACAAGCGGGCAACCGAACCTGCTGGAGGTGCTGGCGACTATCTATATAGCGCCCAAAAAGACCGTATCGCTTGTCAGAGTCGCTGACAAGTCAGTACTGGTCGGTATGACGGACAATCAGATTTCGGTTCTAACCGAACTCGACGCTTACCAGACCGCCTTAATCGAAGCAGCTCAAAAAGGTCAGAAGGAGAAAGATCACTTCAGTGAATTACTTAAGTCAGCGTCACACCGAATAAAACGCATGGGTGTGAAGAAGAGTCAAGTCGCTCTTGACTCGAAATCGCCCTTACCGTCATAACCAGCGGTACCGGCAAACAAACAGGCTGTTTTAGCGACATGGATGTCGCAATAGGAGCGTGCAAAACATAGGATATGCTCAAAGCGATTAAAATCATACATCTGCTCGGCAGTGTCTTGCTGGTTTTGGCCAGTAACGCTGCTGCTCAAACCCTTCCTAAGGTGTCGGTCCAGGTAGGTGAAGCCCAGGAACCGTCGGAGCTCTCCACCACCCTCCAGATTGTCATTCTGATGACGGTGCTGGCACTAGCGCCGTCAATCCTCATCATGATAACATCTTTTATCCGTTTCGCAGTGGTGCTGTCATTCTTGAGGAGCGCCATTGGAATTCACCAGGCCCCGCCTAACCAGCTTCTGGTGGCCCTGGCTCTGATACTCACCTTTTTTGTTATGTCGCCGGTGCTGAGCAAATCATACGACCAGGGTGTCAAGCCATACCTCGACAAAGAAATAAGCAAGGAGGAGGCTTTTCACAAAAGTTTCGAACCGTTCAAGAAATTCATGCTGGCCCAAACGAGGGAGAAAGACCTGGCTCTTTTTGTTAATATCGCTAAGCTTGACCAGCCCGACAACGCCGAGGATATCCCCCTGCACGTGCTGGTACCGGGGTTTGTCATTTCAGAGCTGAAAACCGCCTTCCAAATCGCCTTTGTATTGTTTATCCCTTTTCTCATCATCGACATGGTCGTGGCCTCGGTACTGATGTCGATGGGGATGATGATGCTACCGCCTATCATTGTCTCCTTGCCGTTCAAGATACTGTTATTTGTCCTGGTTGATGGTTGGTACCTGCTGGTGAAGTCACTGGTGGAATCGATCAATATGTAGAAAGGAAAAAGTTATGACACCCCAGATGGTGGTCGCTATAGGTCGTGAGGCGCTGATAGTAACAATAATGATTGCCGGACCGATGCTGCTCTTCGGTTTGATTGTAGGATTAACTATATCCATTTTCCAGGCTATCACTCAGATCCAAGAGATAACTCTGACATTCGTGCCCAAGATCCTGGCAGTAGCACTGGCGCTGCTGATCTTTTTGCCCTGGATGATAAGCAAGGCCACGGATTTTACCCGCCACATGTTTGACTTGGTGCCGGGTTTAGTGGGATAGTGCATTTATCTCAGGTTACACCCGTAACGAAACGATCTTCTATCGCAGCCTCTGACAGCGAGGGCAAAAGTGGGCGGAGCGGGAACCAATCTTTTGCCTGACTATCTTCGTCCCGCAATAATGACAGGGTCCTCCCTCATTGTGGTACACTTTCAGATACTTCTGAAA
>CAZYRH010000050.1:0-11070 GCA_964650395.1 uncultured Ignavibacteriales bacterium
GGCTCCTGCCCTACATCTACTCATCCCCTCTCGAGAGGGGATTTAGGGGTGTGTAATGACGAAGAAACAACACACCTCGCCCTACGGGCACCCCTCTCGAGAGGGGAATTGTCGGGGTGCACCTGCTACTTCGCATCCAGCCAGCTCTCCCCCACGCCAAGGTCAACCACAACCGGGACTTTCAGCTTGACTGCTTTCTCCATGCCGTCCTTAGCGATCTTTTTAACCTCTTCAAGCTCTTCTTTATGGACGTCAAAGACCAGTTCGTCGTGAACTTGAAGAACCATCTTTGAGCGCATCTTGGCCATTTTCTCGTGAATTTTGATCATGGCTACTTTGATCATGTCGGCAGCCGTCCCCTGGATGGGTGTGTTGATGGCTGTCCGTTCGGCAAACTGGCGCACACTGAAATTCTTGTCGTTTATTTCCGGGATGTAGCGGCGGCGGTTGAAGAGAGTGGTAACGTACCCATTGTCGCGCGCAAGTTGCTTGGTAGACTCTATATACTGCCTTATGCCCGGATAGCGTTCAAAGTAAGCATCTATGAACTGCTTGGCCTCATCAACATCAAGCTCCGACTGTTGAGCCAATCCAAAGGCCGTGACGCCATAAATGACGGCAAAGTTAGCCGTCTTGGCGGCGCGCCGCATATCAGCGGTGACATCATTTAAGTCTACTCCATATACCTCGGCCGCTGTGCGGGCATGGATGTCCTCCCCCCTTTTGAAAGCATCCACAAGCCCCTTGTCCTCTGAGTAGTGAGCCAGAACACGCAACTCAATCTGCGAATAGTCAGCCACCAGCAGGATATGGTCGTTGTCTCGAGGTATAAAGGCCTTTCGTATCTCGCGGCCTTCCTCGGTGCGCACGGGAATGTTTTGCAGATTGGGATCGGTCGATGACAGCCGCCCGGTAGCGGTGATGGTCTGGTTGAACGAGGTATGTACCCGTCCGGTCTGAGGGCTAATGAGTTTGGGAATAGCGTCGATGTACGTGTTTTTCAGCTTGGTTAATTGCCGAAAATCAAGGATCAACTTTGGAAAGGGGTGAATGAGCGCCAGTTCCTCAAGGACTCTGACATCGGTGGCATAACCGGTTTTTTTAGCGGTCTTGCCTTTGGTAGGAAGACTCAACTTCTCGAAGAGAATATGCGACAACTGCTGGGTGGAGTTGATGTTAAACTCTCCCCCGGCAATTTCAAAAACCTGGCCTGTCAGGGTACTTAGTTTCTCTTCCATCTGTTCAGACAATAGAGAGAGAAAACCAGGATCGATACGAACCCCCGCCTCTTCCATTGAAGCGAGGACTTTTATCAAGGGAAGTTCTATGTCGTAGTACAGGTTATTCAGTTCATGGGTATGGATAAGCGGCGCCAGCGTTCCCCGCAGCCTGAAGGTTAAATCGGCATCCTCGGCGGCATAGAAGGTGGCCTTGTCGACCGACACCGTATCAAATGTCTTTTGTTTTTTGCCGCTACCGATCAAATCGCTTATCGGCTGCATCTGGTAGTCAAAGTATTTCAATGCCAAAAAACCGAGCGAATGTTGCCGGGACGAGGGATTCAAAACGTACGAGGCCAACATGGTATCAAAAGAGACGGGATTGATATCGACATCATAGCGGTGAAGCACCTCAAGATCATATTTGATATTCTGTCCGATCTTTTGAACCTTGGGATTCTCCAGCAGCTTCTTGATTTCCCTGATAGCTTCATCAAAGGGGAGATTAGCCTGACCTATCCCTGAATGTCCCAACGGGACGTAATATCCCGCTTTAGCGCTATCACTCAAAGAGACCCCCACCAGCTTAGCTTCGAGGGAATTGAGAGAGGTTGTTTCAGTATCAACCGCAATCTCTTTTTTTGAAGATAGCCGTTTAACCAGTTTTCTCAATTCATTGAGGGATGAGATTGTCTCGTATGCTGCTTTGGAAGAGTCGGGTGGTCTGTCTTCTACACTGCCAGCTTCTGCTTCGGAGAGAATTTGTCTCAAAAGAGTGTTAAACTCAAGTTCCAGAAATAACCTCTTAGTTTCTTCGTAATTGATGGGGCGCCGTTTTAGTTCTTGAAATTTGAACGTCATGGGCACATCAATACGGATAGTAACAAGCTCTTTGGAAAGCTTAGCTATGTCTATACATACCTCTAATTTCTCACGTGTTCCTTTAGCCTTAATGCGCTCAAAGCTAGACAGAATATCTTCAAGGGAGGCAAATTGTTGGAGCAATGTATCAGCCGTCTTGGGACCGATACCGGCCACTCCGGGGACGTTGTCGGAGCTGTCCCCCATCAGAGCCAACTTGTCGATCACCCGCTCAGGGTAAACTCCAAATTTTGCCTTCACTTCCTCTCGACCCATTTTTTCAGGAGTGTCAGCACCGGTCTTGGGATTATAGATTTTGATGTTATCATTGACCAATTGGAAAAAATCCTTGTCGCCAGTCACACACCAGACTTCAAAACCCTCATTTTCCGCTCTTTTGGCCAAGGTGCCTATAATATCATCAGCTTCGTAGCCGTCCAATTCAAAATAGGGAATGTTCAATGCATCGACCGCTTGACGAATGCGAGGCAGTTGGTCAACCAGTTCCTCCGGCATCTTGGCCCGAGTCGACTTATACTCCGGGTAGGTTTTATGACGAAAGGTGGGTTGCTTGGTATCAAACGCAATGGCCAGGTAGTCAGGGTCTTCTTCGCGGATAATTTTCAACACGGAATTGACAAAGCCAAAGGTGGCCGAGGTGTTCTCTCCTTTGGAATTGATTAAGGGATTTCTAATAAAGGCAAAATAGGCACGGTAGAAGATAGCCGAGCCATCGACAAGGAATAGCGTCTTCTTTTTTGCGCTCATGTGTAAAGCTTTCTGTGCTGGATGTACTCTCTGACCTTTGGGGGTATCAGTTTGTCGAGTTCCTCAGAAGGTATGTTATCCGCTATCTTTTGTCTAACGCCGCTGGAGGAGACATCTACAAGATCAGTTGGAACCACCTCTATCCTGTCGGATGAAAAAGCAACGAGTTGCTTTTTGTCATAAGGTGGACGTGATCCTACCAGTATCCTGACTTCTCTCAGGATGTCATCCGGCTTGTGCCACTTCTGTAGCTCATACAGATTGTCTATACCCATGATAAAGTAAAACGACGTTTGCGGGTATCGATCCTTGAAGGCCCTTACCGTGTCGAGCGTATACCCGCTCAGATCCATCTTGGCTTCAATTTCGCTTACAACGAGATAATCATATTCCTCCACCGCCAGTCCCAGCATTTCAACTCGAAGCGAAAAGGAAGCATGACATTGGCTTTTCTTAAACGGGTGCTGGATGGACGGTACGAGCAATACTCCGGTAAGTTCTTTTTGGACATAAATCTGATTCGCTAGCGTGAGATGTCCGATGTGAACAGGGTCAAAGGTCCCTCCCAGTATCCCCCACTCTCCACCTTGGTCAGGACTCAGCTTCATTGACTTGCGGTTCGTGCTTTGTGATCCGGTAGATTTTTTCTAGATAATTATTTGCCTTTTGGGTCCGGCCGTTATGCGGATAGTCCGTCTTGAACGCTTGAAGCCTCTGCTCAGCGAGTGTGTAATTGCCGTTTTTAAAAGCTGTCTCGCCACTCTTGAAAGCTGCTTCAATAGCCCGCTCGGCAGCCTTCTTGGACAATTCATGGCGGGGAAACACGGCTCGGAAGTCTTCAAACTTCTGGCGGGCTTCGTCAAACCGTCCCAGCTTGAATTCCATCTCAGCGAACTGATAACTCGCCTGGGCGCCATATTCGGTGTCGGTATAATCGTCTATAACTTTCTGGAAATATATCTTAGCCGCAACAATAGACTGATTGCCATACATGCTCCCCAAATGACTATATACAACTCCGCTCTCGTACAACTTCTTTGCCACTCGTGTTCTGGCCGCTGACAAATACTTGCGAGCATCACCCATCAGTTCCGATTCGGGAAAATCAATAATGAAATCTTCAAACTGCGTGATAGCATCTTTGAGTTCAGCTTGGTCCAGCCCGTAGTACCCGGGTGTCGATTCAAATGCGGAAACTGCTTTCATGAATATAGCCTGCTCAAAATAAACCGAGGCAGGATAATTGTTGATCAAACGGTTAAACTCAACGCCTGCCAGCTCATACTCTTCATTGCCGAAATACGATAGAGCCAGAAAGTACTGAGCGCTATCAACAATCGCTTCGCCCGGATAATTGTATACAACTGTCTCGAACAGCTCTACCGCCTTGAGGTACTTTTCCTTCTCATACGCCTGCTTACCCAATTCAAACAGCTCATGAGCACTCAAGGTGGCCAGCGATTTAGATCCGCCGCACCCTGCGACCAGTACCACAAGAAAAAACAGCGCTAGACACGTTATAACAAACAGAACACGGTGTATCCTCAAACCTTGTAGGTCTCCTTGAGCATCTTGTAGGTTTCAAGTACTTTATTTAAATAGTCCTTGGGAACAGGCTGGTCCTTGCGCAGTAAACCCCGCAAGCGCGATTCGCCAAGGTTATAAGACACAAGCGCCTGCTTGATATCGCCGAATTTCAGAATTTGTTCAAAAAGATGAAATGTTCCCAGCTTGATATTGGCCTCGGGTTCAAACAGGGTCTGGGAGCCTTCCCACTCAACTCCGGTGCGGCTTGCCACATCTTCCCCGACAAACGGCACTACCTGCATCAGGCCACGAGCGCCGACAGGAGATTTTTGACCCTTTTTGAATGAGGATTCGGTCAAGATAATGGCCATGACAAACATTGGGTCGTACTGGTACTTTTTACTCTCGGTATAAATGACATCCGTGAGTTTTCTCACTTCATCATCGCTGAAGCCGATTTGAAAATCATCAATAGCCTTAAAAATCTGAAGCTTCTCTTCAAGTGCCGTGATGCGCTTCTGCTGAAACGAAATCTGTCTCTCTAGGTCGAATTTCTCCTTTATCAGATAAACCAAGAGACCTGATTGAAGCAGATAGACAACCACCAGCAGAAAAGCGATCGGTTTGGAAAGAAAGATGCCGAGTTTCTCAAACTGTATCATCCGTCACACCTCTCCTTTGGCGCCTCTCAAATCATACCCGTCAGCCGAGTAAATCCGCACGTTGACAATATCTCCTCTGGCCAGGCTATCCCCACGCACGAAAACTTCCTGGTCAATCTCAGGACTGTCGCTGCGCGTTCTACCGATAGCTGTTGCATTACCGTCTACCGAATCAATGATAACTTCCTGAACCGTCCCTATCAAGGACTCATTTTTCGCAAAGGCAATATCGCGCTGGAGGGTCATTAGCTCGTCCTTCCGTAAAAACTTCTCTTCATCCGGCACTTGATCTTCCAGCGCTTCAGCCGGTGTCCCTTCTTCACGGGAATAGGTGAACACACCCATCCGGTCAAACTCATATTCGGTCACAAAGTCCTTTAATTCCTCGAAGCGCTCCTCGGTCTCCCCAGGGAAACCGACTATGAAGGTTGTCCTCAGCGTCGCGTTGGGACTAACCGACCTGATGGTCTTAATCAACTGTTCCACTCCTGTCCGATCGATCTGACGTCGCATAGCTGAGAGAATATCGGAGTTTACATGCTGTAAAGGCAAGTCAAAGTAGTTGAGGGTCTTGTTGCCGGACGCCAGGTACTCAATGAGTTCCTGATCCAATTGGGCCGAATAGAGATACATTAAGCGAATCCACTCAACCTGTTTAATCTTATCAAGCCTGCGAAGGAGATCAACAATAGTCGGATGACCCTTTAGATCGTAGCCATACAACGTTGCATCCTGAGAAACAAGAATCAACTCTTTCTTGCCGTTGTTAGCAAGAAACTCAGCCTCTTTCAGAATCGAATACATAGGGCGGCTTCGGTACCTGCCCCTAATGCCTGGAATAGCGCAAAAGCTACACCGGCGATTGCAACCATCCGATATCTTGAGGTAAGCATACGGATAGCTGTCAGAAATACTGCGGCTTTTGAAGCTCAGGTAACCAAGTTTGAGTGACTCCACCCTGACGCAGGTATTGCTTCTGGAAGAGGAGCTAACCGCCCGCTCCAGAGCATCCAGTTCTCCCAGCCCGAAGGCGCCGTCCAGCTCCGGCATACCGGCTAAAAGTTGGTCACCATAACGTTGAGAAAGGCACCCCGTAGCGTACAAAGTCCTCAACCGACTGCTTTTCTTTAACTGTCCTAAACGCAGGATTTCATTGATCGACTCCTCTTTGGCCGGCAGGATAAACCCGCACGTATTCACAATAACGGACTCTGCCTGCAGGGGATCGCCAACCGATTTATGTCCGGCCTCAATCAGACGGGCCGAGATGTAGTCGGCGTCAACGTCATTTTTTGGGCAGCCAAGCTTGTGCACATAAAACTTCACGAAGCTACAACCTAACTTTTTCCACTGAATCAGGAAAGGCTGGCTTAAACTGCTCTTCATTACAGACAGTATCAGTCTCTTGCTTCAAAAACAGGATTACTGTGCGTTCCTCATTCACATCGTAATACTCAAGCCGCTTTATTTGCAACACCCGGGGAGCAATGAAGACAGTTGCCGAATCGGGCATATCGCCTTTCACGCCGGTTTTTTTTACCAAACGATACGAACTATCCGGTTTGATGGGATACACTTCATAAAACTCATCCAGGTGGGTGATAAAAGAAATCTCTCTGCTGGTCTGTTCTTTTTGAGCTACCTTCTCGATAACCACCTGATTGTTTTCAGCCGAATAACTGTATAGATTGTTCCCGTCAAACAGATACCGGTCACCACCAACCACAACGTGATATCGGCCGTCTCCGGCAATATACGCCGCTCCCATCACAGAGTCTGTTTTATCAAATACCTCTGATTCTATGATACTCAAGAACTCGAATCGGGTACATTTGGCCTGAGTAAGAAGCTCCTTTATCGCATCAAATCTGTCAGCCCCGACAACAGTACTGATGCCTAAGACTCCCCCTATCATCAATATCAACAATGTTTGCTTCATTACCATATCTTATACGTAGGAGGAAAAGCTCAGTTTTTTTTAATCTCGGAGGCCGGGGGGAAGCCGGATTTGGAGAAGAGAGCGTCCAGGTATGCTCTATCTACCATCACCTCCCGTGCTTTAGAGCCGTCGAACGGCGAGACTATTCCAGCTTGCTCCAGTTTATCGATCAATCGCGCCGCTCTCTGGTAACCAATGCCCAAGCGCCTTTGCAACAACGAAACCGAACCCTGCTTGTGACGGATCACTACCTCGCATGCCTCCCGAAAGAGCGGATCACCAAAATCCACCTCCGGCTCAGAAGCATTCCCGGTTGCCTGAGAAATACTCTCGAGAGCGAGCATTTCAAGCCCCTGTTCTTTGATGAACTTGACCACCGCGTCGGTTTCCTCGCTGGAAACGTAAGTGCCATGAATTCTTGTTGGCTCCGGCTGGCCGGGATGTAAGAAGAGCATATCACCCCGGCCCAGAAGTTTTTCAGCGCCATTGGCATCAATAATGGTTCGTGAATCAACCTTTGAAGAAACCTGAAAGGCCAGGCGGGATGGGAAATTGGCCTTGATAAGCCCGGTAATCACGTCGACCGACGGTCGCTGGGTGGCCAAGACTAAGTGGATGCCAACAGCTCGTGCCATTTGTGCCAGGCGCGTTATGAGCAGCTCCGTTTTGGTGGACGTTGACGACATCAACAAGTCAGCCAATTCATCGACAAAAATCACTATGTAAGGAAGCTGCTTTTCGGGATCATCCTGCTTCTTGTTATAATCCTCGATGTTTCTGACTGAGACATTCGCCAGTTTGTGATACCGGCCTTCCATCTCCACCACCGCTTCGGTAAGAACCCTCTCGGCCCTTTTAGGGCTGGTAACTACCGGCCGGCCCAAATGGGGAATTCCGCGGTACACCGTCAGCTCAAGCATCTTTGGGTCAATCAGAATAAATCGTACCTGGTGTGGGTGGAGCCGGTACAAAAGCGATGTGATCAGGATATTGATGCATACCGATTTCCCCGATCCGGTAGCGCCGGCGATTAACAGGTGGGGCAGCTTTGTCAGGTCGACCACATACGGCTTGCCGGCAGTTGTTTTCCCCAGTGCCAAAGGCAATCTCAAGTCCCGGTTACTAAACGCTTCAGCAGTCAGTATATCCTTCAGGTAGACTAATTGCGGCCGACGGTTCGGTATTTCCACACCAACCGCCGCCTTTCCCGGAATCGGGGCTATGATACGGATTCGTTTTGCCTTTAGCGCCAGCGCCAGATCGTCTGAAAGATTGACAATCTGATTTATTTTAATGCCGGTTCCCGGTTTGAACTCGTAGCGAGTAATAACGGGCCCTGGGAATCGTTCTATTGCACCATCGATACGAACGCCAAATGTATCCAGTGTCTCTCTGAGCATACGCGCCGTAAAGGCGAGCTCTTCGGCGTCAACAGACGTGCTAGGATGCGGATTGTCCTTGAGCAGCTCTAAGCCGGGGTAGGTATATGCCATGGATTTGATCTGAAGAGGTTCAGCCGACTTAAGGACCTTAACCCTCCTTTTCTCCTCTCTGTGAAACGGCCCCTGAGCAGCAACGCTTTCCGAACTCGTTGCGACATTTGCTTGATCTGCATCTTGAATCGAGGCTACTTTACGGCCTGGCATTTCATGACGGCGAGCATCGCTTGTTTCTTCCTCTGTCTGCTGTCGCCTTTGTAAAAGATGAAGCCATCTCAAAGAAAAAAAACTTTTAAGTGCTCTCCTCACAAGATTATATGGTTTTTTCAAAGGCTCGCTGCCTGGCAGAGCAAGCCGTCCTGCCAGAAAAGGCGTTAGGGAAGTGAACAGGATGAGAAGAATCAACAGCGCTCCACTCAATAGGATATATGAGCCGAGTTCACCCATCAGTTTAACTGATATTAGGGTCAGTTTTTCACCTACAAACCCTCCTAAAGCGCCGGTGTCAGCTATCAGAGTACGGTTAGTTATCATGTGAATGTTGTATATCAAGGTCCCCAGGAGCGCTATCATGAATATCAAAAAGAGATGAACCCTCAAGTGGGCTGCTCTTTCAGAAGCAAAAAGTCGCAGGGAAACGAAAATGAAACCAAGCGGCAGAAAGTATGCCAGCCAACCCAGGAGAAGCGTGAAAAGAAATGACAGGTAAGCGCCCAACATACCGCCTTGGTTTCGATACTGGACCTCGAACGGGTTCAGGTGACTGTCAACCTCTCCGGTAAGACGCTTGTCATCCAGGTAACTGTGTGATACCAGAGAAACTAATATAAAAATGGCCACCAATAGCAGAAGTATGCCTAAAGCTTGTTTCTTTCCTTTGCTGAAACCTTTTGTAACTCTTTTAGCCATGACGTTACCAAAGTCGTCAAACCACCCCCAAAATGCAATTAATAATTAGCAGAAAAAAGGCAGAGGAAAATCCTCTGCCTCATTGAGAAATTGGAAGGAAGTTACTTGCGAACAGCCTCTTTCAGGTGCTTCCCGGCCCTGAAAACCGGCACTTTTGTGGCAGGAATAGTGAGTGCGGCGCCGGTTTGCGGATTACGCCCGGTGCGCGCTTTCCGCTTAGAGACCGAAAAAGTCCCGAAACCGGCAAAACTAACTTTCCTGCCTTTCATCAACTGCCCGGTAATGCCGTTCATGTAAGCCTGCAAGGCTTCGGCAGCCTGCTTTTTGGTGATACCGGATTGCTGGGCCATCACAGCAATCATCTCATCTTTCGTCATACTACACCACTCCCTGAGCTACTATGGGTTAAAGGTTTCTCATTACAATAGGAAGATAACGGCCCCAATAAACAGTAGTCAACAAAAACCAATTGAAAAAAGCTGAAAAATGGCTTAAATTCAACCTTTTCAACTTCCATCAAGTCGATTGCGACCTCGAAAACATTAATTACGCAGAGCGGGGCCAGCTACGAAGCAACTTCTAACCTGTTTATTTTTCCCCCTACTAAATCGCCTCGCATAGCTTTCAAAGGCGTGAAAAGAGTCTTACGACATTCCCCATTAATGCGGATTCAGCTGACTGGTTGAGAATAAATCATGATTGTCATCGATCTTTATCTCGGGCAAAGCGGTGACGAACAGCTTAAATCCGAAACCTCGATTTGAACCGATCGGCACCCAGTACAAACTTCCTGTCCAGCAGTGAAGCTTCCGAACGATGTTTACTGAGTTAGATACTGTCAGCTTCTCAACGATATCATAATGCTGCGAATACGTTACTGAGGTGGTGGGGGTCAGGTTGAAACCCAAGGTAAATCGTACAAAACTTGATTTTCTGAATTGCTCTTCTCGGCCAGACTCCTGGTAACTGTATGTCGCACTCAAACTCCACCCTTTCCGCCCCTTTGGCTGGGAAGAGGAAGTGAGCTGAGAGGCTGAGTCAGCACCTTCCGGTATCGTTTGTGTATCGTCGAATAGAAAGGTCTTACCAGCCAGCCTGAAAGTGGCATTAAAGTTAAAACTCATTAAACATGGAGACCAAAAATTGAGTTCATTGGTTGACGGTTTATAAAATGAATGTGTCATTCCCCCGCTGAGAGTGATGTTGCGGAGTGTCGTAATGTGAAATGTTGTACTAAGGTTCGAGTACGGCTTTTCTTTGTTTTCGAAATTATAACTGAAACCCGATGTTAACGAGAGCAGATCTAAATTTTTCTCCTTCTCACCTCTTTTAATTTTGGCTTGATACAATTGGTTCAAGGAAAACGAAATGGTTGAGCTTTTACTGCTGCCTGCACCGCCACCGGCATACGCCCGCACCTCCGGGTAATGGTCGATTTTAGGCGAAAAACCATACGAAACGGTTGGCGTGATGACCTGACGCAAACCGACTAATCCAAGTACGTTGGGGTAGACTGTGCCGTAGAGGGCGGTCTTGAACGATATTCCTCCGTTGTAAGAGTAGGTTCTATAAATGGTGGAGGCGTCAATGCCGGCCGCATGCGATTGATCGGTCTCGAAAACCTTGAACCAGGTTTCATTGTAATTAAAATGGGGCGTGAGGATAAAGTATTTGGCTAAGGCGATAGTGGGGAGACTGATCCGCGGATTGTGATTGATCTTGGTATACTTTTTACGGCTGCGAAA
>CAZYRH010000050.1:11170-13528 GCA_964650395.1 uncultured Ignavibacteriales bacterium
AAGTTTATCATGGAAGGATTGTAGCGAAACGTGAAATTCTGATACCACTTTTGTTCCAATCGACCTTTATCATTGAGACTACCGCTTCCAAACAGCCACACTGTCGGCAGTGACAGAGTCATGGTCGGAATCTGATCGGTGCGACTTTCACGGTCAAGATCAACGGTGTGGGTGAAATTGCCCGAAAGCGATGTACTCTTGCCAATCCTCTTGGAAAAGCTTACCTGGGACTTCAGTTGCCGGTTCAAGCGTTCATCAATGTTAAGAGAATAATCAGTGTAATACTGGGCGTCCGATTGGAAACTCCCATAGGCCTTGATATTGAAGGAAGGAGAAAAGGTATGGTTGTAGACGCTATTGATCGTCCATCGGGTGCTCTCATTCTCGGCCGCCACGGCTCGGTTAAAGCTTGTTTCCCTGGTATAGTTGCCGGAGAGGTAGCCGTCGAATACATACCGTTTCCTGAAGTTTATCCCACTGTTTAAAGTAATAGTCCGGCGTTTTTCATAGTAGTCAAATGACCCCTGCCAATCCCAGTACTCCGAAGCCGCCCAGTAATACCCGACATTTCTAACAAAGCGGTCGCTCCGCTCAAAATTACCGAAAGTAAACGGTAAAAACCCGGAGTGGCGACCTTTTTTCAAGGGGAAGACGTAGTACGGGATGGCAAAAAGGGGAATACGGCCCAGATAAAAAACGACCGGCTTGGCAATGAGTTTGTCGCCTTCGATTAACTTCATCGACTTGGAATAGAAATGGTAATGAGGTTCATTCCTATCACAGGTAGTGTAGGTGCCGCCATCGACGTAAAAGATATGCTTTTGTTCCCGGAATAGTTTATCTCCATAGTAAAAGCCGGCCTCGTAATCCGATTTGGACTGAACGATTCTGCCCTTTTCCGTCTCGATGGAATATTCAAGATAGTCGCCAAAAACCTCATCAGATTTATCCCGGAGAATTACCGGGATAGTGTTGGGCTGCAATGAACTTGAGTCTGGGTTAGCCGTCTTAGCGCTATCGGTGTAGGCTGAGATCGAATCAATAGAAGCCGAGAAGGCCTCAATCACTTGCCTTTTGGTGTCAAACAAAATCCGATAAGCATCCAGGGACACGGCGCCGGATTGAACGTGCGACGCCTCGTGCATCGTTATCATGGAGTCTGTCAGGTCATACTCTATAAAACGGGAACTATAGTCAACTGTATCGACTTTCGCGGGCACAAGAGTGTCTCCGCCGATAAGTTCTCCGGTGACATACGTGCCTACCGCACCGCCGATGACATCTACTTTCTTGAGCCTCTCCCCTACCACCGAAAACCTGATAGTGTCGCCGGAGACAGTGTTTTCATGAAACTCGTTAGAACCCCTGGTGGCAGGGTAGTACCAGGAATAGGCCTGGCCGTAACAGAGCACATTGTCAAGCTCACCGTGTTCAAAATACAGTATAATCCGTTTCCCTTTCAGGATGGATCTGTCCTTTTCTAAATGAGCCGAATCGACAGGTTCGGCAAACTCTCCGTTGGCCGAATCGATGACGTCGATCGTCCGAAGCAGTTCCTCATCAAAAGAGACTGAGATAAACTCTCCTGAAATTTCAGATTGGCCTCGCTTTGCTCGGGGACCCTCAAACAGGTCGAGGGTATTATTCTCAACATTCATCACCGCACAATTGGAGAAAGAAGAGATATTCTGGGAGGTAATAACTACTGTCCCGCTGGCTTCAGCTCTTTTCAACTTGGCATTATACTCAACAAGGTCGGCAATAATTTCAATCATCCGGGCGGAATCAGGATAGCTCAAGTACACTACCGGCCGTTCTTCCATATAAAAGTAATCTTTTTCCCGGTCGTAGTAGGCGTGAAGCCCCATGGCATACAGTGAATCCTGGTACGACCACAGTTCCACGTTCGAGCCGCGCGCCACAGCCTCTGAGGTAATTACGTTGTAAAACACGGAGTCCGCTGCCAGACGGTACTTAGCATCATCGACAACAACGTTGCCCTTTAGATTAACGCTCTCTCTCTTGTGCCAGACTGCGGAGTCGCAGTAGATACGACCGGTTTCGGTCTTGAAAGAAACATTACCGACAACATAAGTAATGTATTGGCCGCCAGACAACATCACTTCCACCTGATCCGCATGCTCTAACACGACGCGGCCACTCTTCTGGGCGAGGACGACACTCGGAAGCAAACAAACAGTAACTGTAATCAAAAGAGTGGAAACAAGCTTAGCCATCGCTCAGCAGCTTTCTAATTATTTCTCTGTAATAAGCTATCTTTTCTTTTTCGGCGCCGCCGACCTGGGCAAAAACAGCGCTCCCACCTCCTCTGAGTCCGGTCAATTCGCAGAACTGTTT
>CAZYRH010000050.1:13628-15896 GCA_964650395.1 uncultured Ignavibacteriales bacterium
GAGGTGGCTGATCTTCCCAATCAGGTCGTTTACGTGACAAGTAAACTCGCGAGTCAATTGATCGGTAACAGAGAAGCGATTGCGGTAATCCTCAAAAGCCTGCTTACCGGCTATGAACTTCACCAGCGGTCGCCCTCGCATCTTTTCCACACCAATAATTTTAAGCATCCCCACTTCGGCAGTACTGTTGCAGTGTGTTCCGCCGCAAGCAGACCAGTCGAAGTCTCCGATTTTGATAATCCGGAGCGCACCCTTTTTCGAAGGAACCTTCCGCAGGGGCAGGTTTGAGGCCTCACTGTTTTTTACGAAAAGAACCTCGACCAGGTGGTTGGCTTGAATGGTTTCGTTTGCCGTCTGCTCTGCTGCCTCCATCTGCTTTTGAGACACCTGGGGAGTGTCAAGCTCCACAGCGGCATATTCTTCTCCGAGGTGCACCGAGACCGTTTCGAAATCATACAAGCGTACGAATGCTTGACTAAGGATATGCTGAGCAGTGTGTATTTGCCGATGCCTTTGTCGACGGTTCTCATCAACTTTTCCGCGGGCAATGTCGCCCACGATTCCCACAGGCTTGTCCGTAATGTGCCATACCTCATCCGTATCACTTTCAATAACATCTATAACCGGTACACCATTTAAGACGCCCATATCAAATAGCTGCCCTCCCGACGTTGGGTAGAAAGCAGACCTATCCAAAACTGTAAATAATTTAGTGCCGTGCTCGCCACAGTCGATGATCTTAGCTTCAAATTCCAACAAAGATGAGTCGTTGTAATACAGTCTCTCAGTCATACGTTAAAAACTCACACAAGGTTAAACGCTGACGGATAATCCGATTCTGTTTAATTCTACACACCAAGCAGTTCAAAGAGTCCAACATCTGCTGATACTCTCTCACCTGATAGTAGTGCCTTACCAGGGGCACACAAAGGCATTCGTTAAATAGACGGGTCATAGCTGTGAGCAAAACTGTGACAACAACTCACACCACCCGGTTCACCAATGTGCCGACCTGTTCAATCCTCACTTCAATCCTATCGCCCCGCTTCATCGGTGAAATAATCGAGGGCGTACCGGTTGAAATCAAGTCACCGGGGTAAAGCGTCATAATCGACGAAATATAGCTTATTAGATAGGGAATGCTGAAAATCATTTGCGAAGTGCGGCCGGACTGTTTAACCTCACCGTTCAAAATACCTTCCACGAGCAAATCCCGATAGTCAATGTCAGTGACGATCCATGGACCGACCGGACAAAAGGTATCAAAACCCTTAGCTCGGCTCCATTGCCCGTCTATCTTTTGCAAATCACGGGCCGTGACATCGTTAACGCACATCAGCCCAAAAACAGCCCCGGCGGCTTTGTCAACGGCAACATTTCTAACCTCTTTCCCAATGACCACCCCCAGTTCAGCCTCATAGTCAACCCGCTGAGATTGAGGCGGGTGCACTATGCTATCGCTCGGGCCAATGACAGCCGAGGGGGGCTTGAGAAAAATCAGCGGGTACAACGGAGCCTTGTCGGCGGAATAGGAGGCCTCTACATGCGCATGATAATTCAAACCAATACAGATGATCTTTGACGGTTCCACCGGAGCCTTAAGGATGATGTCATCGATGTGAAAGACATCGGACGTTTTCGCAATGCCCAGCCAGGGAGCCCTCTCAAGACGCACCACCGACGCTCCATCGTGTGCTCCGTAGTAGACATTTCCGTTACGCCGCTCACAAAAGCGAACAAAACGCTGATTCATATCTCAATCTCTTCAAGCCACCGGTCTGATGCCATCCTGTAATACATGAAATGAATTAACATCTTCGCTCAGAACGGGTCAATAAGCAATCAGACTTGCTTTTCTTTCCATTTGCCCCGCTTGAACCACAAAGCCAGTATGACTGCCTTAACCGTGGTTGTGATCGTTAGCGTCCACCATACGCCGTTGATTCCCCAGTCAAGAGTAAAGCACAGCCAGTAGGCCAGGGGGATACGGGCAACAGCTCCGGGAATCATGATGACCATCGGCGGCAGGGTATCCCCTGCCCCTCCGAAGGCGCCCTCAAGTACTATCTCGATGGCCATTGTTATTTGCGAAAGGCCAAGGATAATCAGGTAATAGATCGCCATTCGGAGCACTTCCGGATTGTCGGTGAAAATCGAAGCGATGCTTGATGGGAGGGTGATAAACAACACCGATATGACAAACGTTAAACTGATAGCAATACCGATCGCTCCCCAGGCGCATTTGGCGGCGCGGTCCGGCTTACCGGC
>CAZYRH010000051.1:0-15805 GCA_964650395.1 uncultured Ignavibacteriales bacterium
GGAGAAGAGCTGATGAAGTCTACATTCGAATGGGCAAGTTCTTTGGGAAGTTGCTCGCTATAACCTTTGCCGTTGGTGTGGCCACCGGCATTGTCATGGAGTTCCAGTTTGGAACCAATTGGGCGGAGTATTCAAAATTCGTCGGCGACATTTTCGGGGCGCCGCTGGCGGCTGAAGGTGTGTTTGCCTTCTTCCTAGAATCAGCCTTCTTGGGTGTGTACCTCTTTGGAAGAAACAGACTGCCCAAGAGCATTCACTGGTTCTCGATTCTGATGGTAGCGGTTGGCTCGACCATTTCCGCATTCTGGATTCTGGTGGCGAACTCCTGGCAGCAAACTCCGTCAGGTTACATCATTCAGAACGGTCGTGCGGAACTGACGAGTTTTTTTGATGCCGTATTTAACCCTTCAACGATGATCCGTTTTTTCCATACCGTTGACGCAGCGCTGATTACAGGTGCTTTCGCAATGGCCGGTGTCGCAGCGTGGCTGCTGCTCAAGGACAATGGTAGTGTCATGGCCAGGAGAGCCCTCAAGCTCTCGATCATCTTTGGTCTGGTTGTCTCGCTTTTGGAACTGTTCCCGTTTGGGCATGTGCATGCCGTTCAGGTAGCTGAGACACAGCCGGAAAAGCTCGCTGCGATTGAAGGGCTTATCGACGGCCAAACAAACGCACCCATGGTGCTTTTCGGGGTGCCATCGGAAGATCCGCCGAGGTTGGATTATTCTATTGAGGTCCCCGGGGTGTTGAGTTGGCTGGCTCATGGTGATGCCAACGCATATGTGAAGGGTCTCAACGACTTCCCAACTGACGAAATCCCACCTTTTTGGCTGACCTTCGTTTCATTTCACAGCATGGTGGGACTGGGAATGTATTTTATCGCTGTGATGCTTGTAGGGATATTTCTAATCTACCGAAAGAAAATATGGAACCAGAGGTGGTTTCTCAAGCTCCTGGTTCTTTCCACCCCTTTGCCGATAATTGCCTGTCAACTGGGGTGGATTTCTGCCGAAGTTGGCCGTCAACCCTGGGTGGTCTACAAAGTAATGAAAACTGCAGACGCAATTTCTTTGACCGTATCTGCCGAGGAGATTCTTTTTTCGATTATACTGTTTGGTTTAATCTACCTCTTTCTTGGAGTGCTTTACATATACCTTGTTGTAAGGGAAGTTAAGCATGAACCTGAAACCGGACATGCCAAGGAGGAGACAGCATGATTGATTTGAACACGGCTTGGTTTATACTGATCGGGATTTTGATTACCGGTTACGTTATCCTTGATGGTTTTGACCTTGGAGTCGGAGTGCTCCATCTATTCGGCCGAAACAATGAGGAACGACGAATCAATATGAATGCCATTGGGCCAGTCTGGGATGGCAATGAGGTCTGGCTGTTGACCGGCAGTGGAGCTTTGTTCGCTGCCTTTCCGCCTGTCTATGCAACCGTGTTTAGTGGTTACTATCTGGTTCTGATACTTATTTTAGCCGCACTTATTTTCCGGGCGGTCTCGCTGGAATTCCGTGGGCAGGTCGACTCTCCGGGCTGGCGGCGGTTGTGGGACTGGTCATTTGGGCTTGGAAGTCTGTTACCTGCAATCCTGTTTGGCGTGGCCGTGGGTAATATCCTCCGAGGTCTTCCAATCGATGAGAACAGGGTGTTCACCGGTTCCTTTTTGGGGCTCCTTAATCCATATTCTATTTTGATTGGAGTCTTGAGCCTGTTCATGTTGACGATGCATGGGGCACTGTACATGACTCTGAAAACCAATGGTTCACTACAGGCACGAATGAGCAAATGGGCTTCTGGTGCCTGGATCGGGTTTGTTGTTCTGTATCTGCTGGCTACTGTATCTACAACTCTCGTTTCTCCTTTCCTTTTTGATAGGATACTCAAGAACGCGCTTTTCTGGGTGCTGTTTCTGTTGCTGGTGGCAGCCATTATATACATTCCATTGGCTCTGAAAGGGGATAAATACTTTCGGGCGTTTATGTCATCCTCGATAACGATTGCTTGCCTGATGGGATTGGCTGCGGTAAGCTTGTTTCCGAGATTGGTTCCGTCAATTACCAATCCGGCGTACAGCCTGACTGTTTACAACGCTTCTTCGACTCCTCGAACACTGACGGCAATGTTGATCATTGCCCTGATCGGAATGCCCATAGTAATTGGATACACGGCGTACATATACCGGGTATTCAAGGGCAAGACAGTCATAACGGAGGAAAGCTATTAAGTTGTTGGGCGCCCCACCGCTTGCGGTGGATTACAAAAGCGATTGTATCTATACAAATCCTTGCCCAAGGGGTAAGCCACCCGTCCGTGTGGCAAAAACAAAGGCTTAATCAACATCGCCGACATAGATTGCTTTCTTGTCCGCTGTACCTAAGACTGATGGAATCCATTCTACGAGAATGCGCGGATAAAGATTCACTCTGTCAACCTCGGACAAATCCACCCAGCGAATCCGCCTAAGCTCCTTTTCACTTGGATTCATTTTTTGGCTCCGATTTCAATTCACCCAGAAAAAACAATTCGATCAAGTGTTTATCTTTCACGTTCCCCACCGGGTCGCGCTTCCGTGGGCCAATGAATTTACGAACCATTATACAACGTCCCACCACAACCTCACAGTCAAGTTTCTCCTGACATTCACGCCTTACGCACTCTTCGATCGTTTCTCCAAAGCGCTGGTGCTCTCCTGGAAGGCACCACCATCGTCCCGCACCGTCATCCATTTCTACCAGCAGCAGACGATTGTCCCGGATGATCACGCATCTTCCAACGGTTTGGATAACTTTATACATCTCAATATTTACCTCTCCTGCAAGTCATATCTATCACGTACAACTGCCTTTTTTCTGCGACTTCAGTCAACAGGCTTAGCTTGCCGCCATAGATCAGCCGCAGGTTTTCGTTGGTGAAGACCTCAGCGGTGCGGCCATATTTTTCAGGCGCGCATTCAACAGCTCTAACTGGCAAATAACTTTTAGGTGATTAAACAGTACATAAGCTTTTTTCGTTCTGTAAGCAATAAGAAAAGCGCCCCCGCCTTTATTCCCACCGTGACGTTGAGGGTGACGAATAGATTTTTATTGCGAAAGGAGATGGAGTAGAGTTAAATAATGACATGAAGAGTAATTTCATAGGACCTTTGCTCCTTTTATTTATCCTCTATGAACAACTGGTCTGGACTGCCACATTAACCGTTGAACGAGGCTCGGATTTACAAGCGGTGATCAACTACTCCCAAGACGGCGACACCCTCGTCCTTGCTGCCAAGACCTTCAATGCCAAGCCGACACCGTTCACTGATCCCTTGTGCGGTAACTGCCTTGATCCTCAGACCAAAGCGATCGCCTCGTACGGGTTTATCGTTAAAGATAAATCGCTGGTTATTATTGGGCAGGACAGGTCAGCCAGTAGTTTGTTTACAAACGCCGGTTACGGGTTGTACTTTGTCAATTCCCCCTACTCGGAAGTGAGGAACTTGACCATTACCGGGGGGAAACGTGACGCCGACGGCAACGCCACTGATGCCGCTATTGTTGTGCGATACTCGCACGTTCTTATCGAGGACGTCGATATTCGTAATAACGACCATCGTATAGACACGGTAGTGGTCGGTATCGGCGGAATTTTTGGTCGAGAAGGAAGCGAGATCACCGTCAAGAACTGCCATATCATAAACAACGGCTGGGACGGCATAGCTCTGTATCGAGGGGCCTTGGCGACAATCACCGATTGCTTCATCAAAGAAGGACGCGGGGTAGGCATCGGGGTAACTTGGGACGCTTGCTGCGTCGCCTATCGCAACGAGATTACCGGCTACTGGAAAGGGATCGGGGCGTTTGGAACCTCATGGGTCATCGCTCGTAACAACCTTGTGCACGAAAATCTTGGATGGGGAATAATCGCCACTGGCCAGTCATTCATGGACATCACCAACAATGTCGTCTACCACAACGGCAACTGCGGCATAGCTCCCTGGTCAATCGAAAGCCGCGGCCGAATCGTCAATAACATCATTGCCGAAAATGGTTGGCGGGATCAATGGGTCTGCCCTTGCGTAGGTATCTGGAACCATGGCGACTGGGCTAAGTGGGAGTTTGCATTCAATATCGTCTGGAACAATAAAACTGGTGAATATGAGGGTATCTGGGACCAGACGGATCTCAACGGCAACCTCCGTGAGGACCCTAATTTCATAGGGAGCGACGATTTCCATCTTCAACAGGATTCCCCTGCCCGCCACGCCGGAGATACTCTTATCTACAATCCTGACGGCTCAATCTCACATATAGGCCTCTATGGCGGGCCGCAGGCTGCCCCTTGAGGGAACTGAAACCAAGTCGTTGTTTTCTCACCGTCGTAAATCAATTATCATTGTTATGTGAAATCTTTGAGAGTCAATAGCAGAATTGCCCCTCTGTTAACCCTTTCTGCTGGCGCTGTCTGCATCAGTTTTGCCGGTGTTTTTGTTAAGCTACTGGGGATGGAAAAAATGGGGCCGACCGCTATCGCCTTCTGGAGGGTGCTGTTCGGAGCAGCTTTCCTCTTTACCTGGTCCGCCTTGAGAAACGACAGGTTAGTACTTACTGCCTCAGTTTTACGTTGGTCGGTGTTGGCAGGCTTTATCTTTTTTCTCGACCTTTTTTTCTGGCACCGCTCGATACTTTACTCTGGAGTCGGCATGGCAACAATTCTAGCCAACACTCAGGTATTTGGGACAGCGATATTGGGCTTTCTAATTTTCAAAGAAAAACTGAGTTTCAAATTTTTTACGGCGGCGTTTTGTGCTGTGGCCGGTGTGGCATTGCTGATTGGGTTGGGAAGCAAAATTGAGTTTTCCGTTCGGTATCTGGAAGGTGTAACCTTTGGCCTGCTGACGGGACTTGTTTATGCCAACTACATCATTGTCGTGAAAATTGCCGGTCACTCTGAACCGAAACCCGGTTTTATTACTTTGATGGCCTGGATCTCATTGTTTTCAGCTCTCTTTTTGGGCGTTACCGGACTATGCGAGGAAGATCCGTTTATGCCGCCTGATTTGATATCAGTTATCATCCTGTTGGCATTAGCGTTGATAGCACAGGCCTTAGGATGGTGGGCTATCTCCAGCTCATTGCCGAAGATAGACGCCTCTCGCAGTGGATTGGCATTATTGCTTCAGCCAGTTCTGGCAACCTTCTGGGGTGTGTTCTTCTTCAGTGAATACCTCACCATCATACAAATCGTTGGAGCGATAGTAACGCTGGTTGCTATCTATATAGGATCTGTTAAAGTACGCTAACGAGGCAGGCGCATCAATTACAGGGGGACTATCTCCCACTTTTCGTAGCAACAGGCATTACTTGAACCATCAACTAGTGTTGCGTCCCAAATATATGTTCACATATTCTTTTGCAGTAGCACGGGCATCATGCCCGTGAATCATGGGCAAGATGCCCATGCCACGATTTAATTTGCTGCTTTTTTTATTAGCATGTATTTCTGGGACATCACACTAGCTGGAGACAAACCTCTGCCCCACACGAGGTGTGATTTCTATCTTTTATCTCAATTTACTTTGTAGATGAATTACTTTTCCGGCAACGACACGTTTTCAATTGCCCTCAATTTCTCTTTGAGCTTGTTTTCAATGTCGATGATGTGGGTGTCATCGTGGTAGACGGTTGTTTTGAAAGTGGTCAAATTGGTCAGTTCCTCCATAACCGAACGGATTGTGGCTACCCCGTTAATAATGACTTGCATTGACATCGCTACACCCCCCCCCGAATCAGCTACATCTCCTTTTTGCAGTGCTACTTCCACTAACTGGGCCCGACCGAGTATTGTAGCCACGGCATTGTTGATATAATGATGGAATGTCGCCGTGATCGTCTTGAGCGCATCAAGGGCAGCTATGTCCATCTTGGCGCGTATAAGTAGTTCTTGCATCTGGCGGTTTTCCCGCAAAAGGCTCTCGACCGTAAGGTACTGTTGATAGAGCATCCGGTTGGCCTCGATGAGGATGTCGCTTTGAGACCCGACGTCGATTTCAAGGAATTTGGCTTCGTCCAGAGTCTGGTTGAGATGATTTTCCTCTATCTGCATGACCATCTCAGGCTTCAGGTTCAAATTGGCCGCCAGTATCTTCTTTCTCTCGACCTCGGGTGGAGATACTCGCCAGGCTTTCAGGAGGGAAAACTGGGAGAGCGTATTGGCTAAGGCGACTATTTGAGGGAGTTGCAGGTCGCTCTGGTTGCTCCCCGGGGTGAACTCATGGTGATGCTGCCCAACAGCCTCGCATATCGAGATTGGCAGGTTCCATTGCTCAAAGAGGAACTGCCCCACCCGGGCGTGATTTGTCCCCCAGACATTCTCTTCCAAATCAAGTAGTTTCTTTCCTGATTCAACCTGCGCCCAGACCCGACCGAATTCTTCGGGAAAAGATTTTTCCAATATCAGCAATCCAATATCGTGCAACAGTCCGGACACAAAGGCCTCTTCCACCGAAATGTACTTGACGGCTTCGGCGATCATTTTGGCTGCTACGGCTACCTCCAGGGAATGCCTCCAAAACCGGATACGGTCAATCGATGATTGCCACTTGCTGGTCATATCATAAATCGATGTGGAAAGGGCCAGAGCTGTGACCGCCCGCATACCCATTGTTACGACGGCCTGCGACATCGAGTTAATCTCTCTGCCGGCGCCGTAAAATGGCGAGTTAACAACTTTCAGGACTCTGGCGGTCATAGAGGGGTCGCGCCGCAGCACATTGGCCATGTCCTGAGCCGAGGAACCATCATCTTTGGCCACTCGCAAAACTTCCGCCAGCGTCTGGGGAAGAGATGAAAGCTCCTTGCGCTCTTCAAGGATTTTTTGAAATAGGTCAGTACTCATATTGGCTCGGTCTATTTCTTCATTATCGGTCGAATGTGGGAGCAATTTGAGAAATTTGAATAAAAAACAAAAAGCGAGATCGTTAACGGGCCAGCTTGCAACGCAATCGAGCTAACCTCAAGTATAGAAGCCGCTTTTGTCTTTGACTATACGGAGCTATATTATCCGCTTTTTCGGCATAATGATAAGCTTTTTCAACGTCCTTGTCCCGGTGCTCATAGTACTTGGCTAATTCTATATTGGCCCAAAATCCCTCTTTTGAAGACGAGGATGACAACCTCTCCCAGAGGGCAACCGCCATGTCGAAGGCCCCTATTCTCTTGAACGCCTGCGCATGATACAAAAGGATATCTTCCGCCAAGGGTCTGCTTTTGAAAGTATCAATCCGACGGTATAAATCGACAACCTTATCATTGTCCTTGCGCCAACCGTATATCCTCGAGAGGGAGTGCAGATCATCCACAGCGCCTAATGATTCCCCTTCAGTTTGAAAGATGTGCGCAATGTAACATGCCAGAAAATAGAGAGAGATTATGTCCAACCGGTTGTGTTTCAACACTGCGCTTATCGAATCCAATTTTTGCTCGTTCAGCCACTCAAAATATATAGACGGTATCAAATAGCTGGGAAGGTCATTATCTCGATAAAAGCCAAATAATTCCCTCTCTACGTTGGTCAGACTGCAGTCTCCAAGCCGCCGCCGGAACAACCGCCGGGTGGGATGCAAAAGGTCAATATGACGTTCTAAAGGAAGTTCCCGCGCCACCCGGTTGATAATCATCCGGTCGCGCAACACGGGGAGATCAAAGGCTGCGCCATTGTAAGTGACAATCACCTTATTCTGGCTGAATTCTTGCAAAAGCGCCTCAAGCATGGCTGTCTCGTCCGAGTAATCAGGTATAATGTACTGGCGAATTTCGAATCCATCTTCAATCACCACACCGCAGCCGACTAAAAAAGCCACTGTGCCTGTCCCGCCTAAGCCGGTCGTTTCCGTATCAAAGAAGAGCAGCGAGGGTACATTGACAAAGCCTGGTTCTTTCCTCCTGGTAAAAGCCGAGAGGGGAACCGACTTGTCGGTTTCAATATCTGAAAGAACCATTTCCCCGTGCGAGTAGCGTGACGGATAGAGGGTACGGACAAGACAAAGAAATCCGGCATGATTACAGATGAGCCTTCCGCCAAGAACCTTCGCCATTTGTTGATAGTAGTTAGGCGGACCTTTTTGAGAGGGTGTTTGAGCTTCAGGCTCTATTAAGCTCTGGGAACGAGCGAGCTTACTGTGCCAGCCATTACTGGACATTTTGGATAGAGTGATGCGCCGATTGCATCTTCAACCGGCTAAGCCGGTCAGTTTCGCGGTCTAACAGCATCTGGTAATAGCCGCAGTTATCGTGTGGATCGGCTTTGATTATTGCCACCTCCGCATGAGCGCGTCGGTCGGAGTCGGGTGATTCGGTTTGAGTCATCAACACTTCAATGGCTTCGTCAGTGCCGAACTCACCGAGAATGTAGCAAGCAAGATCGCCAACCAAATCATTAATTGACTCCATAGAGTCGACCAGAGCGGCAATCACTTTGGACGTATCCATCTTGAGCAATGCTTCCGATGCGCACAGCCGCGCGCCGTAGAACTCATCTCCTAAGGCGTGGATTAGTTGCTCAATCGAATTTTCGATTGTCAATTTGCCGCACGAAACGACCGCCGCCTTTCTGACCTGACTGATAGGATCATTCAAAGCGAATGCAACTACTTTATCCGCCCGCCGATCACCGATTTTACCCAACGCACCGATAGCCTGGTCTCGCACCTGCCAGCGTGTGTGATCGGTCACGCCTATTAAAGGCTCAACTGCGGTTGTATCTCCTATATCCCCCATCGCCCAACAAACTCTCTGCACCACCAGGCCATTGTGACGTTTCAAAGCCGTGATGAGGTAAGGCACCGCCGGCGAGCCAATTCGCTTCAATATCTCAATAACGGTCAACCGTTCACGGGCTGATTTGGTAGTGAATTTGTCTACCAGTATTGACACTGCATCCGCGCCAATAGCCGCAATTGAATCCATAGCCGGCTCCACCATGTCTCGATACTTCACTTCCCCCGAGGAAGCTATGACAAAAAGCGAGTCAACCTTCCACTTTAGTTCCGCTTCGGCGGCAGCATCGCTGCATAGCATGGTGAATAATAACAGGCAAGCGGTAATGGTTGAAATCACATATTTAATCTTCACTGTTGTTCTTCCAAACTATCTGCCGGGGTTAGTTCAATATCCATTCCCCCTCCCCATTTGGAATCTGTCCGCCAGTAGAAATTGTCGTGGCCGTTGCCGACGTACTGATCAGCGTCGCCAAGGTCGATAAACAAGCCGATGGAGCCAAAATCTCGACGTGGGTTGCCATAGCCCTGAGAGTTCTTTGGGTTTTTTATGAAATACCGGTCGTTCCCCTCGTTATCAATTAGTACTCCGGCCCCGTTAGCTGATCCGGCGCCCTGAGACAAATCGTAGGCGGTGTAGGTGTCATTACCGTGGCGATCAAGCAGAACGGCGCACGAATAGTCATGGCCGCACCCTTGCATCAAGCCTTTGCCAAAATAGACGTCCGAACCAAAGTCATCTATGAGTATCGCCAGCGTCATATGGGTAGCGGCTCCCTGCGCATACTGGAACGACTGGTAGTTGTCGTTGCCGGCTGAGTCATAGATAATCCCCAATGACCACCAGTAGCTGGCTCCTTGACCGAAAATATCCGAATAGTAACTGTCATTTCCCTTCAGATCAACAATGGCGCCGATACCGCCCGACATCCAGGGCCGCAGGCCGTAACCGAACCCCTGAGACAGAGAGAGGTAGTGGTCTTCATAGCGCAGGATGTCTTTGTACTTGCCTCCGGCATAGTAGCTGTCAGAGCCGTCCGCGTCATATATCAGACCAATGCCCTCCACAAAACCAAACCCCTGACAGTAGACCGCACCATTGTAAATGTCTCGGCCACCCTCATCAATCAAAAGACCAATGCCAAACGTACCGGAGCCCTGGACGTGCGTGTCGCCGTCGAAGCGGTCGTTACCTTCAGCATCGTAGAGCAGACCAAACCCAAAGTAGCCGGAGCCGAGGCCAAATGACTTAGCGTCATACCGGTCATCCCCGGCAAAGTCCAAAAGCAAACCGACTGAAAAACAGCCGGAGCCAAGAGTGTAATCTGTTTTCGCTCGATAGCGGTCATTACCGCCGAGGTCAATGATGATGACTCCGTGAGGCTTATCCGGATCATAACTCAGATCGTAGACGTCATCCCCGCCGAAATCGAAGATGAACTTGTAATCGCCAGTGTAGTAATCATTGCCTGACCCGCCAATCTTCCAACCGGACTGTTTTCCGAGATACGATTCCACATCAGCGTTCTTAGGGAGGAATCCTGTTCCCTTGATTATCTTTTCAGCGGAAATCTGGCCTGACTGCAAGAGCTGCCGGAGGTTGTTGATCTCGGGCATGAGCTGCCGCAGGCAGTCGATACCGGCTGCCGCGATCGGATCCTTGTAAATCTTCATCCCAAATTGAACAAACTGCTCACAATATCCTTCTTCTATCTTGTCAAGCGAGTCAATCGCCTCCACCGAGAGGAATTCCTCTTCTTCACTCATCACGATCAATTCCTTGAACTCGTTCTTAAGGAAATCGCGCTGTTCAGAGCTGAGAAACGCCACCGAATTTTCAGAAGATTTTGGAAAGATAATACCCAGATATGTAGCAGCCTTGGTTAAAAGTTGGTTGAACGAAACATCAGTATAGTACAGGTTGTAGGTGCGCTGAATTTCAGAGATACTCGGTTGATAAGGTCGAGAACGCTTAGTTTGATTTTCGCCAATCAGGTCCTGGAAGAGAATACCGGCAATAATCTCAGGCTGACCTACAACGTGCGCATCTTTTAGACCGGTAGCATAGTCAATCATGCCCAGCGGCTTTTGCATCAGGTCGGCGACAATCTTCAAACGGAACGAATCCGGTTCGGTGTAGTCGGAGCGGAAACTGATGTCATCGGGCTTCAACCCAAGGTATTCGGTCAGATGGTTCAAGCCGAACTGCTCCGGCGGCAGCATTGCTGCTTTTTCTTGACTAAGCGAGGCAACCGGAGTCAGCGGTAACAACAAAAGCAGGATGAAAAAACACTGGTGTTTCATCGCTAGTAAAATAAGGTTACGGAAAAAGAGGAATCAACAACAATCCAACTACTTGTTTTTATGGCCTGACATGGTTTCCGGCCGCGCAGTGAGAGGGCTTACCCCCATTGCACAACACCAATAAAAGTGGCCACCCCTGCACAGGCAAGGGTGGCCGTCTTTGATTTACCCTGAATTCCGGGCTATTTCGACACTTTCTATGGACATGGTGGTGGCGGCGGGCCACTTCGGAACAAGTAGTCAACCAAGTACGTTATGTCAGCGATGTTAATATTACCATCGCCGTTGACATCACCTTCATAAAAACAGATCGGCTCCGGACCACTCCTAAACAGGTAATCCACAAGATAGGTCAAGTCAGCTATGTTAGGCCCCTCCACGTCGTAGTTTACGTCGCCACGAATGCCGTCATGGTTGCAGCAACTCCAGGGAATCCACGGGCAGTAATCGATATTATCAGTAACTCCATTTCCTAAGCCTTCCCCAGGGAAAAACTCTGCCACAGTGTTCTTCATACTATCCACGGAGTAACATTGACCTATGGAAACTTCGGTAGTGCCGTCAAGATCTTCCGGCCCATCGGAGGCGCCCCAGTTGTTGTTCTCAAAATCCTGAGCGGAAGCAGAATTGGTCCAAACGCCAAAGTCATTTCCGCTAATCGTATTGCTATCTGCAAGGACTGTGACATCGCCAACTGAATCCTTAGCAACTACTCCGACCCCCCAGTCCTGAATCGCGGACTTGTTGACGGTGACATTGACATCATCGCCAATGGCCCATACACCTATACCGTAGCTGAGTTCCTGATTAGCTCCAGTCAGGTTCAGGTTGCTCAGAGCGACAGTGGTGGCTGTGCCCGATTGTCCTCGTTTGTACTGCCATTCCTCGGACAAAGGGGAAGCAGCGGCAATAGATAGCCCACTTCCAGACGCTTTGGTTTCACCATACTCACGGACGCTGATACCCTCCTCCTTATTATTTGCGTCCGAAGCGGAAACAGTAGCGCCATCAACTGAGCCGTTTGTCTCATGGAATACAATACCGGACTGTGAATTGGTCACTGAACAGGAACCACTCACATCAACAGAAGTCGCCTGATAGAAGAGTATGCCACTAGCAGCCCATGTTGTATCATCGTAAGCAATATCAGATACCGAGCAATCAGTGACTGTTCCGCCGGCGCCAAAACCTATTTGAATGCCGTTCTGGGCTGTCACGTTGGTCAATCCGTGTCCTATTACCGTGCAATTTGAGAAATTGGCTGTCAAGCCGTTGCCCGAAAGAGCGGTGCCGTTCTTCTGGAAGTCGTCGATGGCGACACCTGATAGGTTAATCGTATACGGACCACCCGTACTGTTGTAGGCATAGATTGCAACACCATGTTGAGTACCGCTGAATGGTGTGTCGCGCACACCGGTCAGATGGACATTAGTTACGGAACCGCCGGCATTCCAGAAACCGATACCATTAAAACGATAGTTGGCGTTACCGCGACCCAGGCCGTCAATTGTGAAATCCTCAATTGTTACATTCGCATCATGGATATATACAATCGGGTAGTTGTTGGCACTGGTAGTAAAGTATTCAGTTAATGTAATCGGAGATTGTATTATCGTCGTGTTCTTATCGGCGCCAAGGAGAGTCAACTCCTTGCCGATCACGACCTGAGCTTCATACGTCCCCGCAAACACATTGACCGTGCTGCCGGTGACCATGTCGACACCTTCCTGTATACGGCCGGTTGTGCCAGTCTGCGGGCTATCGTCGTCGACGTTAAGTACCGATAAGTCACCCTGGAAACCAGGCGTACTCGGTTCTGTATCCGTACCGACATCCAGCCAAGGGGTGTAGTCAACACTGCCATAAAGGGCATCGCCTGTACCTCCGGCAAGAGCGATAGCAACAGAAAGCGTGGTCATCTCCTTGCTGATCTTGACAGCTTCCTCGCCTCTATACGTATCTCTGCTGTTCAGTTCCGATGATTCACCGCCAGTTAGACTGGCTGGATCAGCTTCGTCATTTGAAGAACTCAGTATCATCTTGGAGGTATTGGGACCGGAAGCATCGCCCCACCAGTTGCCGCCGGCATCAACTGTTTCTGTGTGGTCGTTCCTCAATCCATAATCAATGTTTCCTGCTATGCTGTTGTAATTGATTGAGACCTGACTCACATCTGCAACACTGCTGCTTATACTTATGCCGACATCTGTTGCAGAGATTGCCATCTCCTCTATGCTGGCAGTTGAAGTCGAACCTAAGATGTTGATGCCAACGCCTTTATACCAGACGACACCAGAGAGATCCTGGATTTCTCCTCCGCTTATAACGAGACCTGGTCCAACATTGGAATTAATCCCGATCGCTACCTCATTGGGAGAGTCAAGACCGCTGATATAGGTATCGTGGAACTCGCTGTTCTGGGCGTACTCATTGTAAATCCCACATACGAAGGTAGCAGCAGGTGATAAATCGAGGCCGCTGATATTGGTATTGTAGAATTTGTTACCGACATGTTCATAACCCGCATTTGCACGATTCTGAATACCGTATACCGAACTAGCGCCAATTAGGTTTGAAATAGTGGTTGCAGTAAAGGTGTTGTTATTGGACGACGGCTCTGAATTCCGTTCCCAAATGGTGACTCCACAGGGACACCCGGTCGTAGAGGTCAAAGCGTTTATCGCCGTAGTGGTGAAAGTATTACCATCGCAGTTGTTGTTGAGCAAAACGCCCTGAGCATCCGCGTCGCTGGTGAAGTTACCGATGGTGCTATTGGTGAAGGTGTTGTTATCCGAGGTGTTTAGCCCGATACCATAGGCGCCTCCACCGCCGCCTCCTCCGTGGGTCAGATTGGTGATGAACAGGTTGGAGAAGGTACTGGCATTGACCTGGACGGCTAATAGCGCATAAATATCGCTGGTGGTTGTCAAACTCTGAATGATGATATCAGAGATATTACATCCGCTTATAGGCCCAGCCATATCGATTCCGCGAACATTGACACCACTGGCATTTTGAAGTGTGAAGCCGCTGAAAGTCACGTTGTCTACATTTATATTAACTACAGTAGCGGCGCCACCAGCGTCAATGATGGTGCTCGCAGAACCATCAATTGATTGGACGACCAGATCAGCTTTGCTTATTGTTACCACCTCATTGTATGTCCCGGCTGCCACGTGGACTATGCTGCCTGCTACGGCGTCGATACCATCTTGGATGTTGTCGAAGGCATCGTAGCCCCAAATGTGGCCGTCGCAACTACCTGCAGTGTAGTCATCATCCACCCAGACCTCTGTTGGTGCTGGCAGCACTGCATATTTCAGGGGGCCTTGAAACTTACTGTAAGCAATATGAGGATAGTCAAATGCATCCATGGCTATGGAACTCCATCCTTGGTAATGAGACTCATCAGCTACCCTCTGAATCTGCCACCCTGAACCATCATAGTGTGCATACTTGAGTCCGTAAGTGGCACCCCTGTCCCAATAGGAGATATGAGGATGGCCAGATAAATCGAGGGCTAAGGACGGACGCTCACCGAGTCTATCAGAGTTATCCACGATCTCAGTTGTCCATGAGCCCGTTGTGCCATGTGCATACGAAAGACATTGAGGCCCGTCGTTATAGTATGCAATGTGGACTACATTACTCGCGTCAAGGGCTATCGAAGTCTGACAATCCGACTTCAGTGCATCACTGCCAACCTGCTCAACGTGCCAGCCTGTGCCATCCTTGTACGCATAATTCAGCTTACTCCCCGTTGTCCTGTAACTGATATGGGGAATAACACTGCCTCCATCCTCTTGAAGGGCTATGGAACTGGATCTGTAACTACTGCTAGCAACTTGCTCGTGATGCCAGCCAGTGGCGTCCTGATACGCATAGCTGGTTGTCTGGTGGGGCCCGTAATAGCTAATGTGACAATAACCATCAGAATCAATGGCTATGTCGCAATTCTGTCCGGTGTATACCCCTGCTTCAGCAGTATGAATTGTCGTAATATCCCAGCTTGTCCCATTGTGATACGCATACTTGAGGCTGTAAGTTGGGTGACTGACCACAGCACAATAGGCAATATGGGGATGATCGAACTCGTCAAGGACAATGGAACAACCCCAATCGCTTCCATCAACGTCAACTACTGGCATTATCTGCCAAGATGAACCATCCCAATATGCGTACTTGAGTCCTGACGATCTCTGATAAGCGATATGAGTGTAACCGTTTGCATCAAGCGCCAAGGAAGTAATCTTGCCAGTAGAGACATCAACGGTCTCAATGTTCCAGCCGCCCAACGCCATTGTTCCAGCAGCCAAAGCCATAATGGCTGTCATTAGAATTAACTTTTTCATTTTCTCTTTCCCCGATGATTGCGTTAACGATTTATTAGTACTCTACCAAGCACCAGATCAGATGTCCTGATTCAGAATGCTTAGTTAAGAAGTACAGTGATTGGTACCTTATAACAACGTTATAATACTATTATCACCTCCCCCCATTCCCATGCGCAAATGATTTCACCCGCGTATGTATCACTACGACTGACATTGGTGGTTGGCGTCCGTCCTCGTGCAGCAATACCAGCAATACCATAGATGGTAGGGCAAATGTAAAGTGGTTGTCTTAAGAGTAAGTTGCTCAGGGCAACGAAGGTCGTCATCCTGAGCGGAGTCGAAGGATGTCGACTGTGTGGCAAGGACTTAGTCATGGTTCGACTCCGCTCACCATGACTTCCCA
>CAZYRH010000052.1:0-15793 GCA_964650395.1 uncultured Ignavibacteriales bacterium
TGATTACCGCACTGAGGAAAAAGACAGGGGGGTGCTTGGGCCGGTTGTTAATAAACCGCTTAGGCTTTTTTGTTTGACTAATTTTAAGTTATGTTGTATACTTATATAACGAAGTTTGCCAATGGAAGTTAAGTCAGGGATTTCCCCCTCTGTCTCTGATGGAAACCATTGGTAAGCTTCTTTTTTTGCCAGGCCCTTTGTCCAATCCCCACTTCCCAATCCGCTCTTCCTCGCCCAATGCCGTCACTACTTAGTCGTCCCTGAGAAAGTCGGTTTAGACGCAACTGAGCATTGGAGGTAGAAAAAGTTTTAGTAGGGAAGGTAAAGACCTGCCATGTGACGGTTTAGGCACAGCCGATGCACCTCGCCGCCTGTCTCTGATCTCTGAAAATCCTCAATTTTCTCTTTAACAACTTAAACGAAGTTGGTCATCGTAGAGGCTGGTATTATTTTGCTCATAGCTGTCATCATGTCTTAAGCTTTTGGCTTAACCTACAAATGAATTTGAAAAAGTTACTTTCCCCCTTATCTTTACATTGATGGTCATCGAGTACGGTGCGGCCGATAGGGAAAAGGCGATTTTAGTCGGTCTGGCATTTGATTCCCGCCGTCGTGAAGAAGTAACGGATTCTCTGGACGAATTGGCGCAATTGACGCTATCCGCAGGTGCCGCGGTGGTGAACAGGAGAATCCAGGTGCGACGGCGACCGGACCCGGCCTATTTTGTCGGCCGAGGGCTGGTAACTGAGCTAAAAGAGAAGCTTCAGTTGCTGGAAGGGAACTGCATTATCTTTGACGATACCCTAAGTCCCGCCCAGCAGCGCAATCTTGAAACAGAACTCAAAGCCAAAGTGATCGACCGACCGATTTTGATTCTTGATATATTTGCTACCCGAGCGAGAACGAGAGCGGCGCGTCTGCAAGTGGAACTCGCCCAGCTTGAGTACACCCTTCCCCGCCTGACGGGAGCCTGGGTTCATTTTTCACGACAATACGGTGGTATTGGTGCCAAAGGACCAGGCGAAACTCAGCTTGAGATTGACCGGCGACAGGTGAGAAACAAGATCTCCCACCTGAAGGTGAAATTGCGTAAACTCGGACGCCAGCGGGCCACCCAGAGAAAGCGAAGGCAGTCGCTTTTCAAAGTTTCGATGGTGGGTTATACCAATACCGGGAAGTCGACACTTTTTAACCAGTTGACTAAGGCCCAAGTGAGAACCGCCGACATGCTTTTCACCACTCTTGACTCCACTACTCGGGTGATGTCTTCCGGTTATCCTTGCCATATCGTCTTTTCGGACACCGTGGGATTTATTAAGAAATTGCCCCATCAGTTGGTTGAGTCGTTTAAGTCCACGTTAGAAGAGGTCTGTCTGGCGGATTTGCTTTTACATGTGGTTGATTGTTCGGACCCCAATTATATACAACGGATTGAACAAACCTGTCAGGTGTTGACAGAAATAGGCGCTGAGAGGATACCATCCCTGATGATTTACAACAAGATAGACGTCCTCACTGAGTTTATCCCGCCTTCAAACATGAGGACCGGCGCCTTTTGCACCTCTGCCTTGAACGGTCAGGGGATTGCCGCTCTCCAGGCGGAACTTGTTGCCCGCTCAAACCAATTCTTGAAACAAGCCCGAAATTAGCCACAAGTTACTATCGATTCTTACCGATAACAGTATGGTACGAAGGAAACGAAATGGCGAAGCCTATTCTCATAGTGGACGACAACCCCAACATGTCGTCGCTTTTGGCCGACATGCTGGAAGTCTTTGATCATCCGTCAGTTCGGGCGTCAGACGGATATCAGGCTCTTAACAAACTGCAAAAGCAGGATTTTGCCATGGTAATAACTGACATGCGGATGCCCAATATGACCGGCTTGGAGCTTTTGGAAAAAGTAAAAAGTGAGCATCCAAAACTACCGGTGGTTCTTATTTCTGGATACTCTATAAAGGAGTTTGACTCCGATACTGGCGAGGCCAAACCTGACGGCTTTCTGGCTAAGCCCTTTATGATGTCGGATATTGAAAAGCTGCTCAATTCGCTGCTGTAAGTGTCGAGAGTCGAGGACACTTTTGTCCCATCCGTCCCTGAATAAAACTGTAGTTCCTGTCTCCCTTTGAGTCCTCTCACCAAGACGAGTCAGGACAGCCGGTCGTCAAAGTGTAACTGAGTCTTTTAAGGAATCCGAGCTATAGCTACAGTTCCTGGTGCAGGTTGAGTTTGTGCCATCCTGCCCAGGTCTGTGGCAAGCAGGGTTCAGTTGTTCTGGGATTCTTCAACCAGCGTGCGATACTGGTCTATGAGGTGCGAGGTTGCTTCTTTTGAATTAGATTCGGCCAATATATTGAAAGCAGCCTTCATACGGTCGGGAACGACAAGGACCCAACCATTGTCTTCAAAGATTCGTATTCCATCAATAAGCTGACGCTGCTTTTCTTCTGAGCAGGTGATTAACCTTCGCATTACGGCGCCCTTCTTGGCCCAGGGACAAGGGACGGAGATAGTCTGGCGATCCAAGTGTTCAAATTTCTTACGGAGGCTCCCCGCCCGGTTTTTCGTTTGGGCCATCATTTCCAGTACCTTCACGGCGGCCAGCATGGCATCGGCGCCCATCTGAAACCCGGGGAAAATAAAGCCGCCTTTTGTGCCGCCGACAAAATCGACTTCGCCCTGTCGGAAGATTTCCATCATGGACAGATGGTCATTGGCCACCCGAACAACTTCCGCACCGCCCGTTTCGGCGATCCACTCAACGCCCATCGAGGCGCCTACCGGCACTGCAATCTTTCTCACCTGGTGAGTTTGGAGATATAGATCGGCGACAATCAAGAGCAAGAGCTGGTTGTCAAGCGGCTTGCCCAACTCATCAATAACGGTCAGCTTCTCTGCCGCGGGGTTCAACAAGAAGCCGATATCAGCGTTCAGAGAGGTGACAATAGACGCCAACTGGACTATGGCCTGAGCGCTCTCTTCGGGTGAGCCGGAAAACTTCCGCGGGTTGAGGGTGGCATTCAGTTCTACGGCGGAAATACCAAGCTGCGTGAACAGTGTGGGAAAGATCTGACTTGAGGATCCATTGGAATGATCGATGACCACCTTGAATCCGGCTTTTTTGATAATATCGGTATCGATTTCTGTCAGGAAATCGAGGCGGTAATTTTCAAGGACACGCTGAGGCGTGTCCAGGTGTCCGATATTGTCAAGGGATGCCCGTTCGAAATCCTCGCCAAAATACATCCGCTCCACTTTCTTTAGCTTCGAAGTGGGCATATCCAAGCCGGAGCCATTGAAAAAGATAAAGTCAATCAGGCGGTAATCTTCCGGGCAATGACGAACGTATATTCCCGCAGTATAGCTCCCTTTTTGCAGGCTGTAACGTACCACCGGGATGGGCAGTGTTTTCAGATCGGACACGTTGGTTCCGGCTGCCAAGAGGCCGGAAATGAGACCTCGTTTCAAAAGGCGCGAGATATCAGAGGCATCACGGCTTGTCACAACTGCATTCCCTTGACCAAGGAAGGCGCCAAAGGCAGCGCCTATACGAACCGCCATTTCGGGGGTAATTTCTGTGAGAGCCAATCCGGTAATCTTAGAGGCGGTAAACAGTTCCCGGTTCCACTTTTCGCCCCATACCAGAGAGGTCGAAACGGTAGCGCCGGGATCTACAGTCTTACCGGGCCAGATCTTGCAGTTGGCTTTGACCGTAGCAGAATCGCCAATGGCACAGTCATCCGAGACAATGACGTGATCGAGAAGCTGCACGTTCTGACCCAGGTGGGCTCGGCTGCACACCACGCTACTGTTCATGACACTTTCAGCGCCGATCGTACAATCTGCCCATATTACCGCGTTCTTAAGATGACAGGCTCTACCGATGCGGGTGCGGTCACCAATAACGCAATTATGCAACTTGGCTCCTGATTCGACATACACGTCGTTGCCCAGAACCACCTTCCCGCTCAGCTCTACGCCCTCATCGAGGTGCACGTTGGAACCCTGGTAGCAAAGGCCTTGTCCATATTGTGTCCCTTCTACCCTCAAGCCAAGGTGCAGTTTCCCCTCGAAGAAATCGATATGGACACGTTTGTATTCATCAACGTTACCGACATCCTTCCAATACCCGCTCATAATCTTGCCGCAAAGCCGCATTTTCTTAGAGAGCATGAGTGGGTAGAGATTCTGGGAGAAATCGAAGTTTGTTTTGGGGGGGATCAGTTTGACGGCGCTTGGCTCAAGGATATAAATGCCGGTATTTATGGTATCGGAAAAAGCTTCTCCCCACGAAGGCTTCTCCAGAAAACGGACAATGTGCCCATCGTTGTTGGTGATAACAATTCCGTAGGCCAGAGGGTTTTCTATCCGTGTCAATAGTATAGTGGCCTCGGCGTTTTTCTGACGATGCCAGCTTATCGCTTCGGTCAGGTCAAAGTCGGTGATGAGGTCGCCGGAAATAACCAGCGCCGGTTCGTTAACGACATCCAAAGCATAGCGAACAGACCCGGCGGTGCCATAATCCTCATCCGGCTGCACGTAGTCCATACTGACGCCGAAAGCTCTGCCGTCTCTAAAATGGTTTTTGATTGTGTCGCCTTGAAAATGGAGCAGGGCAGTAATATCGGTAATGCCGTGTTTTGCAAGGAGGGACACGACGTGTTCCATTATCGGCAGGTTGCCAATCGGCACCATCGGCTTGGGGATATTGATCGTGAGAGGTCGGAGCCTGGTGCCGAAACCACCGGCCATGATTATTCCTCTCATAAGTCCGCTCCGTTTAACCTTGCCAGTTTATCACTTGTAGCGTATCCTAGCTCGACAATCTGCCGGGCCACGTCATAAAAATCATTATACCTGTAGAAACCAATATCATGGACAGTGCAGTATTTCTCAAGGTCTTTTTTGGCGAAAATGACATCGGCTTCATCGGCAGCGCAAGCATCGGAATCGCCATCTCCAACAAAGATGCTGCGGATTTCCTCGGGGTGACTGTTTCGGTATTCACGAATTCTTTCCCCTTTGCAGCTACCGCACTTTCGGCAGGTACGGTTGCGGTAGGGAAATTCAATGATGAGTCTGTCGTTCTCCACCCGACCGGTGTTCGCGATAACATGAAGATGCCCCAGATTATTTCGTCTCAAGAGGTATTTGATATAAAAATCAAGGCCTTCGGAGACGATTAGCAGGTCGATGTTATTTGCTTGGCACAAGTTTACAAATGAGGGGAAGCCTTTGTCCAGTTCGAACTGGTCGAGAAAGCAATAAATCTCTTCTTTTGTAGTATGGACCATAGCTGCCTCCCGTAGAAGGCAGTCGCGGGTTGACAGGCGACCTGCCTTCCAGTCAGGAATTAACTCATCGTTCCTGCCGCTCGAAAAGTGGTGAAAAAGGCTGTAGCCCACATCCCGGCGTGCAACTGTTCCGTCAAAATCGCAGAAAATAGCTGTTTGTACAGTGGTCATCAGATAAAAAACGCCTTCAGCAGTATGGTTGAAAGGAGAATGAAAAACAGTGCATAACTCCATAGGCAAAAGCGATACAGCCGCGCCATGCGGAACTGTTCAGCGATTATGAATACTTTTAACAGGGTCATTACCAACAGGGCAATCACTCCCCAGAACGCCACCTGGCGAGCTACTGAGAGTTCCAGCACATATAAAACAGTACCTACCGCGAACCAGGCGAGAATAAAAATCCACCCCACTTTCTGCAGCCTTACCAGGACTTTGATTTGAAAATACTGCTCTTTCACACCAGCCCCTCCAGCGGGCTACGTGCCAACTCATAGGCCAGGTACAACATGACAAGAAAGAATAATACTCTTATAACGATTGATTTGGCTCCGGTTCCGAAAAATCCCCCTACTTTACCACCGAGAGCAATTCCCAAAATTACAGGAGTAGCGATGGAGAGTTCAATCAAATCGTAAATAAAGTACACCGCCGTTGCTGAGGCGGAAGCGAAACAAACCATCAGCGACGATGTTCCCCGAGCCGTGGTCAGCGGCAAGCCAACGATGAGATATAAGATAGGAATCAAAAACACACCGCCTCCAATGCCGACCAGACTGGCGAATGTGCCCACACAGAAGGCCAGAGCCAGGCAAACTGACAGGTATCTTGTCCGGTTGTCACTGAAGATAAGTTGCTTTGAGGCTCTTCTGCCTTTAAGCAAAGAAAAGGCTGTGTATACAAGCAGGATCGTCAGCAGGAGCTTAATGTAGTCGGCAGGGACCACTATGCTCAGATTGCTACCGGCAATATTCCCCAGAACCAGGAATATCGCCAGCATTATTACCAGCTCCAGATCGACCATCCCTCGTTTCAGATATTCGTTCGAGGCAGAAAATGTATTAACCATTATAGCCGCAACCGACACGGGGACGGCTGATTTAATATCGACACCGGTAATAACAGTCAGGAAGGGAACCATGATTTCCCCTCCTCCCACACCCAAATAACCGCCGAGCATGCCTGCCAAAAAACCGCACAGAACATATAAAAGCATCTGCGGCTCTATCACTTCCCTAACAACATCTCTGATGCAAACCGTATTACCGGCAGCTTTTGAACAATTACATCGCGGTAGGCACGATGGGTACCAAATTCCCTTTCAAAGGCGATCTGCTTCAACCGTGTCTCGATGAAACCGGCGTAAACGTGGAATTGATTCTGATCATCCCGAGTTGCAGTCTGCAGGACTCTTGTGGCCGCTGCTTTGGTATTCGGGGAGCTGTGGGGATTGTTGGCCAGCTCACCAAACAGTTCGGCGAGTTTTGTAACGGAGGATTTATAAACAAAACTGTTTTGTTTCGCATAAGCGGCAAATTTATCGATCCAACTATCTTCGAAGTAGCCGTTTTCTGCAGCTTCAATAATTTCATCCTGATGGGTATCGGCAAACTGCTGAAGCAGCAGAGAATTCTCCAGGGCACGCGGGAAAGGATGCGTTCTGTCGGATGGGAAATAATAGTCCGGTACTAAGCCATGCCCGCTATCGTTCAGAGTGGAGTCAAAGTCGTTCAGGTAAAGATTGTTTTTGAAATAGTAGCGGGCAATAGTCAGCCGTAGACCATCGCCGTCTGGAAATCGGACATACCCCTGTACCAGCCCTTTTCCGAAGGTAGTGTCGCCCACGAGAATCGCCCGTCCGGCTTGCTTCAGGGCGCCGGCGACAATCTCCGCTGACGATGCTGAGCCCCGATCGACAATAACCGCCACCGGCAAACTATTGGTCATGTCTTTTCCTGAGGCGTAGTGTTTCTTTTCATTCCAGCGTGAGCGGCTGTCGGTGCCTACAATGAACACGCCATCCTCAAGGAAGAGATTGGCTGTTTTGTACGCCTCTGCAAACAAGCCACCAGGATTTCCGCGCAGGTCTAAAATGAGCCCTTGGGGTCGTAGGTCCGGTTTAATAATTAATGAGTCCAAAGCTACCTCGACGTCCGCTGTAGCTCCGGCTTCAAAGTCCAGCAGACGAATGTAGAGAACGCTGTCAGGGGCATAACCGGCGTAGGGAACGTGCATGAAAGGGATACTCTGCCGTGTGATTGCGACCTCAACGGTATCTGCCGTTACGGGACGAAAAACTCTCACGAACACCTTGGAGCCTTCTTCCCCTCGTAGCAAACAGGTTGCGCTGTCAGGGCTAATACCGGCTAATTCAATGGAGTCAGCGCCAATAATAACATCTCCGGTCAAAAGCCCGATTCTCCCGGCTGGCCCATTTTCCCTCACCGACATGATTAAGAGGCCCTGCTCATGCCGGATAACTGTGACCCCTATGCCGCTGTAATGACCGGAGAACTCCTCGTCAATCCGGCCAAACTGGTCGGAGTCAACGTAGCCGGAATACTTATCCAACTGCTCAAACATCGCCTGCCGCGCCGAGGCGATGAGATCACTTTCCGAGGCCTCGTACTCGCACTGTTCGGCGATTGTTACTGCGGCTCTCGCAAAAGTGTACGCCTGGCTTATACCGGGATCGGACAGCACGTATACACCCATCCCCCCGGCGATGAGTACCACCATTAACAAAAGAATCACTGAGAGAAAGAGGGATTCGCGGTCAAGGGGCGCGGTTTGATTCATAGAATCTCAGTTTTCTCGTCAGGATTTTCGTTATGTCATTAAAAACATCCTCAGCCGGTCGGGCAGCGTCGATGACTTTGATTCGCTTTCTCTCTTTGCGGGCGATCTCCAGGAAACCGCGCCGAACGCGGTTGAAAAAAGATTTTGATTGTGACTCGAGGCGATCCAGATTTTCTCCTCGCCGCGAGAAGGCAGTTTTCAGGTCTACATCGAGAAGAAAGGTAAGGTTCGGTACAATATCTCCGGTGGCTACTTTATGCAGGGCTCGCACCATCCTGATATCCAGCTTGCGGCCGTACCCCTGGTAGGCGGTAGTGCTGTCGTAAAAGCGATCGCACAAAGCGAATTGGCCTTTAGCCAGAGCGGGCCTAAGCTCCCGGGCGGTAATCTCGGCGCGGGCGGCTTCGTATAATAGCAGTTCCGTAACATCCATGATTGACAGCTTCCTGTCCAGAAGAATCTCTCTGATTTTCTCAGCCACGGCAGTGGAACCGGGTTCGCGAAACAGTTTTACCTGATACCCCTTGGCTAATAGGTAGCGATAGGTTAATAGAGCTTGGGTGGTTTTACCACTGCCATCGATACCTTCGAATGTTATCAAGAGACCTTTGCGGATTTTCTGTTGCATATCCAAGCCTTGAATCAGCCTTGCCGCCGTCTATAGAAAAGCCGGCGACCGTTGCCGTCGCCGGCTAAAGTATAGCTAACTTAGGTTACAAAAAACTATTTTTTCTTTTGCGCGACACGCTTACGGGCGGCGGGCTTTTTAGCAACGGTGGCAACCACCCGTTTCACCGGCGGCTTGGCGGCTTGTGGTTTCTTGGCTGCCACCTTGGTGATTTTGCGCCGTTCGGGAGAAACCTGTTTCCAGCCGTAGGTGGCAATGAACTCTTCGGTCAAGCGGCGAGCTTCTTCATCCGTATATTGGACCGGCGGAGATTTCTTGAAGTAGGCCGATGGCCCAATGAGCGCCCCCGACAGGCCGTTGTCCAGCGCCAGCTTGCAGCAGCGGATAGCGTCAATAACAACCCCCGCTGAGTTTGGACTGTCCCACACCTCGAGCTTCATTTCTAAATTAAGGGGGACGTTGCCGAAGGTCGTGCCCTCCAACCGAATATGCGCCCACTTACGGTCCTCCAACCAGGCGACGTAATCGGAGGGACCGATGTGTATATTCTCCGGGGGGAGTTCGTAATTAAGTTGGCTGGTCACAGCGGACGTTTTGGAAATCCTTTTCGATTCCAGTCGAGATCGTTCGAGCATGTTCAAAAAGTCGGTATTGCCGCCGACGTTGAGCTGGCTGGTTCGCTCTAATTTTACGCCCCTCTCAAGGAACAGCCGGGTAAGGATGCGATGTGTAATGGTGGCGCCGACCTGCGATTTGACGTCATCACCGATAATCGGCATCCCTTTTTCTTTGAAGCGCTTCTGCCAGTAGGGTTCGCGGGCAATGAATACCGGAATGCAGTTAACTAAGCCGCACCCGGCATCCAGTATCTGCTCAACATACCATTTAGTAGCCTCCTCCGATCCGACCGGCAGGTAGTTGATAACGATATCTGTCTTGGTGTCCTTGAGAAGTTTGACGATGTCAACGGTATCTCCCGGAGCTTTCTCGATGATCTGTGAAAGGTAGTAACCCAAGCCGTCGTGGGTCATGCCGCGCTGCACAATGATCCCCGTCTTGGGCACTTTGGCGAACACATATGTGTTGTTCGGTTTGGTGTAGATGGCTTCTGCCAGGTCCTTGCCGACCTTGTTCTTATCGATATCGATGGCGGCAGAGAACTCGATGTCGCGAATATGGTACCCACCGAGATTGACATGCATTAACCCTGGCACGAAATCCTCATCCTTGGCTTTCTTATAAAATTCAACACCCTGTACTAATGATGAGGCGCAGTTGCCAACACCAATTATCGCTACTCTTACTTTACCCATGTTTATAACCTCTCAAACTAACGTAATAGATTCTTTTAGTGGGACTGAATATAGAGGCGAACTTGAGGGATGTCAAATTCAATTTAACCCAACAGGGTGTTGAAAAACCGGAACCCCCGTTGTTGGGAGCGAAGGGTGGCAAGCTCCTGCCTAGTTCAAGAGTTGGGTAACAGGGCTGCTGCAGAAGGGCATGGCAGCCTTTTGGGGGAGGAAAAGCGAAGTTTGCAGAGAAACCGAAAACGGTAGTATTGGACTTCAGCTAAAATCAAACGGCCACCCTTGTTTTGGCAAGGGTGGCCGAAAATCGCAGTTGGAATTTATAATTCCAACTCTTTCATCAAATCACGGGCAGGCCGGAGGTGCTGGTCCACCCCGGAAGAGATAGTCAACCAAGTAGGTCACATCAGCGACATTGATGTTTCCATCGCCGTTAACGTCACCTTCCTCATAACATGGTGGCGGAGGTCCACCCCGGAAGAGGTAGTCAACCAGGTAGGTCAGATCAGCAATGTTCGGACCGGAGAAGTCGTAGTTAACGTCGCCGTGAATCCCGTCATGGTTGCAGCAGGCAGCAATCTCAAAGCAATGTGGGCCGGACCAATACGGGGCAAATGAGCCGCCGATGTTATCAGTCCATAGCCAGGCCGTTGCTGGTGGCTGGAATGAGGAATCGATACACAGGTGCTTGCCGGTGTCCGCCTGATTGACTTTGGTCTCGATCCACCAGACGAGGCTATCGAAAGGTGGGACAATGCCACTCCCCACTATGGCAGCTCCCGATATACAGACCGTGTCAGCCCCGGAGCCGTTGACACTGTAGTTGTTGACGAAAATGCCGCCATCGAACATCACCGGCCAACCGAGGCTCACCGTGTCGAGAACTATCGGTTGCCAGGTGGCGCCATCAGGTGAGTACACCTGGAAACCGTTAGCAAATCCAACAACTGGGTTGCCGGTCGTATACTTCCAGCGCATCATAAACTTGAGGTCCGGGCCAGCGGGAAGCTTGCCGTCCGGCCTGATATTATAGACCGTGTCGAGTATGATCGCGCTGTCAGACGGTGGTTCTGGGACCGGGCAGATAATTAGGGCAGCATCCAGCAGTACCACGATCGGGCCGCCAAAGTAAGTAACAGGCGGCATTGGGTCAATCGGGTTTTCGTTTTCAAAGACCATCACATCGGCCCAGTTGTTGGGATAGTTGGTAAACATCCACGTGGCCGGTGATGGGCAGGCATAAATGTTCGGCTGCAGGTTATACCGGTCGTGATGAATGGTTCCATGAGGACCTGACACTAACGAGGCATCGTTATGAACCGACGACCCATGAGCGCTACCAGCCGGCGGCTCACCCTCATTGGCGTCAAACATCGGATCGGAAAGACAGATATCCGTTTCCTCAGTGCACACTCCCGCCGACGTCACATAGTGACCGCCAATCCACTGGCAATCAGGGCCACCATCTATCAGTTCGTAGAATCCAAGCAGCAGGATCACATCCTGACAGGATAGTATCGAATCCTTGATTTCCTCAAACTCAGGCCCCAAGATAGCGTAGGTGCTGTATTTGCCTGCTAATCCAGAGGCCGCTATCCAATTCTGGAAACCGAGTTCGAGGTCCGACAACCTGGTTCCCGGCACTAACACATCCGTATTGCACATTGGCATCAGCGCTTGGATAAACGGCATGGCATTGTTGGTGTCGTGGTCATCCCAGATGCCGGCAGGGTCATATGATTGTACCAGCGAGTAGCCGTCATTGGCAGGCGGGGTGCCGGGGCCAGGCCAGAACGGCCGTGGATCAACCGGGTTCGGCTCGAATTTCGAGTCAAACCACCAGACACAGTTGCCCAGCGCGAGCGGGCCGCACCAGCTCCAGTTGCCGGTGAACGGTGAGATCCAGGCGTCTTGCTTCTGGTCGAAGTCCGGCATACCGTTGGGGCAGAAGTCCAGATACCCCTGCTTGTAGTATTCGCAGGTGTCTACTTCGGGCATCTCAATGATAGTTGTAATAATATCGGTTTCCCAGGCCTCGACATGGTACTGCGCCATGGTCCCTGAATCTGGACCGCTAATAGCCATCAGGTCGATATAGTCACACGAGTCAAGATAGCCATTGCCGTTGTCGGTCCACCCCTGGCAGACCCAGCGTACGCAGAATACCGGCCAGATCTCGTGCCAGTAAGTACCGATCGGATCGGTGATCGGGTCCACGTTAGGGTTGCCGCACATATAGTCGAAGTAGAAGCTGTCTATCTCGATGGCAACCTTGATTGTAGCGGTTACCTCTTCCACGTGCTTCCAGACTACCGAATCCGGCTCGTCCGGATTCTGGAATTTGATAGTGTCACAGAAGCTGAGTGTGCCGTCACCGTTGTCACGCCACTCCATAAGCTGCCACAAATCGCAGTAATTCGGCCAGAGTTCGTGCCACATTGTACCGGTGGGATCATCAGGCGGGAAGTAGCCATCTATATTATGATCGTACTCATCGCCCGGCGTCGGTAGCGGCGTGGTCACGATGTCGGTCTCAACTGCCTCTACATGGACAGTGAGCGGAGCAGGGCTCGGAAGCGTTTCAATATCAATGAAGTCACAAGAGTCAAGATAGCCATTGCCGTTATCCGTCCAGCTTGTGATCTGCCAAACCGTGCAATACGTTGGATAGATCTCATGCCAGTAGGTACCGACAGGATTGGTAATGGTGGTGCACATCGGATTGGGGCCAAGTCCGTCGAGATACATGGTATCTGGTGGGTCGTCCGAAGTGGCAACCGTTATAGTCGGTGTCACCAGTTCGACATGCTCGTAGGCCTTCTGACCGGTGGATACGTATGTGAAGTCGATCGTGTCACAATAGCTGAGGAAACCATCACCGTTGTCCTTCCAACTGTCGAGGGTCAGACTCCGGCAGTAAGTTGGCCACAGCTCGTGCCACTGAGTCCCGATGGGATCACCATCTATAGGATTATAACCGTCGGTATTGTGTTTGACCTTACCCGGTGTCGGCTCCGGTACTTCTTCGACCGGGCAGATTACGACTGCAAACTCAAGTATAGCGTGCACTGGGTTGCCGTTGGGAGGCACCGGAGCAACCGTTGTATCGAAACGGTTCTGCCCGTCAAAGTTGGCCACCCAGGCCGGATTGGCTGCGTAGTTGCGCAGCTCAAGTTGGAATGGTTGACCTGTTGGTGTGCACGTTACGGAGTCCACGTAGTACTTGTCATGATGCATCGTGCCATGTGGTCCCGATACGTACTGAGCATCGTTATGCACGTCTGCATTGTGAGGCGGTCCGCCTGGCGGATTGCCTTCGTTGAGATCATAGAAAGGATCAGAGAAACATAACGCGGAGTCAGCCGGATCGGTGCAGACTCCCGCGACAGTCATGAAGTGGCCGCCGCGACGTTCACAGTAACCTGGCGTTTGCTCCTGCCAGAACCCTATCAGCAGGATAACATCCTGGCTGAGCAGAACCTGCTCCCGGATGTATTCAAAGCCAAACGCCGGGTCTATTGGAACAACCTGGATTGAGTAACTGGTGCCCAGGCCGACCTTGTTCAGCCAGTTCTGGGCGCCCGTAGCCAGATCGAAAACATTGGTGCCGCAACTGGTGCCGGCATTGGTGTTACAGTATAACGCCATCGAATCGACAAACGGAATGACATTACTTGTGTCATGATCATCAACTCCGGCGACACCTGTGTAGTTCTGCACCAGCGCGTAGTTGTCGGCAACAGCGGGTGGTGGAGTACCACTGGTCTCAAACTTGGAATCAAACCACCAGAAACAATTGCCCAGGGCCACCGGCCCGCAATGCGACCAGGCGCCAGTCGACAGACAGGTCCAGGCGTCTTGCTTCTGGTCGAAATCCGGCATGCCGGCCGGAGCGTAATCCACGTAAGTAGGCTTGTAGTACTCGCAGGTATCCAGCTCCGCCTGCGGACACTCACAAGTGTCACAGTTGATGATCAAGAGGTAGGGACCCGAAGTATTCAGTGAGGAAGCAATCTTAATGTACAAAGTGGTTCCCAGCTGATGGCAATTCCCGATATCTAAGCAATCATACTGGGAATCCTCGCCTTCCGCATCAGGGAATGTTCCGTTGTGGTCATCATTATAGAACAACTGGGTGACACAGTCACTGGCGTAAATGGTGAGGTTGGGGTTCAAACCTCCGCCAAAAGCATACTGGCCTGGTGTATCATCGGCCAGAACCCTTACATGCAGACAGTAGCAGGTGTCAGTGGGAAGGGTCACCACCCACCAATCCACATCGGTATTAGATATAATATCACCACAGTAAGCCGTTTCACATGCAGCGTAGTTAGCTGTTGCACAATTATCATTGGACTCGGTCTCATAGCCACCGGCAGTTTTACCCGGCGGAGGATTACTGGTGCAATCCCAATCAGGCTGCTTAACCACCATAGTAGCACTGAATTCCGAAGTGTTGTTGTTCGCGTCGGTCGCGGTAGCTGTAACGGAATCCCCCACAGCCAATGATACTGTTGTAAGACCCCAATTCCCTGCAACATCCGGAGTCGTAGAACCAAGATACGTCTCCCCCTCCCCGTAGCCGGTCGGATCAAGCCGAGCCTGGAACACCTCTACTGTAGCTGTGTTCGGGTTAGGAGTATCCAGCGTGCCATTGATAGTGGTGCCACCAGCGGAGTAAGCAGCACTCGTTATAACGGGGAAGTTCATCTCTTCGTTCGGACCGGTATCCGGATCGCCGACGTCATTGGGTGTCACGCCGTTATTCTGGAGGTCAATCCCCAGACTATCGTTGTCGTATATCGAGTTCTGGGTAATCAGGTTTGCATCAGCATTGAAACTGTTGACCCCATCTTCCCAAACCGCGACTCCATCCCATCCGTTTTCAGCTATCGTATTGTGCTCAATTGTATTCTTATCAGCACAACCCCACTGACTCGGGCCGTATTCGCCGATGGTAATACCGGCATATGTATTCGGCAGTGGGTTACCATTAACATCAATACCGACGGTATTAGAATCAATCTGATTCGAGTGGGTTTGGATTGGAGGCGCCGGCGGATAAGGAACGTTGTTGTAGCCTTGAGCACCTATGCCATCGTAATCATTTCCCGAGCTAAGATTCCCGCGTACCAGGTTGTGGTGAGTCCCCTCGCACAGGCAAATCCCTTCGTGGACATTACCGCGATCGAGTGTGCCTGTAATGTCCGTACCGACGTAGTTACCCAGGACGAAATTGTTGTTCACGTCGCCTGGTTGTATGGGCCCGACAACAGTGATTCCTTCCGTGTAATTGCACGACGACAAATTTTCTTGAATCGTGTTGTAGGATGCAAAGGCCGGCATCTCTTGAGGTGCATTGCAGATGCAGATACCTGCCCAGAGGTTAGCCCCCATCTCCCGACCATTGCCTTTACAAAAAGTTCCGGTTGAATCCATACCGGAGATGTTCCAGCGGACCAAATTAAACTGCGCATACTCATTGATAGGACCACCCTGGGTGCAAATCCCGCTCTCCCACCAGTTATTCACTATCAGCCCCTGGATCGTATCGTTGGAAGACTGAAGGACAAGCCCGCGAGTGGCACCGGCTGGGCCGGCGGGAGGGCAGTTGATTCCGTCAATCTCAATACTAAGGTTTAAGGTTGCTGGGGGGCTGGCTCCCTGAGTTGCGCCCGGCTGCGACAGTCCATCGATTTTTACACCCGCCGGGTCCGTCAGCCAGGGGAGCGGCGTCAGGGGGAAAATTGTATGAAGCACAC
>CAZYRH010000053.1:0-15755 GCA_964650395.1 uncultured Ignavibacteriales bacterium
TACTTCGCCCGTAACAAAGTTATGCCGGCGCTGGTGCATATTCAGCCTGTCATAAAGAATTACAACACGGGAGAACTGGAAAAGAGGGCCGTCATCGGTTCGGGAATCATTTTTCACCCCGATGGATATGTGGTAACGAATTACCACGTGGCCGGTAAAGCGGAACGAATAATCTGTACGCTCTACGACAAGGAACAGGTCACGGCGGATTTTGTCGGCGGTGATCCACTCACCGACATTGCGGTGATAAAACTGAACTTGGATGCTTACAAGGGCACCCTTCAAGTAGCCGAATTCGGAGATTCCGACTCTGTGCAGGTGGGACAGTACGTCCTGGCCATGGGTTCTCCCCTTTCGCTGTCGCGCTCGGTGTCAGCCGGTGTGATCTCCACCAAAGACCGCTACTTCAGTCCTTATGTCCGTCTGCCAAGCGGTGAGCGAACCGGCCGCTACAATCTCTGGATCCAAACGGATGCCGCCATTAATCCGGGAAATTCCGGCGGGCCGCTGGTCGATTTGGCGGGCAGAGTGATCGGCATAAACTCAAGGGCGACTCTTTTTGCCAACAATATCGGATTTGCCATCCCCGTCAACGTTGTCAAAGAGGTAACCCATGCTATCCTCACTCAAGGTAACGTGACCCGAAGCTGGATCGGGCTGCACTGTCAGGCGTTGCAGGAGCTTGAGGATTACTTTGGAACTATTCGGGACGCCGGTGTCTTGATATCATCGATCGACCCCGGTTCCCCGGCTGAGGCCAGTTTTCTCAAGGCCGGTGACATCATTCTTGAAGTCAATGGTACTTCGGTCTCCGCCCGATTTGTTGAGGAACTGCCGGCATTCTATGACATGATCGCTAAGTACAAACCGGGGACAGAGATCAGCCTCAAGGTGCTGCGCGATGAACAGACCTATTCTTTCAAGGTTACAACCAAACAGCTTGGCCAGCTTCAGGGAGAAGACTTTGAATGTAAAGAGTGGGGAGCCACTGTCAAGGCCATTACCCGTCAAATGCAGATAGAAAATAAGCTGCACGACACTTCGGGCGTCTTTGTTGTGGGCGTGAAACGAGCCGGCCCCACTGAGGATGGTGGATTGCGTCGAGGGGATGTTATCTCAACAGTGAATAATAGTCAGTTGTTAGGGCTGGACGAGTTCGTTATTCTATACAACGAACTGACCGCATCAGAAACGAACAGCATCCTTCTCACCGTAAAACGAGGAAGGGGCACCCGTTTCGTACTTCTCAAAATCGACCACCAAGAGAAAGGTCGTGGTGATGACTAAACCAAATGTGCGAGGCTCTCAGAGTGTAATACTCTGGACGGCTGTACTGGTGCTATCCATGCTCACGCCAGCGCTCGTTAGAGCCCAGAATTTTGATTTCAAACGCCTCGAAGAGAAGGCTCAGGGTTTCACTACTGTTATCGACATGAAACTGGAGATATCCTTCGGTATTCACACCATTGAGCAGCAGGAAAGGTACCTTGGCACGATTGTGACCGAGGATGGGCTGGTTATCTTCAACGGTGCGGCCCTGGCAGGTAACAACGCCTTTTCCCCGTTTGCGGGATTCATGATTAAAACGACTCCAACCAAAATCGAGATAACAACATTCGATGGAGAAAAGTATGAGGGGGAATATATAGGGGTTGACCAGTTTACCAGAATTGGATTTATCAGGATTATTACCCAGCCGAAGAAACGCTTCACCCCGGTCAGATTCCAAGCCACCAAGCACTTTAGGACGGGCGAGTGGTTAACCTTGTACATGCTGTTACCGGAATTTCTCAATCCTCCTCTGGCAGCGGATGTCGGTATGGTATCTTCATTGGTGAAGTCGCCTGAGAACTTCCCGCTCACCGTGGGTTTCAACCCCCTTCAATTGACGTCGGTACTTTTCGATGAAAACCTGGAGCCGGTAGGCGTGCTGGGATCTCTCATAGATGCCTCCCAGGTTGACCCTGAGACTTCCGGGCCGTTAGAATCCTTCGCTCAGTTTGGCGTACCCCTCTTGGGTGTTATCTCCGGCGAGAGGCTAGAAAAGCTCATTGCCGCTCCTCCCCAGAGGGGCGAAATCGACCACGGCTGGCTGGGAATCACCATCCAAGCTCTTACACCGGAAATCGCTCAGTTCTGGAACCTTGACCTGCCCGGAGGTATTATTGTAAACGAGATCGTTGCCAACTCACCGGCTGAAAAAGCCCATCTGGCAGTGGGGGATATAATCTTCAAAGTGAACAGCCAAAAGATTGAGGTTGACAAAGACGAAAAGCTGCCCGCTTTTCAGCGCTTGATCGCTGAAATGGGACCGGGGGTATCCGCTGAACTCTCCGTTATACGGCGTTCTGCACAGACAACCGATACCCTCATGTTATTCACAACCCTTGAAAAGGCTCCTCTGGCCGCTAGCGAAGCTCCGGCCTATGAAATCAAGTCCCTGGAGTTCAAGGTCCGCAACCTGGTTTTTGCCGACTATATGTTCTACAATCTTGATCCGGAAACATTTGAGGGAGTGGTTGTTTCCGAGCTTAAACAGGGCGGACTGGCGGACATCAGCGGCTTGCAGCTCGGGGATGTCATTCAACGCATTGACAATCACGCTGTTGCCTCGGTGGACGATGCCAAGTCTGTTATGGAAGAGGTGAAGCTTGACAACCCACGCGAGGTAATCTTCTTCGTGTGGAGAAACAACAAAACCCTATTTGTGAACGTCAAGACTGACTGGAAATGAGACTTCAGGTTTTCCTTTTGTAGCCAATAAACACTATAGCTCCATCTTTCCTAAGAGACCTACCACTGAGAAATGATTCTCTGCGATGGAATGTGCGCAAGGAAAGAAACAGCTCTCATGCTCATTTATTGAGATCGGCCATCAGGTCAGCTCCAACTTCAAGCTTGTCATACTGACTTTCGCGGGACGGATAGAGGACCACAATTGTAATACGCCGATTTCTTTCATCCAGAGGATTATCCTTAAACATAGGGAACTTATCGGCAAACCCGCTAACCTCGCGCACTTGCCCCTTGTACAAGCCTGAGGCCTCCATCAGTTGCCGGGCGGCGTTGGACCTTTCGGTTGACAGCTCCCAATTGGTGTAGTCTTTGTTCCCGCCCAAGGCAGCGTCGGTATGACCTTCAATTACCAGGTGGTTGCGCAGCCTGCCCAGTTCGCGAGCGATAGTGATGAGAATAGCGGCGCTTTTTTGAAGAAGTTTGGCCGAACCGGGTTCAAAAAAGGCCGGTGAATTCTCAGACTCGTTGAGAATAATTCTTAGCCCTTCGGAGGTAAGCTGAATTCTGATGTTTTTATGAAGCCTGTTGAATGCCTCTTGCTGCTGAAGCTCTTTCAGGATACTCTGAGCGGCCACTGTAAGCTCCTTTTTCTCCTCTGTGGACGGTTTTTCTGCTTTCCCGCTCGGATTAGTGTTCACGCCAATAGTGGGATCCTCGACCGGAAGAACCGACTGCGAGCCTTTGAGCATACCACTGCTCCCTTCTACATTGAATCTGCCGGGGTCTCGAAAATAGCCGGCCACCGCTTCACGAACGTCGTCTTTTTGTCCCACCAACCACATGACCATAAAAAAGGCCATCATAGCCGTCATAAAATCGGCATAAGCGACCTTCCATGCCCCACCGTGGTGACCACCATGTCCACCCTTTTTCTTCTTTATTATGATTGGCTGGTTGGAATTCTCAGCCATCAGACTTTACCTCTTTTAGCTGCGTTACAGGCATTTTCCAACTCAAGGAAGTCAGGACGAACCTCGGCATAGAGCGCCCGCCGGGCAAACTCGACAGCTATGATGCCGGCTACGCCCTTGTGAAATGACAGCAGGGCATGCTTCATACACATCAAGTATTGCTTGTTCTCATTGAGGCGATTTTTCAGGCTGGCTGCCAACGGGCCAACAAAGCCGTAAGAACCCAACACCCCCAAGAAAGTGCCAACCAGAGCAGCAGCAACCTTGTGACCAATTTCCTCCGGGGGGCCGTCAATGACACTCATTGTAATGACCACCCCTAATACCGCTGCTACAATACCCAAACCCGGCAATGCATCAGCGGTAGATGCTAAAGCGTCAGACGACCGGGATTCCTCTTCGTGTAAGGCATCTATGTCACCATCCATCAAGTCTTCCAGGTCCTGAGGCTGGACAGTCCCCGATATGATAACCCTGACGGTATCAACGAAAAATCGGACGGCATGGTGGTTTTTCAAGAACTTGGGATACCGCTTAAATATCTCGCTTTCTTCGGGATGTTCAATATGATTCTCAAGGCCGATTAACCCATCCTTCCGGGCGACATTGAAAACCTCTGACATCATCACCAGCAAATCAAGGTAATCCTTTTTCATAAATCCTCCGCTCAGCACACCCTTAGTCTGGCTAATGATCCCTTTCAAAACCGGCAGGGGAGAGGAAATCAACAACGCTCCCAGAGCAGCCCCGCCGATGATTAACAGTTCCATGGGCTGCGAAAGAGCCATTATTTGACCGCCCTCAAGAACAAATCCGATCAGGACTGCTCCAAAGACCACCACCGCGCCGATAAAAATGAACATAAGTTACCTTAATTAACTGCCTTTTCTGGCAAATCTGTGCGCTGTACGGTACAGTATCCGATGGTTATATATTTCGTCAATTCGGGGCAAATCTGAATATGTTCACTAAGGTACCACGGTGGACCGCCTTATTCCGGGAGTTTTTGTCCTTTCCGGCAGCACCCGTACCCCACTGTAAGCGGCAGATCGCACCGTTCCCCCTTTTCTTTTACTTCCAGTAAGATTTAAGCAGGCCTTTGAGACTAAATACGGCACGAGGGTCGCATGTTTCCATCATGCATTCTTGAATACCTTGTTGTAAGAATCCGCTTTTTGTTATGCGGCGAGCTACGAAGTCATTGAGCCACCCATGCGAGAGCCACTTCTCTGCTTTTAAGTAACCGAAATACCGCGATCTGATTTCTGCAAGCGCCTCAGAATATCGGCTCAGATGCGACATATCACCACTTGCCAGGGCATCGTGGATGATTCCCGCGCTCATTGCCCCAGACTCCATAGCTTTTCCGATTCCTTCTCCAGTAAACGGGTAGGTGGTTCCGATTGCTTCCCCAATAGCGATTATGTTGTTCTTATGTACCCGGGCAGCATTTGTAAGTCCACAACGCAACGGCGCCCCCTGAACGTGTAAAGGACCCTCCCCCTTTTTCATCAGAAGACGCGCCAACGGAAACTCACCGAGAAAGGTGTTAAGTATTTTCTTGAGGCGAGGCTCGCCGTTCTTGGTGTAGCGAGAGGAGGTACCGCAACCGATATTGTACAGCCAGGAACCACTTGAGTCTTTTCCCAGCGGGACGACCCAGCCGTAGCCGGGCAGTAAAGACTTTCCGTATGAGATGGCGGCATTCTTCTGATGGTACGATGACCGGATATAACCGCGAAAGGCCAGTGCGCTCGGCTCTTTACTTGATACGAGCCCCTGCCGATAAGGCAGCGTGACCACGCTACCGGTCGCCAGCACCACTATTCTGGCCAGAACCGGCGCTGACACTTCTGAACAACGGAGCTCTGCCCAACCGTCGTTGTCACCCGGTTTGACGTCAACGACATTTCCCTGAGCAAATGTCACTCTCCCTCGCTCTCGCTCCTGACAGACATGAGACATAAGTAATTCATCCAAATGACATCGCTTAAGGGACAGATAAGAGCCGGGGATTTCAAATCCTATCCCGGAGGGGCTGAACACCTCGATGGCTGGAATCACATACGCCAAGCTCTTTACCTTATCGAGAAGCCCGATGCGGTCCAGCATGGCAATGGAATCTGCGATAAGTAAATCGCCGCAGGCTTTGTCCCTTGGGAATCGCTTCTTATCCACCACAAGAACATCATGCCCTTCTTCTGCCAGAAACCATGAGCAGACAGCTCCGGCCGGACCGGCGCCAACAATAATAACTTCCCACTCACGGTCGGACAGCGAAGCCAACGGTGTCTGCTGCAATGACATACCGCCTATTTAACTACATCTGTGTTGGAAAGGCAACTGTGATGTTGTGTGTGCCCGCGATCTGTGATCGCGGATAGGGACCGCCATCAAAGATAGCAACCACATAACCCCTCGAAGCGAAACCACCACCAGTTACCTCTTGATAGATGCCCGAATTTTGCCTACTTTCTTTACCAACAATGCCGAATCATGAAAAAGGCATAGTTGTCGCGACTAGGGGGCGTTTGTTTGAAGTCTGGGCGGAGAACGGTCAGAGGCTGCTATGCGAAGTACGCAAGAAAATCAAGTTTGGAACAGAATCCACGACACCGGTGGCTGTGGGGGATAACGTATTATTTTCCCGAAGTGAAGAAGAACGCGGAGCTATTGAAAAAGTGCTTGACCGGCGAACCTCGTTCGGGCGCCCAATGGTCGGCGTCAAGGAACAAAAGCAGGTGCTAGCGGCTAACCTGGACAGGCTGGCGGTTGTTGTTTCAGTCAAGTCACCACCACTGAAAACCGGGCTGATCGATCGCTTCCTGGTTGCAGCCCAGGTTGGCGACATGGAACCGTTCATTATTGTCAACAAGATTGACCTTGGCCAATCAGAAAATCTTGATGAGATAATCACTGCCTATCGTGCAATTGATTGTCTCGTGTTTTTGGTCTCTGCCTTGAAAGTTCAAGGAATTGAAGAGTTAAAAAAGCATCTTGATGCCCACCGGACGCTTTTTGTCGGCCATTCCGGTGTGGGAAAATCCACCCTGCTGAATGTTCTGATCCCCGGCCTGAATCTTAAAACCAAAGAGGTGTCCTCTTACAGTAACCGGGGCAAACATGCCACCGCCACAATTGAACTGTTCGAGCTGCCGTCAGGCGGGTTTGTTGCCGACACACCGGGACTGAAAGTAATGGGCTTGTGGGAAGTAAAAAAGGCTGAACTTCCCTACTACTTCCCTGAATTTAGAAAATACGAGCAACTCTGCCGCTTTCAGCCATGTACCCATACCCATGAACCTGGCTGTGCCGTGAAGACGGCCGTAGAAAGCGGAGAGATTCACCGTTTTCGGTATGAAAACTATCTTTCCATTGCAGATTCTTTGTAGCGCTGCTTTGTCCTTGTCAATTTAACTGATCGCTGTAACTTACCGATAGTAGAATAGATAGTATGGCTGCAACAAATATAGAATTCCGGGTCGGGGTAATTATCCTAATCGGCCTGGTCATCCTTTTTGGATCGCTCTACTGGCTGCAGGGATACAAGCTGGAGCGCAACTCCCAGTTGATCAGGGTTCGCTTCGACGACGTCGGCACACTTGCTGTCGGAGATAAGGTCACGGTTTCCGGAGTCCACAAAGGGAAAGTTAATCATCTGAGGCTTACAGAGGATGGGGTTGAGGTCGAATTACTAATCTACCGTGATGTCGTACTGAAGCGGGACGCAAAATTCACCATAAAGAACCTGGGCTTGATGGGAGAGCGATTTATTGCCGTTTCGCCGGGCAAAGACAGTTTGCTCTTTGATCCGGCGCAGGCAGCCGAGGGTTTGTATGATACCGGCCTTCCAGAGGTAATGGGCCTACTGGGAGAAATGATCACGGAACTGAGAGACCTTGTAGGCTCGTTCAAACGTACCGTGGGCTCGGACTCATCGCTGGCGAAGTTTAACAATACTGTGAAAAATCTTGAGCAGGTTTCGCTCTCCCTATCCGATTACCTCTCGCGCAATGAGAGAAAACTGGATGAGACGGCAGACAACTTCTTACGAGCATCAAGGGACGTAAAACGACTGGTAACGGAGAATTCACGGATTGTTGACTCCTCAGCTCAACGCTTTGACCGGGTAACGATGAAGCTGGAACGTTTTGCGGATCAGCTTGACACTCTGTCAACATCAGCCAGAGAATTTGCTGAGTCCATAAATAATCCGGATGGAACGGTGCAGCTTTTGCTGGAGGATCGACGACTGTATGACGATCTGCGGCGCACGGCCGATAATATCGATGACCTCATCAAAGATATCCGGGCCAACCCGCGTAAGTATATGAACCTGACATTGAAGTTATTCTAAGTAATGGCCAAGTTCAGATTAGCTTTTGGACTGCACAACCATCAGCCTGTGGGAAACTTTCAGGAGGTTTTTGAGCAGGCGCACCAAAAGGCGTATGCGCCGTTTCTGCAGTTGCTTAGGAGATTCCCCAGCATATCCATATCGCTGCATCAATCCGGAATTCTCTGGCAGTGGCAGGAAACGGCCCACCCAGACTACTTTCAATCGGTCGGTGCCATGGTCGACAGCGGCCAGGTAGAGCTGATGACCGGTGGTTTCTATGAACCGATCTTGACCGCCATTCCTGAGCGTGACATTCTTGGCCAGATCGCAATGTTGAATCAGTATATCGCCCGGCACTTCGAAGTCGAACCGGAAGGTCTCTGGTTGACTGAGAGAATCTGGGAACCGCACTTGCCCCGCGTCTTGGCTAAAGCAAAGGTGAAGTATCTTCCCGTTGATGATACCCATTTCATTTACGCCGGCTTGGATTATGATGAACTCAAGGGCCCCTTTATGACTGAACACGAGGGATTTCAGGTTATTCTCCTGCCGATCCAAAAAAGGCTGCGTTACTTGATTCCCTTTGGAACCATAGAAGAGGTCATAGACGAGTTAAAAGCTCAGGCCCAACAAAATCCTGCCGGCCTGGCCATCTACGCCGATGACGGCGAGAAGTTCGGGATATGGCCTAAGACGCATAAACATTGTTACGAAGACCACTGGCTGGAGCGTTTTTTCGAGGCCGTTCAACAGCATTCCGATTGGTTGGAGATTGTTCCCCTATGCGAAGCAGCTAAAACGGAACCGGTTGGCCGGGTGTACCTGCCGTCAGCTTCTTATGAGGAAATGCTTCACTGGTCGCTGCCCCCACCGGCTTTTGTAGAGTATGAGAATTTCGAGCTCTGGCTGAAGGAGCAGGATCAGTGGCAAAGATTCAGCCGGTTCGTACGCGGCGGCCACTGGCGAGGATTTCTCAGCAAGTACGAAGAAGCAAATCTGATGCACAAGAAAATGTTGTCGGTGTCAGATAAGCTTGCCGAGTATGAACAGAAAAAACCAAAGCGACACCCGGAGGTCGAGATAGCCCGTGACCGACTCTATGCAGGTCAATGCAACTGCCCTTACTGGCATGGCGTATTCGGTGGCTTGTACCTACCTCACATCAGGCAAGCCGTATATGCCAACCTCATTGAAGCCGATGTCAGGCTGAACCGGCTGTTAGGACGACATACTATTAATATCTCCATTTGCGATTACGATACTGACGGCCACGATGAAATTGTCTGCTCCGGTGAAATGTTCACCGCTGTCTTCAAGCCCAGGCGCGGCGGGACACTGCTCCATCTGGCGTTAAACAAGCAAAACTTTGATGTCACCGACACTCTTACCCGCCGCAAGGAAGGGTATCACCTGAAGCTTGACCGCGCCATTCCTCCGGGAGCGAAAAAAAAGATGGCTTCTATCCACGACCTGGTTCTTGCCAAAGAGAACGGCCTGAGGAACTTTCTGATCGAGGACTGGTACCTCAAGCGTTGTTTTATTGACCACTTTTTCACTGCTGACGTAGATTTGGAACGTTTCCGCTCCGGCAAGTATGGGGAGGAGGGAGATTTCATTCTTGAGCCATTCACGTATCAGATCGACGCACATGATAAGAAAATCACAATGATATGCGATGGCCACCTGTGGAGGTCAGAAGGCATTATCCCAGTACGGATTGTCAAACAATTCTCATTCGTGGAAGGGGCGGAAGTCATTAGGGTCAAATACGAGGTGTCGGCATTAGAGGGCCATCGCGCCTGGGCAAACTTTGCAGTTGAAAATAATTTCAATTTCCAGGCCGGCCACACAGAGGATAGATTTATACTTATCGATAACCGCCGCAGTGAAAACTCTTTTCTCGATTCCCTCGGACAACATAGCCGCGCCGGCTCTTATGCCATGATTGACCAATACCGGGAGATCGCCGTGGCTTTCGCATCCGACCATCCTTGTGATATCTGGCATCTTCCCATTTTTACCGTCTCGTTGTCGGAAGGCGGTTTTGAGAAAGTCTACCAGGGAACTACGTTTGTGAACGTCTACAGGGTGAAACTGTCAGATCACCCCCTCGTGATAAACTTGTCCCTGCACGCCGGGGCTGTCGAAGCAGTACGAGACAACGTGGCTTCCGTGTCGGCGGCAACTTAGCAGTAAAACAAAACCAACCCCAATGGTTGTCTTTTAGCCGGCAGAGTCTTATCCTATAGGCATGTTGGATGAAATCGTCAAGGTCATGAGAAACTGCCGCTCGTGCGTTGTCCTAACCGGCGCCGGGATTTCGGCCGAATCGGGAGTGCCAACCTTTCGCGGCAAGGAAGGATTGTGGGGAAAGTTCAAACCGGAAGAGCTGGCAACGATGTCGGCCTTCGTATCGAATCCGAAGCTTGTCTGGGAATGGTACAACTGGCGGCGTCAGGTCGTTGGAGAGGTGAAACCCAATCCGGGGCATCACGCGCTTCGCTATCTGGAGCAGTGGTTTGAGCACTTTACCTTGATAACCCAGAACGTTGACGGACTTCACCGGGCTGCCGGCTCGGAGAATATTTTAGAGCTACATGGCAACATTTACCGCAATAAGTGCGTTGACTGCAACCATCAGTTTGCCGAGGATATGGATATCAACCCGGACAGCATTCCCTCCTGTCCAAACTGTGGAGGGAAGATCCGCCCTGATGTCGTCTGGTTTGGGGAGATGCTTGATCCACAGGTTATCGATAAGGCGTTTTCTGAATCTGAACAGGCGGAGCTATTTTTCTCAGTCGGAACCTCGGCTATTGTCCACCCTGCAGCGAGCTTGCCGGTCACGGCCAAGCGGTACGGGGCCGCTCTGGTCGAGATAAATCCGGAAATGACCCCTTTAAGCAATCTTGCCGATTTTTACGTCTCGGCCAAGTCCGGAGAATTCTTACCGGAGCTGGTAGAACAACTAAAAAAGGTGTCTTCACAGCGTTAGATAAACTAAACTGGTTTCTTGGGTTGATGGTATAACATGCTTAGAGATGTCAAAGTGGTTCCCCAAATGGTTATATCTCGGAACAACACCTTCAAGTCCTTGTTGCTTTTTCTCCTCCTTTTCTCCTTTGGCACCGGCTGTGTATATTACAATACCTTTTATAATGCCCGCAAGGCCTTCAACGAAGCTGAGAAAGCCCGCAAAGAGAGTCCCTATGGAAGGCCGAGAATCAATTCGACTCAGTACAAAACTGCCATTGATAAGTCGCTGAAGATCATAGAAAACTATCCCAACTCTAAATGGTATGATGACGCACTGTACGTTCTGGCCGTTTCCTATTATTACACCAAACAATACGTCAAGTCGGAACGCCGTTGTCGAGAAATCCTGGCCGACTACGCCGACTCTAAATACTCCGTAGAGGCACAACTGTACATGGCCAAGGCCAAATTGCAACAGAATGAAATAACTGCCGCCATGGACATTTTTGACGAGCTTTTTCACGGCGACGTCCCGCGAAGTTTCAAAGCGGAAGCAGCCCTGGCCTTAGGTACATTCCATTTTGAGAACAGGAAGTATGCTGAAGCCACCCCATATTTTTTAGCGCTGCGCGATTCGCTGGGGACCGACCAAGAAAAAAAGACTGCTCAAAACTACACTGCCGATGGCCATTTTCAAATGTTCCAATTCAAGAAGGCGCTGGGAGCGTATCTGCAAATACTCGGTATGAATCCAGACAACAATGAAAGGTATCACGCATTGTACCAAGCAGCCATCTCTTGCTACCGGTTGCAGAAAATCGACGCCGGCCTGGACTATCTTCAAACCCTCATAAAAGATGAGGTCTTTTTTGACTCGCTGGGTGTACTAAAGCTCAAAGTGGCTGAGGGGCACGAGGAAGAGGACGATATAGATGAGGCCAAGTCCATTTATGAGGAAGTGGCCACTCAGGAGAAAAACAATAAAGTAGCCGCCGAAGCCTACTACAACCTGGGACTGACGTACCAATTCGATTTTGACAGCTTGGCCAAAGCAAAGGAATATTACGACAAAGTTGTCGAGCTGGACCGCGGTTCTGAAATTGGACACGATGCGCTGCAAAGATCGTCTGATATCGGAAAACTTAAGACCTACGCCAGAACCATACAAATTGATTCCACCACCACGCAACAGACGATTGACGATGCCGCGCACACCCAGTATCAACTGGCTGAGCTATACTGGTTCAAGTTGAACAAACCCGACACGGCCATTATTGAAATGCAGTACCTGGTTGATTCGTTTCCCACCGCTTACGAAACCCCGAACGCCATGGTTGCCCTGTCACAGATGGTTAAGGATCACGAGGGGGATACTCTCAAAGCAGACTCGATCTTAAGGGCAGCTTTGGAGAAATACCCCCATTCCGACTATGCCCCCCTGGTATTGGAGCAGTTGGACCTGCTTGGTACGGCTGCCGATACCGGTTACGCCGGGGCCTATATCAAGCGCGCCGAGCACTTCGTTGTTAACGAAAAAAACATCGATTCGGCTCGCGCTTACTACCAATACGTGGTTGACCACTTTCCCGATTCCAAGTATTACCTTCAGGCACGCTTTGCGCTTCTCTGGCTGACCGAAACCTATGAAAGTCCCGGAGATTCCTCAGTGATCTTAGCTTACAATGAGTTTGTCGATTCATTTCCCGGCACGTTTTGGGGAGCCGAAGCACTCAAACGGACACAGTATCGTTCTCAACGTCAGATTCCTGTCGAGGAAAAAGTTGATACCGCTTGGCAGCAGGAAGAAGGTGCTATGGATACCTTAACCTTTCAAAGTGACACTGAAATGGGTGAGGACACATCGTCGTATGTCGATCCTTTGAAGGACATTTACACCGCGCCTGACGGTGGGAAAGCCTACGATCTTCCTGCCAACGTAACGCCTTATGTGATTCGAGAAGAGTTTATCTACCCCACCGAAGCTTACGCTTTAGCTTGGGAGGGGGATCTGGTTTTTCAAATCCTGCTTGATTTTACCGGAGAAGTTAAGGATTATGTGTTGAAAACGCACTCTGGCAGCGAGGAGCTTGACCGCCGGGCAATAGAAACCGTCGTTTCGACGACTTTTGACGTGGGGCTATTGCTTCCTGAGCTGCAGGAATCGTGGCTCGTTTATAAGTACAGGGTGAGGTTGCCGGAAGAACTACGATGACAAAACCAACGTGCGAAGACACGTTTGTGATAAAAAAGCGAAACCTGAGAAACGCTTATTACTCACTTATTTTTGGGCCATATTCCCGTGCCTCCGACTGTAAACCTGGCCAGTTTGTTCACATCAGACTGCCCGGGGGGGATGTTTTTTTCAGGCGAGCCTTTTCTGTAGCTCATGCCTCTGCCATCAATAAGCAGATTGAAATTATCTTTAAGGTGCTTGGCCGTGGTACAACAATCATGGCCGGACTTCGCCCGGGAGACCAGGTTAACCTTTTGGGGCCACTGGGAGTACCGTTCAGGATGCCCAAAAAGAATGAGACCACACTTATGGTCGCTGGCGGCATTGGTATGCCTCCTCTATTATTCTTAGCCTATGAGATGATCAGACGCGGCTTTACTCCAAAGCAAATTGTTTTCTTTTACGGCGGAGGCTCATCCCCCGACATCGTCGAACGCTCTCGTATTAAAAAGCTGGGAGTAAACTTCCGAGCGGTAACCGAAGACGGGTCATTAGGAGACCCCGGACTGGTAACGCAGCAAGTAGAGAAATATCTTATAGCCGAAAGTACCAACAAGCTGAGAATCTTCGCCTGCGGCCCGGAAGGAATGCTCAAAGTAACCAATGAGCTTGGTCTCAAATACGGCGTACCGGGTCAGATTTCACTTGAGGCCCCCATACCGTGTGGTATAGGCGTCTGCCTTGGCTGTGTCGTTGAACTGTCAAGGGGCGGGTACGCCAGAGTTTGTTGCGATGGGCCGGTTTTCGACATTGGGGAGGTAGCTCTGTGACGCCCGACTTGAAGGTTACCATCGCCGGTGTCGAATTTACAAATCCGATCATGACTGCCTCTGGATGCTGTGGTTACGGTGAAGAGTTGGCCAGGGTTTTTCCTCTGTCCAAACTGGGGGCGTTGGTCACTAAGTCAATAACACTGAAGCCGCGTCTTGGACATCCGCCACCGCGCACGGCAGAAACAGCAAGCGGCATGCTCAATGCCATTGGCTTGGCTAATGTCGGCATTGACAGCTTTCTTGCTGATAAAATCCCCTTTTTGTCAAAACAGAAAACCAAAGTTATTGTCAACGTGGCAGGCTCGACGCTTAGGGAATACGTTGATGTTTGCAGCCGGTTGAATGATTACGATCGTGCCGACATGGTCGAGCTGAACATTAGCTGCCCCAACGTAGATAAAGGCGGAATGGAGTTTGGAGCGGATCCCATCCTGACGGAGAAAGTAGTCACCACCGTCAAAAAGGTCTTCTCAAGGCCGATCATTGCCAAACTCTCTCCCAATGTAACCAACATCGTTGAAATTACAAAAGCCGCCGAGCAAGGGGGGGCAGATGCCCTGTCACTTATCAACTCTGTAGTCGGGACAGCTATTGACATCGAGACCTGGCGGCCGAGACTTACCAACAACAAGGGAGGTCTTACCGGCCCGGCTATCAAACCGATTGCACTGGCGATGGTTGATGCTGTGTGCAACCATTGTCGACTTCCCGTTATTGGCATTGGCGGCATAAGCAACTACGGCGATGTTATTGAATTCCTCCTGTGTGGAGCTTCGGCAGTGCAGGTGGGAACGGCCCTTTTTATTGATCCGGACACACCGGTCAAGATCGTCCGCGATCTTACCCGGTACCTGAAAAAGAAAAAACTGAAATCAGTCAACGAACTTATTGGCAAAGTAAGGAAATACTAATGAGCGCCCTGAAGGACCTTCAAAAGATACAGGCGAAAAACAATTCTCTGATCTGCCTGGGACTTGACCTCGATAAAAAGCGTATACCCTCGGACTATAGCAAAACGACCAAGACCATGTTTGACTTTGCGTGTCAAATTATTGATGCCACTTCCGATATGGTCTGCGCTTATAAACCTAACCTGGCGTTTTACGAAAGCCTGGGCACCCAAGGGATTTCTCTATTGAAGCATATTGTGACACGCATCCCTGACGAGATTCCGGTTATCCTCGATGCCAAACGGGGCGATATTGGTCACACAGCCGCTCACTATGCTGAGGCCATGTTTGACGTATTGAAAGCCAATTGGGTCACCCTGAATCCCTACATGGGGTATGACTCTCTGCGGCCCTTTCTCGAGTACAAGGACCGGGGAGTCTTTATTCTCTGCCTCACTTCCAACTCAGGCGCCAAAGACTTCCAGCTACTGATGGTGAACAGCAAGCCGCTGTACCGAATCGTGGCCGAAAAAGTCTCATACTGGAATAAGGATCAGAACTGCGGTCTGGTGGTCGGAGCAACTGTTCCCGATCAGTTGCGGGAAATCCGCGAACTGGCCGGAGACATGCCGCTTCTGATTCCCGGGGTTGGCGCCCAGGGCGGTTCTCTTGAGAAGGCGGCCATAAACGGCACCAAAAACTTCCAAAAGACTGCGGTGATAAACGTCTCGCGCTCCGTGTTGTATGCTTCTAAGGAGATGGATTTCGCTCAACGGGCCAGAGAAGAACTGGCAAAACTGAACAATGTTATTAACGGCCTGCGCATGAGAAACGCGC
>CAZYRH010000054.1:0-15420 GCA_964650395.1 uncultured Ignavibacteriales bacterium
ACAGCATACCGGCGGCGGTAACGTCAAACGACACAACGGTTGCAGATGTCTCGCTAGCTTGGGCCTGTCCGACTTCCGGACTCATTGCCTACTACCCGCTCGATGGAGACGCCAGTGATGAGTCTATTAACGATAACCATGGCACAGTCATCGGGGCAGTGCCAGTCACGGATCGATTCGGCCGCAGTAACTGTGCTTTCGATTTCGATGGACTAAACGACTATATCCGCGTGCCGTACAATAGCATCTTTGATCTGACAGATGCTCTCACAGCGGCCGCGTGGGTTACTGTAGTCGATGATGGTGATATACGCATTATCATCAATAAAGGGCAGACCTGGGACTTTCACTTTGGCTACACGGGTCAGCTCTGTACTGACATGCCGGGGAGTGGACCCTACTTCTGTGCATCCGTTGCGATTGTGGAAAATGCCTGGCATCACGCTGCCTTGACCATTGGCAACGACCATTACCGGCTGTACTTCGACGGGCAGTTGGTGGCTGACAGTCTCACAACGGTGACTATGCCAACCGACGATCTTGATCTGCATATCGGTAACAACAGCCCAACCCCATGGGACGATGCCGCCTATAATGGAAATATCGACGAAGTACGAGTATACAACCGTGCCCTCACCGAGGAGGAAATACGCACACTGTACAACGAACATTAGTTTTTTATTGTTCTGTCAGGTCTTGCTCGCCACAGGCGGGTGTGACCTGACAGCAGCCTGTAGCCCACCCAGCGGGTGGTTTTTTCTCCCCTCAAATTCCCTATAAACCATATTGTGCGCGCCGTACGTCCCCGTGCGCCGCATTCACTCGTGACCCCAACATTTCATTTACCTTCAACCAGTAGCTCCTCCTTGTTGATTGGCTTTTCAATGAAGTCGTCTTATTATCCCCTCAAATTCCCTACAAACCATGAGGTAAATACCGCCCTCCCCCAAATAGCCAACTCAATTGATGGCAGAAGCACAAGGGCTTCTGCTGCTGGGATTGAGCGCGGTGCAGGGGACTCACGCCGCTCACAAAACAAAGGCTACCCAATCGCCTTCTTGAAAGTTACTTGTCACCTGTAAGGTCACACGACTACACTGCAAGACCCGACAAGAACGTGAAATCTTTTTAGCTTGTCTGCATTACTCCTATTTCGTATCTACCCGCCAAGCAGATGGAGCAGTTGAATCACATCCTCGAAGCGATCTCCGGACATGTTTGGGGCTTGCCATTGATCGTGCTCCTTTTGGGGACAGGTATCTTTCTTACACTTCGTTTGCTGTTTGTGCAGATTCGCGGTTTTGGTCATGGTGTGGCCATTGCACGCGGCAAATACGACGACCCCGCACATAAGGGGCAGTTGACCCACTTTCAGGCGCTATCGGCGGCTCTGTCGGCGACGATTGGCATCGGCAACATCGGTGGGGTGGCGACCGCCCTGTACTATGGCGGGCCGGGGGCGATTTTCTGGATGTGGGTGTCAGCTTTTTTTGGCATGGCGTTGAAGTACACGGAGTGCACGTTAGCCATCAAGCACCGCAAGGTTGAAGCCGACGGCAACATCCTTGGCGGGCCAATGTATTTCATCGAACTGGGTATGAAAAGGTGGTTGCGGCCGCTGGCATTTCTTTTCGCGCTGTGCACAGCCATTGCCGCCTTTGGCATCGGCAACATGGTGCAATCGAACACGCTTGCTCATTCCCTGGTCGATGCGTTTAATGTCTCGCCTGAGATGCAAGGAACGGTACGATGGATTATCGGTATTGTGATCTGCACCATGGTGGGAATTGTGATCATTGGCGGGATCAAGCGGATTGGGCACGTAGCGTCGTTTTTGGTGCCGGGTATGTCGGTGATATATGTTTGCTCGGCGCTGATTGTGATCTGGATCAACCTCGATCAAGTGATTCCGGCGTTCCAACTGATTTTCCGCCATGCTTTCAACCCGACAGCCGCCACCGGCGGGTTTGCCGGTGCCACCGTCTGGCTAACAGTGCAGTGGGGATTAAAACGCGGTCTCTTCTCCAATGAGTCAGGACTGGGTTCAGCAGCGATGGCGCATTCTACCGCGAAAGTCGAAGAACCTGTACGGGAGGGTATGGTGGCGATGTTAGGGCCGTTCATTGATACGCTCGTCATCTGTACCATGACGGCGCTGGTGATTCTCACCGCCGCTAAGTGGGACAGCGGCATCAACGGCGCACCCCTAACAATGGCGGCCTTCAACGATACGTTGCCGATCTACGGACGCTGGATGGTGGTGGTTGGAATACTATTGTTTTCCTATTCGACGGTAATTAGCTGGTCGTATTATGGGGAGAAAGGGATTGAGTATATTGCGGGCAAGAAAGCCAAACTGCCCTATAAGTGGGTCTTTCTCTTCTTCACACTTATCGGCGCGCGTCTTGACCTGGTGGCGGTCTGGTCGTTTGCCGATATCGCCAACGGCATGATGGCGATTCCCAACCTGATTGCTCTGGTCGCCCTTTCGGGTACCGTGGTCGCCATGACCAGGAAGTACATGCGCGAAAAAGCCGAGGGGTTGCACAAGCCGTTTAGATAAACAAGTTCAGGTTCGGATCCATGCAAGACTGCCGCTTAAGTGTGAGGAGTCAATAATAAAATGTCGTCGTCATCCTGAGTGGAGCCGAGTAATGAAGGAGAAGTGGCTAAAGGCAGGGCACTGGGTAATGCCGAATATGGCCGATAAGTCTCTCTTGCACGATTTAAAAAATGAATTATATTGACTTGAATGTTGTAAAAACGGCACAGCAGTTTTAAATGTGTGCCGTAAGTGGTTATAATTATAAGAACGTATGCAAGGTAAACGAGTACTGGTCACTGGTGGAGCTGGGTATTTAGGGTACCATTTGGCTCAAGGCCTCGCCCCTCGTGGGGTTGCCTTTTTGGCCCTCAACGACATTGCTCCCTTTATAAAAGACGACTATCCTGACGATGCCCTGCTGGCTATGGTTGATGTGCGCGATGCGGAGGGGATGTATCGCCTTATTCATGACAACAAGATTGATACCATCATTCACTGCGCAGCAGCTCTTCCCCTCTGGCCGAAACACGAGATTTACTCAACCAACATCGCAGGTGTCAGAAACACGCTTGAACAGGCGAAAAAGTCCAATGTTGAACGAGTGATCTTTATCAGTTCCACGGCCGTGTACGGGGTGCCGGAAAAGCACCCGCTGTTTGAGGATGACCCTGTCGACGGCGTTGGCTCTTACGGGGTAACCAAAATCGAAGGGGAAAAGATTTGCGCCGAGTTTCGCGCCCAGGGAATGTGTGTCCCGGTGATCCGTCCCAAGACATTTATCGGCACCGCTCGTCTGGGTGTGTTTCAAATTCTGTATGATTGGGTAGACGCCGGCAAGCGAATTCCAATAATCGGCAACGGCCAGAACCTCTACCAGCTTTTGGAAGTGACTGATCTGGTGGAGGCAATTTCTCTTGCTGCAAGTGCCCCTTATGATGTAGTCAATGATACTTTTAATGTCGGCGCTCAGCATTTCGATAAGGTCAAAATCGATGTTGGTGCGCTGTGTGATTTTGCCGGTAACGGAGCCCGTGTCATGCCCACGCCGGCGGCGCTGACTAAAGGCGCTTTAGTAATTTTCGAATTTATGAAGATCTCACCCCTTTACAAGTGGATCTATGGCACCGCCGACAAAGATTCCTATGTCTCCACGCAGAAGATCGAGGAAAAACTTGGTTGGAAATCAAAGTTCTCCAATCAAGACGCTCTGATCTCATCACATAAGTGGTACCTGGAACACAAGGAAGAACTCAAAAGCCTGGATACGGGTGTGACCCATCGCGTTGGCTGGGACCAGGGCATATTGAAACTCATCAAGAAGTTTATGTAAAGAGAGAACAGGGGATTGATATGAATACAGGGCAGGTCTCGGAGAGACCTGCCGAAAATAGGCAGTAGTCGGAGACTTCTTCCCTACAATTTGTAATATTGCATTTAGTAAGTAATATAACATAGAAGGTACGCATCTCGCTCACGTCCCCATCTCCCATGAGCTGAGGTACTTCTTCTGCTCGGGAGTTAGTTTGTCGATTTTGATGCCCATTGACTTGAGCTTCAGGGCGGCGATTTGAGCGTCGATCTTTTCCGGCACTACGTATACCTTGCGCTCGAGTTTTTGGTGATTCTTGACAACGTACTCTGCCGCTAACGCCTGGTTTGCAAAGGACATATCCATGACCATCGCCGGGTGCCCCTCGGCTGCTGAGAGATTGACCAGCCGCCCCTCAGCCAGCACATAAATCTTTTTGCGCCCGAGGGTGAATTCCTCCACATTGGGACGCACCACTCGTTTCTTCGTTGCTGCCTTAGCCAGTGAGTCGAGGTCAAGCTCCACGTTGAAGTGGCCGGAGTTGCAGACAATGGCGCCGTCTTTCATCTTTTTGAAGTGTTCCAGGCGAATGACGTTGATATCACCCGTCAGAGTCACGAAGAGATCTCCCAGGGTCGCCGCCCTGGCAATCGGCATGACCATAAAGCCATCCATAACGGCCTCAATCGCCTTGACGGGGTCTACCTCGGTGACGATAACGTTGGCTCCCATGCCCTTGGCGCGCTCGGCTAGGCCGCGGCCACACCAGCCATAACCGACAAGCACGACAGTGGCGCCAGCAATGAGCATGTTAGTGGCGCGCAGGATGCCATCGATTGTCGACTGACCGGTGCCGTAACGGTTGTCAAAGAAGTGCTTCGTTTTGGAGTCATTGACGGCAATTACCGAAAATAGTAGAGAGTTACTGCGAGCCATGGCCTTTAGACGTATAACGCCGGTGGTGGTTTCTTCGGTGCCAGCTAAGACGTGATCGGCTAAGTCCCGGCGGTTTGTATGAAGCGTCGAAACCAAATCAGCACCATCATCCATTGTGATATGCGGCTTGAGGTCCAGCGCCTGATGGATGTGCTTGTAATACGTCTTTGTGTTCTCTCCGTAAATGGCAAATACCGGGACACCGTACTCTTTGACTAAGGCCGCGGCCGTGTCGTCCTGTGTTGAAAGAGGGTTCGAGGCGCACAGAGCCAGATTTGCTCCGCCTGCCTTCAGCGTTCGCATCAGGTTGGCAGTCTCGGTTGTGACGTGCAGGCAGCAAGCCATGTTTATGCCCCTAAGAGGCTTTTGTTTTTTGAATCGTTCGCGAATCAGTCGCAGCACCGGCATACTTCGCTCAGCCCACTCAATCTTATCTTTGCCCTGCCGGGCCAGTTTTATGTTTGCAATATCGAATTTGATTGCCATGTTATGCGTCCTTCGCCAAGAGGTTTGCTTTGTCGGTTCTCTCCCAAGTAAACTCCTTTTCAGATCTCCCGAAATGTCCATATGCCGCCGTCTTTCTGTAGATAGGTCTGAGCAAGTCAAGGAATTTGATGATACTCTGCGGCGTCAGGTCAAACTGCTTCTTGATCAGTTCGACAATCCGCTCTTCGGGAACTTTATTGGTGGTATCGGTGAAGACCATCATGGATACCGGTTCCGCAATGCCGATAGCGTAGGCAAGTTGGAGGGTGCATTTGTCCGCCAGGCCGGAGGCGACCACGTTCTTGGCGATGTAGCGCGCCATGTAGCTGGCGGAACGGTCAACTTTGCTGGGATCTTTTCCGGAGAAAGCGCCGCCGCCGTGTGAAGTCATGCCACCGTAAGTATCGACTATGATTTTGCGCCCCGTCATTCCAGTGTCGGAACGGGGCCCGCCGACAACAAACTTGCCGGTGGGATTGACATAGAACTTCGTATTGTTGTCAATCATCTCTTTGGGAATGGTGGGCATGACCACTTGGTCGATGACCTCCTCGACTGATTTTTCCGTCATTCTCTTTTTTGTGCGGTCAAGAATCTCATCGCTGTGTTGAGTGGCAATGACGACCGCCTCAACCCGGTGCGGCTGACCATCTCGATACTCAACCGTCACTTGCGACTTGCCGTCAGGGCCGAGGTAGGGGAGAATCCGCTGACGGCGCACGGTAGCCAACTGCCGGCACAGTTTGTGCGCCAGCATAATTGGCAGAGGCATTAGCTCCTCTGTCTCGCGGCAAGCGTAGCCGGACATCAACCCCTGGTCGCCCGCGCCCCCGGTATCCACTCCCTGTGCAATGTCCGGCGACTGTGAGTGAATTGCGTTCAGGATAGCGCAAGATTCAGAGTCAAAGCCAAAACGAGTATCGGCGTAGCCGACATCTCTGATGATCTCCCTTACTTCTTTGTCAATATCAACATAGGCGCTGGTAGTGATTTCACCCCCGACAATGACAAGCCCCACAGTGACGAATGTTTCACAGGCGACTCGACCATTTTTGTCCTGACGCAGCACATCATCAAGGATGGCGTCTGATATCTGATCGCAGAGCTTGTCAGGATGCCCCTCAGTAACGGATTCAGATGTAAAGAGAAAGTTTCCACGTGACATATTACATGCTCCTTGTCCGCTTACAAATCGTGATTTCCCTCATTATTTGGTTGGTGGAACCGCTCGGCTCATCAGTTACCTACCTGTGAAAAATCGCCGATATTGACAACCTTTTTCTCACCGCTCACGACCGCTTTTTGGCCAACCAATGAGTCTTCAAGTATTACATTCACGACACGCGCCTTATAGCCGATAATAGAGTTTCTTATTATAGCGTTTTCAACGACGGCACCGTCCGAAATTGAAACGTTAGGTCCTATGACGGAATTGACTATTTTTGCTGTTGGTGCTACGAAGACGGGGTGAATAAGCACCGATCCGTCAACATCAGGGGGGCTTGGAAGTTTCTGGAGGATGTGGTGATTGGTTTGAAGAAGCGTTTCTTTCTTACCGCAATCATACCACCCCTGAACCTCATACGGGATGAATCTCGTCCCCGCTTCTATCATTTTTTGCAGGGCGTCAGTGAGTTGAATTTCTCCGCTGGTGAGTTGGCCTGATTTCACTAACCCGTTCAACTCTTTCTTCAGGCCGGCAGATTCCTTGAAATAGTATAAGCCAATAAGAGCGAGGTTGGTTTTTGGTTGGTGGGGTTTTTCTTCAAGACCAACCACGTGACCGTCCGAAATCTGTGCAATTCCAAAACGCTGAGGATCTTCTACCTGTCGCAGACCCAGCACAAAATCTCCCGCCGAGGTGAACTGTTGGAGATCACATTCCACGATCGTATCGCCAAGTATGACCAAGACCGGCCCATTTTCGATTGTCTCCAGGGCTAAATGGAGAGCGTACCCCAAACCTAAAAGCCGTTCCTGGAAAACAAAACCTGCTTTGAAATCATAGTTCTGCTGTACGTACTGCTTGATTAACTCTCCTTTGAATCCGATGACAAAGATCACCTCCTCAAGCTTGAGCTTTGCCACGGGATCCAGGATGTGGGCCAGCACCGGCTTGCCAGCCACGTGCAACAGCACCTTGGGGAGTGAAAACGTGTGCGGTTGCAGCCGCTTCCCCGCACCCGCTACCGGGATGATAACCTTCATACGCTTCCCTCATTCATGACTGGCAGAATAGTATGAAAAGTAAGCCGCTTTGACAAGAGCTAATGTTGGGTTTTGAAGTGCCAGTGTTCCCTCCTACATTTTTGGGTTGTCCTATGACAAACTGAGTTATGGTTAGACTCCACTCACCATGACGTGAACGAAGAAGTTCTGTCTGGTGTGTCAAATCACCCTGAGCGGGGTCGAAGGGAGTGGCTGTGTTCTTCTGTTGGCAGCATTACAACCTAAAAACCATATTATTCCTGCAATGGCAAGTCCAAACCTACCGGAGGCCTTGTCACTTTTGAGTTCTGAGTAATCTCTTCAAGCCGATCTTCGTGTTATAACCCTGTTTTCGCGGGTTGAAAAAAAGCAAGGGTAATTAGAAATGACCCTTGGTGACATGGGCAGCTTGGCAGGTGCAAGTTGCCTTTTGCTCACCCACACTGCGATATGTTACATGCCTCAAAATATGTTTTTGAACGATAGCAGCCACTCATTGGCAAGGAAATAAACCCTCCCGATTAACAGCGAAATTCGTGCCATTACGGTATATCCGAAGTGAGCGCCAAACGAGACCATAATGAACCAGATGCCCACCCTGGCGGTGACACCGAGCACGCCGGTGTGTTCTTTCGAGAAGTAGAAGTATATCAGTGTAGAAATAACCCCGACAACAACGATTATTGCCAGAACGGCTGAGGAAAAGCCGTTGTTGGTACCCAACGACAGCATCGTAGCCCCCATCTGCGGCAGCACTATGCCGTGAAGCTGTGTGATCAGGAAAATCCCAGCCGTGTTGCCCATGACAAAGGCCAGCGCAATTCGAGACACCCATGAAATGCGCGGCCACAAACGGGCAAACATCAATGCCCCCAATAGCCCTGGGATAATTAGCCACCAGCTGCCGGATATCATCGGATCCCACAACTGCTGGATGATAACTGATTCCCAGATAAGGCCTACGTAGTATCCAGCCGACAGACCGGCAAAGATGTGTTCAGCGAGTCTGTAAAATGGGTTATCCTTGTAGAGAAAGGAAAAGATCGCCAGCGTGAAAAAAGCCGCTACCCAGATTTGGATAATCTCGGCTGAGCTCACTCGGACCTTCCTTTCTGTGCCCGTCGCCCGGCGAAAAAGGCGATATTGCCCATGATAACCATCAGGATAATCATCAGATGCACCACCGATTGCATCCCCATACCCTTTTCCGCCATGCCTTGCGCCCTTACCAGCAACTCATACTCAGCGGCGCCCTTCATGCCTCCCAAAAGCCCGGTCATCTGCCCTGAGCTGATAAAAGCGTAATACTTTGGCGCTGATACGGCTGTGACTCCGGCGCCGACCGGCGTGCCATATTGAGCGTTCACGATTGAGATCCAGTAGGTGACAATGTCGTTGTCGGCGACCACATAGATGAAGCTGATGTCGTTATAGTTTTTAACCTTTTTCATCAACGCCAGTTTTGAAAGGGGTGTGCCGGAATTGTCGGTTGGGTAAATTGACTCGATAGAAGTTCCCATGCCCTTAAGGACCGCAACATAGTTTGCCTTGTAACCGAGATTGACGAAATCTACGCCGTAGACCTTGTTGTATTTTTCTGCTATGGTGCGCGTGACCCTTTCAGCCATTGATGGCCCACCGAGGGGAACGGTGCTTAGCGTGACTAACTTGCAGTTCTTGCGAAACAGATGGTGCAAAGCGGCGATGGCCATTGGTTCAGTTTCTGCAACCGTGGAAGGATAATAGTCGAAGGTGAGCATTATCACCGACGAATCGGGCAGAGACTCAATTGCTTCATATAGCTGCCGAGCCTCAGGCGTTATGCTGATCTTGAAGGACATCGGCACTATCAGGGGGAAGATAACCGAGAGCGCAACCAGCAGATAGATCCAGCGTCGATCCAGGGCGCCTAATTTCTCCCAGAAGTTCAAGCTTTTAACCCTTCCCCATGTAGGTACGCTCGATTCCCAGCATAATCCGCAGCGACATCGAGGCTGCTCCCAGTGCGGCTCCGATTAGAATCCCGCGCTGCACCGCCACGTTTGCCCCGCCCATGATATAAGTGTTAATCTTACCGGGAAGATCAGAACTGAACAACCAAGGGAGATTGTCGCTAAACAGTTGGAGAAACGCCTCGCCCATCGGTATCCGCCAGAGCATGACCAGCGTCGCGGTAATCAATAGCAAGGTGGCTTCGGGATTACGGGCGCGAAAGGCGCGATATGCGGCGGACGCGATATAAAAGGCCAGCATAGCAAACATCGTTGCCATCATGGTATAATCGACGTGGAAAAACAGCCAATCATAAATCGAACCGGCGGCGCGGCCCAAAAGCGGCGACCATGAAGCCGGAAGTATGGCGGGAATAGCCATAACGAAAATGGAAAGCAAGGTAAGCAGATTGTATACCCACCCTTCTTTCCTTGATCGTACAGCGTGCCAGTTCACCCGGGTTATCGACACCACTCCGAGAAGAAGCGTAAAGCCGCCGACAATCGTGACCCAGACTAACACTTCCGATTCGATTCGGCCGATAAAGGCTCTGTCCGGGTTGAAGAAGAAGGAGATGACCATGACAAAACCGGACAGAAAGGCGATAATGACCGGGACTATGGTTCTCATCTATACGGCCTCAAACAAACTGCGGAAGAGCTCCCCGCTACTCAGCGTCATAAGTATCACGCCAATGATTATCAACGCCACGATAATGATCTTCATCAAATCCTGCCCCTTTAACCCGCCCAGCATAAGTGGTTCGCGAGAGAGGTAGGCCGAAGCGGCATACAGCTCCTCGCCCATGAGAGTGTAGTCGCAGGCGGCAATAAAAAACGGCAACTGCTCCGGTCGCGCTGTGCCGGCTATTTGAATCGATCCTGCGGCGTTTCCGGTTTCGGCCAGCAGCAGCGACTCGGCGAAAAAAGCGCCCATATAAATATTTGCTGCCGGTCGGTCACGCATCATCATACCATTGACGGTGGCGGCAAAGGCAAACTGTTCTCCGGCCACAAAACGGACTATATCCCTATTATACGAGTCTCGCCTGCCCATCTCGACATATGCTTGCTCGACCACTTCTTGTCCGGCGGCCAGCACCATAGGGTAGCGGACCGGCACTACAAGAGGAGTGTCATACTGAGCCGTTATTTTGGCTATTCTCCCTAAGATCGAGATACCGGCAATTGTTTCAATTTCATCAATCTCCTGAATGCCGGGGATAAACAGGACCGGGCGGCCCATTTCGGTGGCTCGACCGACGGCCTCCTCGACGGCATCCAAACCGGCAATCTTGCGGACAAACAGCGACTTGCCCTGTTTAGCCCACTTGGTGTAAAGCAAAATGGCGATGGAAAAAAGGGCAACGGCGACGAGAGCATTTATTCTATTGACACGGAAGAGGCTGTCGGAGGCTGCTGCGGCCACGAGCTGGTAATCGAGAACTACGGCCAGTGCCGTCGTCAGAAAAAACTGGATTTTCAAATGCTTTAATATCTCAGGCACGGCGGAATATACTGCTTGCAAACCTGTTGTCAAATCTAATGATAGACGGTGCAATGCTGCAAATCGGGCGAGGCCATTCAAACTTTAGAAGGCAGAGGCTTCAACATTCTTTTCCTGTCAGAGCAGTGAATGTCATGATCTTCGTTCCACGATGCCCCTTTCGGTGTTCTTTTTTAGCTTGCACTTATACTCCCAAGTGCTCGCATTGTCAAAAGCAGCAGCAGCATCACACCGAAGGTACAGACGATAGTTGCGCCACACCTTCACGGATAATGCTAAGATACCCTTCAGCGATAGACCTGATAATTTTGCAAAACTGTCAGGCCAACTGGAGCTGCTATCTCTTCCGGGCCAGGCAAAACGGAAAGCCCATAATAGCCACTATCATGATGGCATACATAACTTGGTGGTAGCTGGTAACAAAAATCAGGCTGTCATCTCCAAGACTGACATATCGTGCCTCAAAATAGGCAAAAAGTGCAGTGCTCAAAGCGATACCAGTTGACATACCAATATTGCGGGTGGTTGACACAATACCCGATGTGATGGCTCTTTGCTTTTCGGAGACTGCCCCCATTATGGCGGAGGAGTTGGGGGCATTGAAAATTGCTGCTCCACACCCTACTACAGCCAATGATAGGATAACATAGGCGCCGGCAGTATTGGTACCCAGATATGAAAGCAGGTACAAGCCGCACGCCAGCGTCGTCAAACCAATGCTGGTCAAAGCACGCGTGCCGATTTTGTCCGACAGGCGCCCCGCCGCCGGCGCCACAACAAACATCAACACCGGTAATATAATCAGGTAAAGACCGACCGTTTTCGGTTCACAGTGTCTGACCCTCTCAAGGTAGAACGGCATGAGGATCAACATTCCGGATTGGGCGCTGTACATTGAAATAGCAGCTACCAGCGCGGTGACTAGTGTGCGATTTTTGAATATATCCAGTCCTATTAGAGCTGTTTCAGGTTTCATTTCCAACTTTACAAAAACAGCCACCAAAACAAGTGAAAGGACAACCAGCCCCCAAACACGCACATCAGCAAGGCCATAGTTACTGACCAACGACAATCCAAATATTCCGGAAAGCAGCGCCAGCGAGATAATCACTCCTCCAACAAGATGCATCTGGCGGTGTGATACTCGTTTAGGCAGCAGTTTGAAGTACCGGAATGTTAAGGCCAAACCGACCAAGCCAATCGGGAGGTTGATGACAAATATCGCCTGCCAGGGGAAAAACCCCAGAAGGAATCCTCCCAACGGCGGGCCGGTCATTAAACCAGCCGATACCATCATTACCATCATCCCGATACTCTTCCCTCTTTCTTGGGTGGGGAAAACTTCTGTAATCATTCCTATTCCAACGGCCTGAAACATGGAAGAGCCGATAGCCTGGATGACTCGGCCACAAATGAGGGAGTATATCGACCAGCTCATAACGCACAAAAATGAGCCCACAATAAAGAAGCTGAAGCCGAATTTGTAGGCAAAATCATACCCCTTTCGCTCTGTCCAGACCCCGAAGATAAGTAATAGAGAAACCAGAGTGAGTATGTACGAGAGGGCTACCCAGGCTACCTCGTCAATTGTGCATTGCAAATTATCGGCAATAGTCGGCAGAGCGACATTGAGTATAGAGCCATCTAGCGTAGCCATAAATGTCCCAATAGCCGCGACGGCAAAAAAATTGTACCTATTTTGGTGGATGATATTATCGGTCAAAGCAGCCAACGTTTGCTATAAGTCATTGTGTAAAAAAAGGTTGACAAGTCTTTGTCGCAACCATACGCTACGGGGGTAGCTTCGTCAACTTATTTTTTTGGCGTAATGAATTAAACGAATGGCTTGTAAATTCGTCCTTACAACAAGAGGCTCAATCGGGGTATGACCGAAACGATCCCCGAGTTGGTAGACAGATTTATAAATGGTGACCAGGAGGCGTTTGCTGAACTGGTCAGGAGGTATCAAAAAAGGGTTTACTCTCTGGCGTTCAAGATATTAGGCAATCATCTTGATGCCGATGAAGTTGCCCAGGAAACATTTGTTCGCGTCTACAAAAAACGAAAGGAATTACAGAGCACTAAGTATTTTCCGTCGCTCTTGCTGAGGATTGCCACCAATTATGCTATCGACTTGCTGCGCCGGCGCAAGGGCCATACCGGGATTTCTAACGACGCTTCTTCTCTGCCGGGAAGCGTCCAATTAGATCTCTCCCAAACAGTAGCAACGCCCAGCGAGTGTTACGAAAACAAAGAGTTGATGGAGGAGATTAAAAGGGCTCTCAACCTGTTACCCCCTCGCCAGAGAATTACTGCCATTCTCTATGAAGTCGAAGGGTACAGCACTACCGAAATTGCGCAGGTTTTCGATTGCCCGGTGGCTACAGTTCGCTCCAATCTCTTCATCGCTCGAAGGAAGTTAAAAGAGATTTTGAAGCAACGCCTTGGAAAAGAGGAGTAAAAATGACATGCCAGCTTGCTTTGACATTAATTGAAGATTTTGCTGACGGTGAGCTTACACCGTCTGAGACTGAGCAAGTCCGCAAACATCTGGAAAGTTGTAGTAGATGTCGTGAGGAGTACCAGGCAACGCTCCAACTCAAAAAGCTGCTCAGGAGTACGACGGTATATGACCCGGGTCCGGACTACTGGTCAGAAATTGAAAACCTCATTCGGGCTAAGACAATTGACTCCCCGACCGAGGAAAAGACGTTCTCTACGAGAACTGAGAGTATAGCCTTTCATCGCCACGCTCTGGTACGTTCTCTGGTATCGGTAGCGGCCTCGCTGCTTATTCTCGTTACAGCCATCCTTATTGGCTCCAGTCAGGATAAAAGAATCTCGAAGCTGAATGTATCTAAGACTCCGCTTTTGGCAACAGCTCCGGTTAGTGAGCTACTTGGGGATGAAAACGTTCCAGTAGTTACTCCGGCTGAACAGATGCTTCTGGCAAAGGGCACACTCCTTTTAGGTCCGCCCGGCTTTCTGGGACGCTTCACCGGTCTGCCGGACCTGATGGCTGCAGGGGAGAGTGATAATTCGCACCGCTATTGAGAGGAGATAAACTTTGAATCGACTAACCGCCGCTACTGCCCTCATCGCAGTGGCCATGTCCCTCGGAGGTTGTACTCAGGGGGAGAGGGGAGGAATTACCCTTCGTTACAAGTTTGAACCCGGTTTGCAATTAACCTATGAACAAGTCTCCAAAAGATGTGTCAAGGTTGTCGAATCCGATTCCACTGTCAAGGAAGTCTCGACAGTATTCAAAATGACAGTGGTACAGACTGTCGACCGCTTGCTTAATGACAGTACGGCGGAAATAGTAGAGGTTGCCAACTGGAAATACGAAAAACCCGCCAAAGATGACTCATCTGTTATCGACACGATCGAACAGAAAAGGGAATTGATCCTGCAAGTCCAGACAAAAGGCAAAGTCCGGGACGTGAAGTTCAAGGCTGGCGAAGATCACGTCCGAATACGTTACATAAAGAATTATTACGAGCAGGGGTTGCCGGTATTTCCAACGCAAGAGGTAACGCCTGGTTACACGTGGACCCAGACCACCAAAGTGGTTCTTCCCGGCGAACCAATGGAGGCGTCCATGACCTACAAAGTGAAGTCACTGGTGCGCGAGGCCGGTTATGACTGCGCCGTGATTGAATACGACGGCGCTATGATCATCCCTTTCGAATCAAACCCGAAAGATACGATTCAAACCAGCGGCCTTGACCACATTAAATCCACCGGCGTGCTTTACTTTGCTTACAAAGAAGGCATGGTTGTGCAGCAGCGCGAGCGGTGGCAGATCGACCGCGACCGTCAGAAGATATTCAACGGTCAGACGAAGAAATTCAAGGAAGAGGTGGAACTGGATATTGATTACGCGCTTAAACGGCGGACCATCCTCGACAGTCAGTCGTTGTAGCTGCGCGTGCGGACACAATGGAAGAAGCAAGAACAGTAATTTTATAGTAAGTCAGGAGTCTTGTACTCCTGACTCAGATCCGCAAAGAAAAGTGTCAGGTCTACCAGAGTGCTGATCTACTTCACTACACGACTCTCGACGAACTGCAGGACGATACCGATAGTTGGCTAGTGGAGTACAACGAGCAACGACCCCATAATGGGAAGTACTGTTTTGGCAAAACGCCAATGGGAATCTTTATCTGCGGCAGGACGGAGTTGAGTTGATACTTGTCTGTTCGACTGCGGACAATCCCGTTCAATCCTCGGATGTTCGATACAACTAGTGTTGCGTCCCAAATATATGTTCACATATTCTTTTGCAGTAGCACGGGCATCATGCCCGTGAATCATGGGCAAGATGCCCATGCCACGATTTAATTTGCTGCTTTTTTTATTAGCATGTATTTCTGGGACATCACACTAGTGTTGTGTCCCTAACGCTTCTTTACAGCGGTTGACTTTGCCGAGGATC
>CAZYRH010000055.1:0-4003 GCA_964650395.1 uncultured Ignavibacteriales bacterium
AGTCGGTCGTCCTCAAAGTCGTCAAGCTTCTCACGGGAACCGGACATCATAGCCACCGCCTCCATGGCTTGATAATCCATCTGGGGCTGCGGTTCAGTCACTCCCAACGGCGTATTCCAGACCATCTTGTACTGGCGTTCAAAGCCAAGCTTCTCGGGGTTAATAACCTCCAACGTCAGGTCAAAATGGTAGCCGTCCGGATAAAAACGGTATTTCTTGATTATTTCTCCCTCTCCTGGTAACCCGTAATTGTAAACAAGCTCAAGAGTATCTCTGGTGACATCATAGGTCTCCGGCTCAAGGTTTGATCGAAATGCCTTCTGGGACGTGGAAAAAGTGCCGCCGGCAAAGGTGGCATCAGGTGTGGCATACTCTGCATTAGGGAGCATCTGAATCGGAGTACTATCGCGGTAGGTATAGTCACTTAGTATGAGTGACACCGGCCCGCCCCCAAAACTGGTTAGAGTCACCACGAACTTGTTGGTTTGCACTATGATAGTATCTGCTGAGGCGCTGCTGACAGGTTCCTTTTCAGAAGGAGTGCGAACCGGCATGGCAACTTCTTTAATATGCTCCGCCACAGAGTCAAGGGCTTTGGGTGGTGAAGGAACTTGTTTTCCGGAGTCTACGGCGGTAGACTGTGATTCGACTGGTTGCTTTTTCGGGGAAGGGGTATAAAACCCAAGGAATTCCATTATCTGAAAGTAGAATACAATAATAACCACCAGTAGGATTATGAGGGGCAACGTTTTCTTATCAATCATTGGTCCGCTCTACTTCGTTCGCCAGCAATAACTTGATGCTCTTTATGGGTCGTCTGGATGATCTCATTTCACTGGATCGTAACCGCCTTCATGCCACGGATGGCATCGAAGTAGCCGTTTAACAGCCAGGATACTCCCCTTGAATGCTCCATACTTCCGCAAAGCTTGTTCCGCATAGTGGGAACAGGTCGGATAAAAGCGGCAACTGTTTCCGAAAATTGGAGCCAAGGTAAACCTGTAGATATATATAACAAGGATAAAAGGATAGGCCAATAGCGGCGTTTTATTGCGCGGCATCATTGATGAGTTTGAATATCCGGCTGATTTCTCCATTTATTTGCTCAAACCTCACTCGCTGTATCGCCACTGCCACATTCGGGAAGACAACTATTTTGACCGTTCTGGCAAGGCGGTTTCTATTAAGACGTATGGCTTCCCGGAAAAGTCGCTTCAGTCGATTCCTTTTCGCAGCCTTGCCAAGCTTTCTGGAAACGAAAACGCCATATTTGAATGAATCACTGACCTCCCACACCACCGAGAAATATTCTCCCGAGATTCTTTTGCCCCGTTTCAAAAGTTGACTAATTTCAACCTTGCTTTTCAGGCTAAAGCATCGAGGCAGACTATTTCTTGCGAGCAACCCTCACCGTTAGTCTTTTTCTGCCTTTGGCGCGGCGCCGGGCCAACACTCTGCGGCCAGCTTTTGTGCTCATGCGGGCTCGAAAGCCATGGTCGTTCAGCATCTTCCTGTTCGATGGTTGGTATGTTCGTTTCATCTTCCATTCACCTTCACTAATTTAAAGCCCAAAATACAACCATTAAGCTCCTTCCGTCAAGGGAATAAATCGTTAAGAGCTTACCCGAAAAATGTGAATTGGTTTCTCTAATTCCCCTCTCTACTCAAGCGACCTTTATGCCGGGTTGCCGTTAAGATCGAGTCTACCATAAACGTCTGCCATTCCCTCGCCTGAGGGAATGACCTCGCGGCCTCCTGTTGGCGTGTTGGGAAAACCTCAACTTGCTCTATTCACAAGCTCCTGGTGACTTTGTTTCTTATGACGTCGGCCCAGGAACACTAACGCAAATATGGAAAAAATACTTCCCGCCAGTCCGATAAAAAAATAAGGCGGGCGATATTTCAAGACAACTCGCTGCGGACCCGGTTGATACGCAAAAGCAATTAAGCCTTGTTCCTGCCAAAGCGGTTGCCCGTCGACTGTCCGCCAGCCAGGGTCATACCCCATACTGATAACAATTTCACCTTCTTGCTGCCCCACTATTTCATACTCAATTCTGTTAGGAGTATAATAGCGACTATTAATCTCCGCTTTTCCGCTAAGTATGTACTCCATGAAGACAGTGTCACTATCACCTACCAGCGCTCGGCTGGGGTAGTACGCCGACAGCCAAGGGGTGATAAGCGAGCCGCGGTTGGCTAAGTAATTTTCGTACGTTTTGCATGTTCCGGTAGAATGGTCAATGACATGGGTGAAAATCGGCGAGCGATAAACCTTATTGGGGGGCTGCACGAAAGCGCTGCGCATAATTGGCCAGGTCAGCGCCAGGTTGGTAAAAATAACGACAGTTGCTGCAACCATCAGGAGGCTGTTCAATAGTTTCTGACGGCGGCAGTTGACAAGCCGCTGCTTGACATAGTCAAAGCCGAAGCCCCCCAAGATGGACACGGACAAAATGACAAACTGAAAGGCGCGACAGGTACACCTGATCGAGGAAAACCCCGGCAAGTGACTCAAAAGCGCCCAGGGCGACAACGAGCCAAAGTGGCCTAAGCCTATAAGCATAAAAAGTAACGCCAAAATCAGCCAGATTTTATGGCGTCTGAAATTGCTGAAAAGAGCAATGATGGCCATCGCCAGTAAAACAGGAGAAATGTAAGCTCCATATTCCTGCCAGTTCCAATACTGCTGGGGAAAATTCCGCGCGAACAGGGAGTGCTTCAAACCAAAAAAGATCGGGCCCAAAGCTGTAAACGGGATTGATTCATCGGGATTCCCCTTCCATTTGCTTTGGATCATGTACACCGCCATGGGGACAAACTTGACTGCTGCTAACCCCAACCCAGCCAAAACTGAAAAAAGCAGATTCTTCAAATAAGTAATCTCTCTGGAGTCAAGTGAACGCAACCCAAAGAACAAAAAAGAAAACAAAAGGGTGTACAAAAGCGGTACTGCGGCGCCGTTGCCTAACACCATCAAGGCAAGAACCACCCCCGCCCACACAACATTCCACTGTTTGTGCTTTGAGCTGACCACGAAATAGATAAACCAGGGCAAGAAGCAATAGTGGGTAAAAGGGATATGACCCTCAGCAAAGTGCATCGCAAAATGCACTGAGCCAAAGTAGGCAACTGTTGTTATCAGTGCCGCCCATGGCGAAAGACCTAGCGACGTGGCAAGGCGGTGGCTCCCCCAAAAGCCCAGGAAGTAGCAAATGAGTACCTGTAGTTTCAGCCCGACCACTGATCCAAAGATCAAGTAGAGCAAGAAGAAGGGAGAAAGCACGGCAACTTCGGGGTGATGAAAGAGGATATTACCGCCGCCCATGTACGGGTTCCAGAAGGGAAACTGACCATAATGTAAAATAGTCCCGGCAGGTACGGCAGCGATGGTGGTGAAAAGGTCCCAGTCGCGTATTCCCCAGAAGTTATACTTGAGTAGAAAGGGAAGCGTGTAGTACACAGAGAGGATGAAAAAAACAGCCGGGAACAAGAATTTTGACTTTTTGAGCGTCATTCTCTGTGTAACTTACCACATTGTTATGCGTTCTCCAGACTTAATGAAGCATTCCTATCTGAAAAGCAAGAGCTTTTGGCTGCCAACCTTGTTATGTTTGGCTTTTATCCTTTTGTACCTCCTTCTTTTCAATGTAGGGGAAGCCAAATTCTATTCACTGTTCGGAATGCTGATTCAATGGGACGGCCAACACTATCTCTCTATCGCCCGCGACGGCTATGAGATGTTCCCCTGCCCCTGGAACCCAGGCTACATCTGCGGCAACATCGGCTGGTTCCCGTTTTACCCCTTTGTAGGACGACTTGTCGAACAGCTCGCTGGTTTTTTTGGTATTGACATTCGAGTAACAATGATTGCGATCAGTTGGTTGTCGCTCTGGCTGGCTTTACTGGTAATGTACCGGCTCGTCGCGAACAGATTTAACGATAAGACAGCTCTGTTTTCGCTGGCGGCCCTGCTGATATTTCCCTCATCATTTTACTTTTT
>CAZYRH010000055.1:4103-15315 GCA_964650395.1 uncultured Ignavibacteriales bacterium
TTCATCATGCTGCTCTTCACTCTGATAACGGTGGTTCTGTTTTACTCAAGGAAAATACCGGTCTCCTGGCAGCTATTCATGTTCAGTATTCTGCTATTCACACCAACTTTTGGAACCACTATGTGCTACTACCGGCATATAGTGGTGGCTTTTCCCCTTTTTGTCATGATTGGCGTCTCGGTCAACTCCCGCCGCCGGAAATATCTTTTGATACCCTATGCGCTTGCTTCGGTAGTCCTGATGTGGAAGGTCTTCCTCGCTTATTACAAGGCTGGAATGCTTATGTAACAGCCTACTGAGTCAACCAAAAGTGGTAGATCATCGTGTCAATGAATTCCTTCATAGCAACTGAATCGAACGAGTGAAATACTTGTATACCTGGTCCCAGGTAAAGGCTATCTCTCCTAAATACCGACTTGAATTCACCCTGTGGAACTTTAAGAGAATCACAGCTCTGACTATAATCATGAAATGTTGGTGTCAGTCTCACCCTGTTGGTGCCGAAACCAACTACCTGCCCTCCGGAACCGCAAAGATTGCTGTGATGAGTAACGTGCTCTATCTTGTATGTACCCCCTTCAACAGTAAAGACTACTTTGTCGGTATCGTAATATGTCCAAGGTGGCGATAGCTTGATATCTACGACTTCCAATTCACCCGTAAACACTTCAATCTCAGGTGGCGGCACAAGGTCGTTCTGACAACTCACCAATGCCAGCAGCGTAAAAACAAAAACATAGTATTTGGTTTTCATACGATGCTTCCTCTCGTTCTCCCTGCTCTCTCAACGTTTTGAGGCCGCTCAATGTTCAGCGTAATACACCAGGCGTTTGGAAGGTGTCAATGACGTGTCTCGGTGACGTCAGACGGTTCGGTGGCTTTAGATAAGCGTTCACTATCTTTTTGGTGACTGTATTCCACTGCCGCCCTGACGAATTCCCGAAACAACGGGTGAGGTCGGGTTGGGCGGGATTTCAATTCAGGGTGAAACTGCACTCCGACAAACCAGGGATGCGTTGGCACCTCGACAATTTCGACCAGCCGACCATTAGGAGAAAGACCCGATAACAGCAGCCCTTCTGCCGTCAGCATCTCTCGATAGGCATTGTTCAGTTCATAGCGATGGCGATGACGCTCGGAGATTTCCTTTTGTTCGTAAGCCTCATACGATTTCGATCCCTCTGCCAGAATGCAGGGATACGCCCCCAAGCGCATGGTTCCCCCCAGCTCGGTAACACCTTCCTGGTCGGCCATGAGGTGAATAACCGGATGTTTCAGTTCACGGTAAAACTCATAGCTGTGGGCGTCGGCCAGACCACAGACATTACGAGCAAATTCAATGACCGCACACTGCATTCCCAGACAGATGCCAAGAAACGGGATGTTGTTTTCGCGCACATAGCGGATGGCTTCTATTTTTCCCTCAACACCACGTTCGCCAAAGCCGCCGGGGATCAAAAGCCCGTCAATGTCATACAGGAACTTTTTCGCCCCGCTGTGCTTGATCTCTTCCGAGCTGACCCAGATGAGTCTGACTTCAGCCTCACTTGACACCCCGGCATGAACAAACGCCTCAATGATGGATTTGTAGGCATCTTTCAAGGTAACATACTTTCCACAGATAGCGATTTTTATGTAATGTGAGGGGTAATTGATCCTCTCCACGATACGCTCCCACTCCCCCAGATCGGGCGGCGCTATCTCCCAGCCAAAATGTTCAGTGATGATGTCATCCAAGCCTTGACTGTGGAACTTCAGGGGGACTTCGTAAATAGTCGGGACATCCTCCGCTACGATGACCGACCGCGTGGGAACAGAACAGAACAGGCTGATTTTCTGTCTCAGTTCGTCTGATATCGGCATAGCCGATCGGCACAACAGCATATCAGGCTGAATGCCGATCTCCCGCAACTCACGCACTGAATGCTGAGTCGGCTTGGTCTTAAATTCGCCTGCTGTCGAGACGTAAGGTACCAGGGTAACATGGACATACATGATATTCTGACGGCCCTCTTCCAAACCTATCTGGCGGATAGCCTCTAAAAAAGGCAGCGACTCAATGTCACCGACTGTCCCACCGATTTCCGCCACGACGACGTCCGGTTTCTGCGCCGACCGCTCCAGCCTTCTGATCCGGTTTTTTATCTCCTCGGTGACGTGCGGAATCACCTGTACCGTAGCCCCCAGGTAATCACCGCGGCGTTCCCTGGTAATAATAGTATTATAGACTTGGCCGGTGGTGACATTGTTATCCTTGGTCAGCGATTGATCCAAAAAGCGCTCATAGTGGCCAAGGTCGAGATCGGTTTCAGAACCGTCATCGAGGACAAACACCTCGCCATGCTGATAGGGGTTCATCGTCCCCGGATCGACGTTCAAGTAAGGATCAAGTTTGACATTACGGACCCGCAGGCCACGCAGGTGCAGCAACAAACCGATTGAGGCCGATGCAATCCCCTTGCCCAGCGCCGAGACGACGCCGCCGGTCACAAAAATGTATTTAGTCTTCTCAGGCACAACTACCCCTTACTGGTATATTCCCTTAAGTTTTTTCAGATCCTGTGCTGTGTCAACCGATACTGACCTCATAGCGGTCCGGAACACCTTAATCGGTTCACCGTTTTCCAAAATCCTCAGTTGCTCCAGCGATTCCGCCCGTTCCAGACTTGACCGTTTCCACTTTGCGAACCGCTTTAGAGCCTTTCTACGGAAAAAGTAAATGCCTACATGACGAAGGAAATGAAACTGCTGGGCTCTATTCTTTTCGACAGCGCTTCGGAGGTAGGGTATGGGGTATCGGGAAAACCAAAGCGCCCAGCCATCTTTAGCTACCACGACTTTCACGACGTTGGGGTCAAAAAGTTCCTCGTCCGTTCGAAGGCGGCGCGCCAGAGTTGCGAAGCCGATACTGGAATCTCCTATCATTTTTTCTATCGACCGGTCAAGCACCGGCGCTTTGAGGCCAAGGTTGTCAGCCTGAATGTTGACAATAATGTCGCCGCCGATTTTTGCCATCACTTCCGCCACCCGGTCCGAACCAGTACTATGACGCGAGGAGGTCAGCACGACTTCCATTCCCAATGGTGCGACAGCTTTTTGCACCAGCTTGTTGTCGGTGGCCACGACTACCCGATCAATGTTCTTGGCTTTTCTGGCTTCGTTGTAAACGTAAAAAAGAAGCGGCTTTCCCTGCCAGGGATAAATCACTTTATTGGGAAACCGCTGCGAATTGAGGCGGGCCGGAATAACCGCAACCACTTTTGCCGCCATTACCCAATCACCTTGGGTACGCGAAAGTACTCTCCATCGCTGTTGGGAGCATTGCGCAATGCCATCTTGCGCGGCAGCGAGGGACGAACTTCGTCCTCCCGAAAAACATTCTCAGCTTTAGTAAACTGGTTACGCGGCTCTACTCCCTCAGTAGCAACTACCTTGAGCAGGTCAAAATAGTCCACTACAGTCGTCAACTCCTGGGCGATTTTCTCAATCTCTCTGGGAGTCAAATTCAGCTGAGCCAGCCGGGCAATATGCTCAACTTGTTCTTTTAAGAGTGGCATGAGAGAAAATAAGACAATCAAAAACGTGTGTCAAGATCAAAGCTCATATTGGTTGGGTAGCATAGTAACCAAAGCGGCGCTGTAACTGCCGCTATAAAGAAAGCGAGACACATAAAGCGCCAGTCCAACCGGCTTAACCATGGCTCACTTCAAATACTTATCAAACCACCGTAATATCCACTCCAGCCGGGCGATACGCCGGTCCGGACGCCCGTAACGCGAAAGGCCATGTGATTCTTCGGGGAACCTCACAAACTCGACTTTCTTCTTCATCAATTTCAATGTCGTGAAAAGCTGTTCAGCCTGTTCGATTTTAGGGCCGAGATCATTCTCAGAATGGATTATGAGAAGCGGTGTCTTGATATTCTTAGCATAGGTCAGTGGGGAAACCCTGGCGTACCACTCCGGATCCGTCCAGGGGTAGCGGCCGGATCCTCGCCCCATATCTCCACTCGCCAGGCCGAATAAACTGACCATGTTGGCCAGTGATCGCTGCGTCACCGCTGCCCGAAAGCGATGGGTATGGCCAACGATCCAATTTGTCATAAAACCACCATACGATCCACCAGTAACTCCCATTCGCTCCTTGTCAACATAGGGAAGCCTTTCCAGGTAGTCGGCAGCGGCCATCAGGTCGTTGTATCCGTCCTTAGTGCCCCACTCGTCGTTTACAGTTTCGGCGAAAGCCTCGCCCCGACCGGTACTGCCGCGAGGATTGGTGTAAAAGACCACATAACCGTTTGATGCTAAATACAGCATCTCGTGAAAAAAGGTAAAACCATACTGTACTACCGGCCCGCCGTGGATCTGCAGGATAGCCGGATGCAGGCGTTTGCGATTCATCTTGGGGAGTGTTACCAGCCATCCTTGAAGATCGACGCCATCGCTGGCCTTAAACCACACTTCTTTGCTGTCAGGAAAGGTAATAATTGAAAACAGTTGCTTGTTGGACTCCGTCAGTGCTGGTGAGTTAGTGTCGCCTGCGGCAGTAGCCGGTATCAGGTGCAACTCGGCGGGCGTTTTGAGATCCGAAACCACTGCGGCAATCTTTCGCCTGCGGCCGTTCACACCATAAGTTTTCACGTGACACTCTTTGCCGGTAACCTTCATTGGACGGCTGCCTGAAGACGACACAGACAAGACATGGCTGTTACCCGCATCCGTAGCAATGAAAAATATGTGTTTGCCGTCATGCGACCAGAACGGTGCGCCACCGGAAATATCGCCGATGTCGCTTATTGTGTAGTTATTCGCTGACCGATTAAAAGTGGGGGTTAAGTCCCGAGCAACAGGTTTTCCCCTGATCCCCACCTTCCAGATATGAACATTGACCACACCCATAGTGTCCTCATCGTTTTCGCGTCCGATATAGGCAATTGTCTTGCCATCAGGTGAAAACACAGGCGCCCAGGCTGGACCTCGCGGGGTAGGTATCAATCTCTCTTTCCCTCCATTGATCGGTATTAAGAACAATTCGTAATTTATAGGCGGTATCACCTTCACGCGCTTGGAGCAAAACGCTATCCATTTGCCATCAGGAGAGATAGCCGGCAGGAAATCATCATACTTCCCCCTAGTGAGCTGTTTTAGCTCTTGATTCTCCACATTTAGTTTCCAGATATGGAAATGATCCTTCGGAATAAAGCCGACACCATCCGTGCGGTAGGCTATACTCGTGATATGACGGTAAAGAGGAGCTTCCTTCTTCTTCTCTTTATCCTTTATGTAGTGGGAATCGCTGTAGCGAAAGGCGTAAACCAGTTCTCGACTGTCCAGTGTCCAGACCAACGACATCACCGTGCCTTCGAGCTGCATAACTTCCCTTTCCGCACCCCCTTCGGAAGGGATGATAAAAATCCCGGTTTTCTTGTCTCGGCTGGAAGTGAAAGCGATATACTTGCCATCTGGCGACCACGCCAAACCTCTGTCCGAAACTTCACCAAAAGTGAACTGGCGAGACTCTCTTAAATCGCAGTCGATGACATGAATATGTGAGAAATATCTCTTCCTGTCATCAGAGATCGTCTCTACCGTATAAGCGATCTTATTTTCATCGGGCGACATTGCGACCGACGTGATAACATTCAACCGGCAGATATCTTCCGCCTCGACAAATCTCTTTCCGGTTCGCTTTTTCTCAGTCACGCCTTCTCCTTACCGAGAGTTGATAATCCAAGCGCCTCAAGCGCCTATAGTAGACCAAGTCATTGTATGTCGTACAGCTTACATATTGTCAGCTTCACCCACATCTCAATACAAAACATATTGTAACCTTTTATGCAAGTGGTAATTCCTGTTGACGGCGAGTGTCCAACTGGAAGGCCGGGTGACGAGTGTGGCCGCGATCTGTGATCGCGGTTCGCGGCTTGTTTCAGCGGAGAGGCAGGGATTCGAACCCTGGGTCGCCCAAGGCGACAACGGTTTTCGAGACCGCCGCTTTCGACCACTCAGCCACCTCTCCGATCGCATCATCTCTGCCCCTATCAAGGGCTTTTCATTTCACATAATAATTTAGACTCAGGCATTCAATTGTAAAGAGATTATTACCTGTCCCCCTGCTCACACACTCCACGGCAGAGTATATCACATGGGCAAGACGGCGTCACGTCTGCCCATAATACCCAAACTTAAGGTGACAGAAGTAACTCCTGCACGGCCTCATGTAGAGCAGCTCGATAATGCAACCCCCCGATTTTCGATTGCCTCATGATAGTGGAAAATGCTTCAAACTCACTCAAGGAGGCAAGCCGCACCTCGCGTATTTCTCTATGGTCAGTAAACTTGAAATCTCCCCGCAGATACTTCGCCTGAAAGACAAACGTGTTCCACTCAATGGAACTAAGGTTACTGGTAAAAGAGACCTCGGAACGCAGCAAGAATCTCTGCAATTCGATCTCACAACCAGTCTCCTCGATGACCTCTCGCCTGATGCCTTCATGCACATCCTCGTTTGGTTTGATGCCACCTGAGGGAGCGCGATACAATGCGGGAGGATAAGAGTGCTTGGCAATGACTATGATCCGCTCACCCTTGCTGATGTAAAGAGTAAAGTCATGATTGCGACCGTTTTTCTGGGATAATTTTATTCGCTGATACTCTGCATCATCGATCGAGAATTTGAATACTGCTCGGTGCGGTACGCCGTAAAGAGCGGTCATTCGGCCTATTATTTCTTCCGAAACGTACATACCAACGTACATACCTTAGAAAAGCGGTAAAATCGCCATCTGAAGCGGTAGAGTGGTAACTTCGGCGCCGTTGGGCGTAATCAACACATCTATCTCCGTGCGAAAGCCGCAATCGGGCAGGTAAATTCCCGGCTCAATTGAAAAGAGGTGGCCTTCTTGGAGCCTGCGGCGGTCCTCAGTTTCCAGATTGTCGATATTCGGTCCCGGGCCATGTGGGACGGTAGTAATTGAATGACCGGTGCGATGAGTAAAGTAGTCTCCATAACCAGCTTGCTGCACAACGCCGCGGCAGACATCATCAACCTGGAAACCATACACGAGACGTTTGTGAATATTCTCTCGGACAAAAGTGACTGCCGCATCACGCGCTCTGACAAGAACTGCAAACATCTCGTTGTACTTGGAGGGGATGTCCTCTTTCCTTCCTGCAAATCCCATCCAGGTAATGTCGGCATAAGCGCCATCGGAACGTTTGTCTTTCGCCCATAGATCAATCAGAATCAGTTGACCCATTCTGATGGAAGCAGCGGTACCAACCACCGGTTCGTAGTGCGGGTTACCGGCATTAGCGTTAACGGCACAAATTGGAGCGTTGTCAGTAATCATATCGTACTTTTCAAACTGGTCAAGAATGAAATGAGAGACCTCGTATTCCGTGATAGGTTTGCTCTCTTTAAGGCGCTGAGCGATATATCCAAAGGCATCGTCTTTGATCTCAATGAGATTATTAGCGGCAATACGGTGGGCAGCGATCTGCTCGGCCGACAGACGAGCCTGGAAGTTAGCCACGAGGTCAGCAGATGAGACAACCTCTACACCCAGATCACGAACCCCTTCAACCGTACCGGCATCCACCAACCCGATATACGGCAGGCGTCCCTTCGGAGAATACTCCATCGCCACTCGATTGCAGCCGGTAAGAAGGGTCGATAGCTTCTGCTCCAACACCACATAGCCCGAGTAAGTCTTTATCTGACAGGGGAGGTGCTTAAACTTGTCCTGTTCGATAGCATGAACGACTGCGGTTGGCGACCCCACCTGCGGAATGAAGAAAAACGAACGGCGGGTGATAATACCCTTCAGGTTGAGCAGTTCCACAGCCACGCTGTTGCGCCCATGAAAATCAGCCAAAAGCCATCCATCCAACTTATGCCGCTTCAAGTAGTCCTGAATTTTCTCAATGTCCACTTCTCAACTAACTCTCTTTCCAACAATCCCCACAGATTCTTGTCTGCCGCCATACTAAACACGCCCCGTTTCCTACAAGCGCTTCAAAACGATCATGGTAAAGTCATCAAAGACATGTTCTGGCGAGGCAAAGCGTTTGACCGCACTATAGATCGCATCCTGGATTTGGTGGGAGGCTTTGTCCTTATTCTCCTTCACAATGCCTATTAACCGTTCGATACCGAATTCTTGCCCACTGTCATCAAATACCTCGGTAACGCCATCAGTGTAGAATACTACAATCTCACCGGTATTGAGAAATACCGGTCGATCCTCGTAGAGAACATTTTTGGTCACGCCCAGCACCTGGCCCCCCTCTTTCAGATACTCAATTTCACCGGAGTTTCGCAATAGGATGGGGAGATTGTGACCGCAGTTGGCGAATGTCAAAATATGGTTCCTGGAATCCAGCACGCCGTATACAGCCGTCACGAAGTTACCCGGCTTGAGCGACTCACAGAGAAGGTTGTTAACTTTGCGGCAGATCGTTCTAATAGAGTAATTGTTACGGATTTCAGCAATCAACGAGGCTCGAAACGAGGCCATAATCAGCGCCGACGGTACTCCCTTGCCGGAGACATCGCCAATAGCAATACCTGTTTGGTTCTCGACAATATGGATAAAATCATAGTAGTCACCCCCCACTTGCCCCGAGGGAATGTTCCCACCGGAAATATCGTAGCCGTCGATATCCGGATCTATGGTTGGGAGAAAACTCCGCTGAATTTCACGAGCCACGTTAAGCTGTTGTTCCAGCTTTTGGCCTGACAGGATTCTCTCGTGAAGGCGGGCGCGTTCGAGTGATATAGCTGCCTGAGAGGCAAAAGCCAACAGCAGTGACACGTCGTGATCGTCATAAGCATTAGCATTATTGGATTCCAGGTTGACCACCCCGACAACTCGTTCGTCAAGCGACATGGGAACGACTATTTCACTTTTAGTTGCCGCTCGAGCGTTCACATAGCGATTATCAGCAGAGACCTCGGGTACGATCACCGGCTCGCCCGACTTGGCCACAAACCCGATCAACCCTTGCCCCACTTTGAGATGCACGTCTGAACCTCTGGACGGGTCATAGCCAACTGTGTATATAGAGCCAATCTCTTCCAGGTCCGGGTCAACCAGAAAGACGCCGCCGGCATCGTACTCAACAACCCGCTTCAACGACCTCAATATCTCCTCAAGAACCTCATTCAGTCTCAGAGAGCCGGAAAGCTTCTTGCCTAACTCGTACAAGAGGCTCCGCTCCAAAGCTTCCCGCTTGACAGCCCGGTACAAGGCAGCGTTGTCTATGGCCACGGCTATCTGATTGGCCAGCCCTATCAGCACATCAAGATCACCGGTCGTGAACTCCCCGTCGGTCTTGTTGATCGCCTCAATAACCCCGATCATCCTGCCTTTACCGATGAGCGGTACGGTCAAGACCGACTTGATTTTGATATTACCCTGTTTTTCAATTTCCGGATCGACACGTGGATCGTTGGTCGCATCGTTGACAATCACCGCTTCTTTATATTTAGCTACCCAGCCAACTACACCCTGCCCCAGCTCACGACGGAACGTGATCATTTTGCAGTCACGGCTACTCATGAAGCGGATTCTCACATCGGTGCGGTCGTGGTCAACCCGAAACACCAGGGCAGCTTCGGCATCCACGGCAGTCATTACCAGCCGGAGCACCTGTTCAATCAGCTCCTCATAGTCGAGGGTAGAGTTGAACCTCCGCGCTGCTTCCAACAGAAGCTTTTCGGTCTTCGTATGGTGAATCGAGTTCGGCATCTTGCGGGCAAAGGTAATTAGTTAGCGGAAATTGTCAATGCAATTACCACTGAGGTTCTCTGTCACTGTTGACTCTCAGACGAATCGTGCAGCGGAGCTTGGAGAAGAAACTGTGCACTTAGTTCTGGATACTTTGCTATAAGCTGCTTTATATACACGCTGTCCAGGCCTTTTTGGAGGGCACGTCGATAGGTCTGAGTTGCGTTGTGATAGTCACCAAGTTTGAGGTAATATTCAGCTACTCGTTGAAGAAGTTTAATGGAGGCGTCATCAAGGGTGGCGAGCCTCAACAGCACCGCAGTGTATTTGGCCTGATCTTCTACTTGCATATAAACATTGGCCAAGCCATTGAGAGCGTCGGAATGAAGACTGTCTATGTCAATTACCTTTAGAAACAACTCCTCAGCCTTTGCATAGTTCTCATCTTCGAAGTATGCCGCGCCAATATTATAAAGTGTCTTAACGTCGCTGGGATTTAGTCCGTTGGCAATTGCCATGAACATATGAGCGCTGTCGTATTTACCCCACGCAAAATAACATTGACCCAACTTCTGCCATGCCAAGACGTGAAGGCTGTCTATTCCAAGCGCTTGTAAGAAAAAAACTTTCGCCTCTCTGTACCTCTTCCCTTCATAGTGATTCAAGCCAAGATAGTAAAGTGTATACGGATTGTAAGGGTTTATGCCATCAGAGATATTCAGGCATACGAGTGAACTGTCGTATTCCTTCAACTTGAGATAACAGAAACCCAACTTCTGCCATGCCTCATGCGATTGAGGGTACAAACTAAGAAATCGATAAAGGAAGGGTACTGCTGGTTCGAATTTGTTCTGCTTGATGAATTCGACTGCCTCAGTCAGAAGGGTTTCCTTTTCGATTAAAGCGTGCCAGCGATGGTGAAGCCGTGCAACCTTGTCATCTTTGCCTAACTTTTCATAGTAGCCAATGAGAATGGCTCGCCCGATCCGGTTCCTTATTTTGTCCAAGTCTAAAAGCCCTACAAAGTGAGCCACAGATATGTCTTCGCTAATTTGGTTACCTACCCTGGGGAAAAGGGAAAAACATCCCAACATGACTGACAATAGAACTATTCTTGTAATTGAAATGCTCTTAGAGCGACAGTTGAAAAGGAAGTAGTACCCAAATAGGGCCAAAGGCACGCCGGCAAACGAGAACAAATCCCAATCCCGCGGCATACCCAGCTTGGGCTCAAAGACGAACACTGCGCCAAGTGTTGACATCAACAGGATAAACAGATAGCGGTACTCTCTCTGTTTGAGAATCTTCCGCAGGGGCAAAAAAACCAGCGTTACCACTACGACCGGTAAAGCCGGCAGCAGTAAGATCAACAAGTTAAGGTAGTCAACTATGTGCTTGAGCGAAAACAGTGTGTACTCCTCAACTGTGTATCCGTAATGTCCAGAAAAATGTGTAAAAAGGTGTACCCATAAATTAAGCCGC
>CAZYRH010000056.1:0-2669 GCA_964650395.1 uncultured Ignavibacteriales bacterium
GATAAAAATATATATCATGTGCTCTCGAATCACAACACAAAAGGCGGTCATAGGCCAGTTTTTGCCGACGACCATTGCTTAATTTATTGTTTCTCAACGGATTGAACATAAATCTGCCTTTACTACTGACTACTGAATAACAAGATACCTTGAATTATGTGGAGAACGAAACCCAACATACAAGACTCCTGTCAGACTGTTCTTGTTATGATTTATTGGCTGTAATCCACAAAAGGCAACAGCTTAAGGCCATGAAGGATTACAAGCAGAACGGCTACTGGAGTAATAAACCTCAGAACAAACTTGAGGCTTCTGTACAGCCTGCCGGAAGACCCGAACTCATCAATCTTGTCTGCCTCTTTCATAACCCACGCTACGAACAGGCAAGTCAGCAGGCCCCCGACAGGAAGCATATAGTTGGTGCTGACGAAGTCAAAGATGTCGAAAAAACCCTGCGATTTCCCTCGAAAGGGAATAGTCCAGTTTGCATTGGCGGACAAAAAACCAAACAGCCAGATCAGTCCGCCCAAAAGCAGCGTTGATTTGACACGCCCCCAGCCTCGTTCATCAACGAAGTAAGAGACGACGACTTCAAGCAGGCTGATTGCGGAGGTAAGGGCGGCAAAAGTGAGCAACACAAAAAATGGTATCGAGATGACGGGGCCCGTCTTGGCAAACAGTACCGGCAGCGTCTTAAAGATCAGGCCCACGCTCTGGGCCGGTTCCATTCCGTAATGAAAAACAAGTGAGAATATGGCTATCCCGGCCATCAGAGCAATCAGCGTATCCAAAATGGAAATGGTCACAGCGTCGAGGGCGAGGTTGGCCTCCCGTTTCATATAACTTCCGTAAGTAATCATGGCGCCCATACCCAGCGACAAGGTGAAAAAGGCGTGACCCAGGGCGGACAGCACCCCTTCACACGATAGACGAGAAAAATCCGGCTTAAATAGGAAGGCCAACGCTTTAACCCCGCCTCCAGTACAGAAGAGTCCATAAAACATCAGCCCCAGCAGGAGGCACAAAAGAGCGGGCATCAGTATCTTTGACCATCGTTCAATACCGCGCTGGACTCCTCCGATCACGATGGCAATACAGAGCACCATAAAGGTGGTATGCCACAGGATCGAATCTCGCGGACTCAACACCAGGTTGATAAATTGCGACTGAATATGTTCGGCGGTGCCGCTGAAACCAACAATCGACTTAAAAACATATGCCAGCGCCCAGCCGGCCACCACGCTGTAGAACGATAGAATCACAAAGCCGGAGGTTACTCCAAGCCACCCGACTCCCTGCCAGAGGCTTCCCCGACGATGCAGGCGCTGGAAGGCACCCACGGGGTTCTCCTGGGCTCGGCGTCCGATCATAAATTCCGCTATCATCAGGGGAAGGCCAACAATTACCACGCATACCAAGTAGACCAAAACAAAAGCTCCGCCGCCATACTCGCCGGTGATATAGGGAAACTTCCAGACATTCCCCAGCCCAATAGCCGACCCGGCGGCAGCCAGAACGAAACCGAGGCGTGTGCCCCAGTGACCGCGGTCTGCCCTTGTTCTGCTCACGGCTGATCCACCTTGCGAGGAGTGTCGGCACCCATCTTCTACCTAACTTCCTCATCCTGTTTCGGCGCAAGCACTGTCAGATCAGTAGAGTTACTCACAAAGATCACTTCGTTCCTGAAGCGATGCCTAACGGTTAATTTTGGAACGTAAACCATAAAACAAAGCGCAAAAAAGAAAGTGTCGGCATTACTGTCAACAAATAATCAATTTATTACTGGCGTTTTTTGGTTGACTTGAATTGAGCGGTGTGCTACGTTCGTCGGGTAAACTTACATGATGGTTTGAACGAGAAGGACACAGAAGGACACAAGATGAAAAAGCTTATTGTAACTACAATTGCTCTTGTCGCTTTCGCAACAGCAAGTGTCTCAGCTATCGATGCTCACGGATCCGCCTTTGGCAATTTCGCGATCGCCAAAGCTTCGGGGCAGGGGAAAGGTACTTTGGGGAGTGGCGTTGGCATCGCCGACAACGCCACCTCAGTCGTCGGTTGGTTTAACTATGGGCTGTCCGAATACGTTGACGGCCGCGTGAAGATTGGTATTCTTGACCCAGATAATGGTGATTCGAAAGTGACCCTTGGAGCTGATATTCGCTATCAGTTCTGGGATATAGGTGATATCATCAAAAGACCGTTCGACATGGCCTTTGGCGGTTTATTTGAATATGTTGACTATGATTTCGGGTCTGTATGGCAGTTTGGGGGGCAAGCTATCGGTTCTTATCCTTTTAAGCTGAGCAACGGGACAACCATATCCCCGTATGGCCGTTTCAACATCAGGTTGGAAGGATATAGCTCCGAAAAAGGTGGCTCCGACACTAAGCTCAAATTCGGCCTTAACGGTGGCGTCGCCTGGGAAGCCAGCCCGACTATCAACGTATACGGTGAGTTTCAAATAGACGGCAACGATGGGATCTTTCTGGGGATTGACTTTGGTGTTTTATAAACTCGATTTCTGCCATCTGCATATCGGCCCCGAATTCCGGGGCTTTTTCGTATGACGTACTTCGATGCATTACTGCTGGGAATCCTGCAGGGACTGACTGAGTTTCTGCCCGTTTCTTCATCAGGTCATCTTGTGTTGGCGCAGGAGGTCTTAG
>CAZYRH010000056.1:2769-4580 GCA_964650395.1 uncultured Ignavibacteriales bacterium
GAGTTTCTGCCCGTTTCTTCATCAGGTCATCTTGTGTTGGCGCAGGAGGTCTTAGGCGTCAAACAACCGGGCGTCTCCTTTGAAGTCCTGCTTCACCTCGGCACGCTGCTGGCGGTTCTGATCTACTTCCGATCACAACTGGCGCTATTGGTGAGGTCAATTTTTGATGCAAACATGAAACGCGAACGAGCCATCGTCGGCTATCTGGTGATTGGAACCATTCCTGCCGGGCTGGCGGGGCTATTGTTCAAGGATTTCTTTGAGCGGGCTTTTTCAAATCCGGCGATTACCTCGTTGATGCTTCTTGTCACCGGATTAATATTGCTGTCGACCCGATTCTTCAAAACGGGGGGTAAACGTGTAGGAGTTCTTTCAGCCGTCATCATAGGTATCGGGCAGGCAGTGGCGATTCTGCCGGGAATTTCTCGTTCAGGGACAACGATTGCCGCCGGTATGGTCTCAGGCGTAAAACCTTCGGAAGCGGCTGAGTTCTCTTTCCTGCTGGCGATACCGGCAATTTTAGGAGCTACGGTGCTAAAGTCTAAAGAATTGTTAGCTCTCACCTCTGACTTCCTCGGGCAGTATCTTGTTGGCACTGTTTTCTCCTTCTTATTTGGGTTGGTAGCGGTGTATGTGGTCCTGGCAGTAGTCAGACGAGGGAAGCTGGATTACTTTGCGTATTATTGCTTTGCCGCGGGCGCTGTTGGTCTGTATCTTTTCCTGTAAATGAGCCGTAAAATCCTCGTCGTTCGTTTCAGTTCGCTGGGGGATGTCATACTGACCTCAGCAACAGTTTTGAATCTTAAGATCAATTTTCCTGACAGTTACCTTGTGTACTTGACGAAGGAACGCTATCGGCCTTTGGTCGAATGTTTCAAAGGCGTTGATGAAATCGTGACTCTGCCTCTATCAGCCGGGTCGGTTGACTATTTCAAACTTCTCTTAAAGTTGGATAAGTTTGACTTCGACACGATCATCGACCTGCACGGCAACTTCCGCTCCTGGTTGATCGGGAAAATGGTCACTGCCAACACCAAAGTTGTCTATCCCAAACGGCGGATGGAACGTTACAGGATAGTGAGAAAGCATAGAATCCCTTCGGCCTGGCCACACACCATTGACCTCTACAATAGTTGTGTTGAACATCTTGGAGGGCAGGTGGTGTGCCAAAGGCCGCTGCTTTATCCTTCCCGTCTTGACAAATACATCTCGGAGAAATTGGCTTCGTTGAGTAGCAAAGGGAAATTAGTCGTAATAGCGCCGGGAGCGGCTCACCCCACCAAGCAATGGCCGGTGGAAAAGTTTGCTCAAGTTGCCATGCAACTGCATCAAACATGCGGTTCGGCCATCGTATGGGCGGTTACTTCAGCCGATAAGGGAAAAATGGAGCCTTCAAGCAAGATACCGAGCGATTGCTTCCTGGAACTGGTCGATTGCCCGGTGGAGAAGCTGGCCGGCGTTATCTCTCAAGCTGACCTGACAATCGCCAACGATTCGGGAGTGGCGCATCTCTCATCTGCGGTGGGCACGCCGGTGGTGACCGTGTTTGGTCCAACTCACCCGGCGCTGGGCTTTGCGCCGCGAGGTCTGTTTGACAGAGTCGTTGAGGTGGATGAGTTCTGCCGTCCCTGTTCGCTTCACGGGAAAAAGCCCTGCTACAGAGAGGAGCGTTATTGTTTCACTCGTATCATGCCGGAGATGGTTTATAAAACTGCTTGCAATCTGCTCAACTCAGAGGTCAACTCCTCGCGGGCTCTGTTTGTTGACCGGGATGGGACTATTATCATCGACAAGGGTTTTCTTTCCGACCC
>CAZYRH010000056.1:4680-9479 GCA_964650395.1 uncultured Ignavibacteriales bacterium
TGGCGTGCGACTGCCGCAAGCCGGCCCCCGGAATGGCTGAGAAGGCCGCTCAAGATTTGGGAGTGCATTTGCGCCGGACGTATGTGATCGGTGACAAGATTGACGATTTCAATTTAGGTCGGGTGATTGGAGCACATTCCCTTTTGGTACGAACCGGTTATGGGAAGCAGCAGGAACAACAGTTAAAACTTTACGGTATTACCAATAGGACAATGATTGTCTTTGATGACTTATTGTCGGCAGTGAAAAAAATACAATCGATTGAAGGGTATGATTAAGCCAGCAGCATACGCAGAAAAACTCGATGGCAGCAAAGTCGTCTGTCACCTCTGTCCGGCTGAATGTAAGTTGACTGAGGGCAAGGTGGGCATCTGCAGATGTCGGTTTAATCGTAACGGCGAATTGCTTGTGGATAACTACGGCGAGCTGGTGACCCTTGCTGTAGACCCCATTGAAAAGAAACCGCTGTATCACTTTTACCCGACCGCTGACATATTATCGACTGGCCCCAATGGGTGTAATCTTGGTTGCATACATTGCCAGAACTGGACTATCTCTCAAAAGAAAACCAAAACGATGTTCGTAACGCCCGAGCAGCTCGTGGAGGCAGCCAAGCAACACAAATCAATTGGAGTGGCCTTCACCTATACTGAGCCGATGATCTGGTACGAATACATAATGGATGTTGCGCCGCTGCTTCGTCGGGCCGGCTTGAAAACGGTGCTGATATCTAATGGATACATTAATCCCGCACCACTCGAGGACCTCATCGGTGTCATGGACGCCATAAATGTTGATCTGAAAGGGATTCGTCCGGAATTTTATAAAAAGATTTGCAAGGGGAAAGTCGAGCCGGTATTGCACACCATCAGGCGGGTGGCGGAGTCCAGCGTGCATCTGGAAGTGACTAATCTCATTATTCCAAGTTTAAATGATTCGGATAAAGACCTTACCGACTTGGTCGACTTTGTCGCATCAGTTTCAGACATGATCCCCCTTCACTTTTCCGCCTACCGCCCTGATTACAAATTGAGTATCGAGGCCACGCCAATTGATACTATGCTGAGGGCGCGAGAGATAGCCCGCAAGAGGTTGAAATACGTTTACCTTGGCAATATCTTAGTAGACGGATGCTCCGACACCTTTTGTCCCAACTGCGGTCGTCTGCTGATTCAAAGAAGCGGCTACCATACGTCTGTGGTTGGAGTGAGTCAGGGTCGCTGTGTGTCCTGCGGTTTTCAAACCGGGATTGTTCAGTAATTGGGTTTTTGATGGGTAATTCCTGATAATGTCTAAGGTAGTCATCCCTTCCAGGTCCACGGCAATAAACACGATGTTTCCCAGGTTGCTGAGAGTTGGTCTTTGGGCGCTGCTGATGGTAAGCGCAACGAGCCACTCATCGTATGGGCAGTTCTACTTTGGCAAGAACAAGGTGCAGTATACTAAATTTGACTGGCAGGTTATGACCACCGACCATTTTCGCATCTATTTCTATACTAGTGAATCTGAGGTTGCAAAAATCGCCGCCCGTCTGGCCGAAGATTCGTACCGGGTACTGGCAGTCAGGTTCAACCATGAACTCAAGGATAAAGTTCCTCTTATCATATACTCCTCACCCAATTATTTTTCTCAGACGAATGTTATCCCCGGCCTTCTGCCGGAATCAGTTGGCGGCTTCATGGAATTTTTAAAAGGGCGGGTGGTCGTACCGTTTCATGGGTCGTATCATGACTTCAATCATGTCATACAACATGAGCTGGTGCACATCTTTACCTATTCCAAGCTGGATGAGGTCTTGAGTCGACGACGACTCCTCCGCTATGGGAGCCCGCCGCTGTGGTTCATTGAGGGGATTGCCGAGTTCTGGTCTGAGGAATGGAACACAGAAGCGGATATGGTAGTGAGGGATATGGTCATCAATGGACGATTGGTGACAATCCCGCACATGTCACAGATCAACGGCACCTACTTCATGTACAAGCTGGGTGAGTCAATCTGTCATTTCATCGACTCCGCCTACGGGAGCGATAAGATGGTGCGGATTTTTGACAATTGGTACAAGGGACGCAACTTCAATGAAATTGTCAAAATAACCCTCGGAGACGACCTGTTCGAACTGTCCAGGAAGTGGGAGTATCATCTCAAGAAGTGCTACTATCCTGAGCTGGATGAACTCGGCCTGCCGGAGATGGAATCAAAGCAGCTTACCACCGATGGTTTTTCGGTAAAGGGGGTTCCAATCCGCTGGGATGACGGCTGCGGCGAGAAAAAGAACTGGATTGTCTTCAAGGCCAATCGACGGGGCTACTCGGGCATTTACATGATGCCGGTTGATGGAGATAACAGACGGGTGAAGACACTCCTCAAAGGAGAGCGCTCATCGGATTTTGAGTCGCTGTATCTGCTTCGTTCCGGTATTGATGCCAACAATTCCGGATTGATTGTCTTCTCATCAAAGTCCAAGGAGAATGATGTCATTTACCTCTACGAGCTTGATAAACGCCGGGTTACGAAACGTTTTCAGTTTGACAGCCTGGTGGCTGCCCGTTCGCCGCGGTTATCACCGGATGGTAACCAGGTTGTGTTTTCAGGCATCAAAAAGGACGGCTTCGCCGATTTATATATTCTGGACTTATCCACCGGCGACTATCGAGCAATTACAAACGATGTATATTACAACCTTGACCCGGCCTTTTCCCCTGATGGACGGCTGGTTGTCTTCGCCTCTGATCGTGGGGCTGACGGTCCTAAGGGCGCCTTGAATCTATTCACCATAAATCTTGTAACGGGCCACCTATCACAACTCACCTATGGCTTATTCCGCGATCAGTCGCCTGATTGGTCAAAACGGGGTATATTCTTTTCCTCCGACCGGGATGGGGCATTCAATCTGTATCTCTTAGATAACGAGGGGAAGCTGACCCGTCAGTCGACTTATGTGACCGGCGCTTTTGACCCCCGTCCATCGTCTGACGGCCTAAGGCTGGTTTACACCGGCTACCAGAACCTCAGATTTCAGGTTTATCAAATGGATATTACCGACTACCCCCAGCTCATCGAACAGCCGCTGGTGGCAAATGCGTCACCATGGGTGCCAAAGCTGATTGACAGTACCTTCAGCCGCACATCTATCAAGTATGACGTCAAGTATTCCCTTGATATTGCTCAATCATCGATTGGGTATGATCCGGTGTACGGGTCTCTGGGGGGACTGCAGATGGCTGTCTCCGATGTACTCGGCAATCGCGCCTTTTACCTGCTGCTTGCCAATACTGCTGAGAACACTGATGAGCTGCTGGAGTCGTTCAACTTCGGATTGACGTATGTTAACAGAGAGCGACGGGTGAACTGGGGGCTTGGTGCCTACCACTTATTTGATGAGTACTTCAATGACTACGACAGCTATTACAAAGAACGTCAAGTGGGGGTCCTCGCGCTGGTTAGCTATCCCATATCGAAGTTTCACCGCGTGGATCTCACTTCGTTAGCCCGGTATTCAAACCGGATGAAAAGCTATGGCCAGCTCGAACGCAAAGCGTTCTTGGTGACGCACTACCTGAGCTGGGTTTACGACAATTCTCTGTGGAATATCACCGGCCCGATTGAGGGCAGACGTTACAACTTCACTGTCGGGGAAACGGTCCGGATGGACAAGCTGCAGCACTTTAATCGGCTGGCTATGGTGGATGTCAGGCACTACTTTCGGCTGGGACGGTATTCTGCATTTGCCAATCGGCTCTTTGCGTATTCCTCATCAGGTACCGAGCCCCAACGGATCTACTTCGGAGGGAGCTGGTCGTTTCGGGGATATAGCCGCCGCGCCTTTTACAACCGGAATGTCCTGTTTGCTTCGAGTGAGCTGAGGTTCCCGCTCATTGAGAATCTTCTGATTGGCTTTCCGTTTGGCGGACTTGATTTCAGGGGAATTCGTGGGGCACTCTTTTTCGACGTGGGCTCAGCTTGGGACGATGATTTTGATCAATTCTCTGGTTCTTTTGGAGCAGGTTTCCGAGTCCCCCTTGGGTACGTGGTGGTGCTTCGCTTTGATTTTGCACGTAGGACCGATTTCAATGCCATCAGCGCTAAAACTTATTTCAACTTCTTCTTTGGATGGGACTTTTGATGATTAAGACGTTACGGTCGACGCTGCTTCTCATAGTGCTTCTGGCGTTGGTACAGGTGCTTTCATGCTCTCATCAATATCGACTAATAGAGGAACGATTGACCTGCCCGTCACTTTGGCCGTTCTACCGTGGTGACCTGGCATCACGCGGGGCCGTTTGTGAGGGTACGTTTAATGGGAAGCTGGACGTTGTCTGGAAACGCAGAGTAAGTGACAAGCCCGTAGGGCCTCTTACTTTGTACTATGGCACGCTCGTGTATCCCAGCGCAAAGAATAGAATAAAGTTTTTTGACGGGCTCACCGGAGACTATCTCGGCTACTTGAAATCCCGAGGAACGGCTCAGACCGGTGTCGTTGTGCTTGACAGCCTGGCCTTTTTTGCTACCTCGCCTTCCAAAAACTGGCTTCGCTGCGTTAACTTGCGGACGGGCATGTTAGTCTGGAAACGGCGGGTAAAGAACGCTACAGCCGGGTCGATAATAGTAAAGAATAGAATTATTATCGGCTCAACGGAAGGTGCGCTGGCAGCTTACCGAATTGAGGACGGCCACCTGGTGTGGACATTTGAAACCGAGGGTGCCTGTAGCAGCCCACCGGCGTATGAGGATGGCAAGATATTCCAGCCCAGTGACAAGGGAATTCTATATGCCGTCTCACCTGCCGATGGCTCAGAGCA
>CAZYRH010000056.1:9579-13092 GCA_964650395.1 uncultured Ignavibacteriales bacterium
GGCGAGGTGATCAAAGCATCCGCAACGGTGGTCGACGACTATGTACTGATCGGGACAATGGGCGGCAAGTTGTTTTCGCTCAATGTAGCTGATGGGAAATTGGTCAGTCAGTGGCAGCTTGACGGCGCCGTGGCGTATTCACCGGTAACCGATGGAGAACGGATATATGTCGCCACAGAAGCGGGAGCAATTGTATGTTTAGGAGAAGCAGATGAACACCTTACTGCAACAGCCGATCAATGAATCGGCTCTTTTGACCAACCTGAATGAACTCGCCCAGGAATTCATCCGTGAACTATCCATGACCTGTCGAAAGGTCTCCGTCTATGGCTCCTCTCATCCGACGGCACAGAAGGCCGTTGAAAAGCCGTTTTTTGTGCTGGACAAGATTTTCAGGTTCAAAAACAACGTCAGCCTCAACGTTTATGAAGGTCTTCTTTACGTACTTAACATCAATCTCAAGAAAAGCGTTTTTAGCGAAGAAATAACTCGATACATGCTGATTCTCGATGCCGAAGCGGTCCTTTATGACCGCCGAATAACGATGACAGAGTTTGGCAGATTCATCGCTCGCTTTGTCAAGAGAGTCAGCCTGTCCGACCATGCTAACCTGTTGGACGTCTACCTGGAAAAGAATAATATCGAGACTATTGAAGTAAATTCTGAGAAAGCATTCCGGCTTTTCGAATCCCATAAGAAGTATCGCGGTGACATCTACCGTGACCTGAGTGTAAGAAACATCGCTTTGCAACAGCTGGGCGATAATCTTGAACTGCTGGCCGAGATCAACAGTGGTGGGCAGACAATTTTAGACGAACATAACATTGATTTTCGCCTTGACATCATTAAGTATCTCTTACCGGAGAAAATCACTTCCTTTTCTCAACAAAGTATCGTTGAGACATTGGTGCGTCTTGCCCGGCAAGTCAACACAGCCAAGGAGGGTGAGAAAAAAGAGAGCTTACTTCGCTCCTACAAGTCGGTGTACGACCTGATCGATTACCATCCTGATCGAGAGGTTATCATAACAGCTTTGGAAAAACATCTCAGCGGTGATGAACTTCATGTTGATATAGCCAGACAGCTCAGCACGCCGGTGGGGGCCATACGCGTTGAGTCCAGCGAGCAAATGGACAACCTGCTGAAACAGGCATTCCTTTCGGGAGACGAAGATTATGACGTCAACGAATACGGCAATACTTTCCAAAGATTGCTAAAAACAGGTCAGCGGGGAAAGGCTGTCAGCGTCATAGGTCATTTACTCGAATCTCTTAGTTCTTCCGAGGCCGGAGTTCGCCAAAAGGCTCTTAACCTAACACTGTGTTCTCTCAGATTGCTGAACATGGATACTGATGCCTCTGTGTTCGAAAGCGCTATCGACCGAGTCATGAACGTTCTTAGCAACAAAAGAGAAACCTACGAGTATTCGGAGGTTATCTGGCAACTGGCGGAAAAATGTTTGCTCACCCGCCGGTTCGACCTGATGGCTCGTTTGACGAAAGCTATGGCAAGTCGCAGGAGAATCGTTGACAGTGTGACCGTTTATGAGTCGATGACTGTAAAGAAAGCGTTTGAGAGCATTAGTCGTCGGGAAACAATCGATACCCTGATTGATGAAATGCTCAGAGCCGATCATGAGTCAGCGCGATACATACGCGAGATTCTGATTGCTACCGGCTCCGACCAAGTGGCGGTTGCTCTGTCTCACATAATCTCCCATCCGGTCAGGCAGATTAGACAGCAGACACTAAAAGTCTTGGCCGAGCTTGGCAAAGCCTCTCTCCACGTCTTCTCACAGATACTGATGGATGACGCCATGTTCGCACGCGAAAGTGACCGGCATGAACTCCCCGACAGCAAGTGGTACGTCATTCGCAATTCCATTTTTGTCCTTGGGTCTCTGCGCGATCCTGAAGGAATCTCTCCTCTCAGATTACGGATCATCGACAGCGATATCAGAGTTAGAAGAGAGATTGTCAGCGCTCTGGAAAAGATCGGTGGCGAAGAAGCTTGTGATCTGCTGATACTAATGGCCGACGACACGGATAAGGAGATCCGAGACTGTGCAGTCATTGCACTCGGACTGGTCGGTACACCAGATGTGGTCCCTCTATTGGTGGACACTGCCCGGAGCAATCCTTCAGTGGCAGTACGTGCAGTCACTGCCTTAGGAAGGATCGGGGGGGAAGAGGCCAGGTCGTATCTGGTTAGTATCCTGGAAGATGACAGGAAACTGTCAGAGCTGGCTGGCGGTCAGGTATCAAAAGTGGAACTGCAACTGGCGGCTGTCAAATCGCTTGGAACTATAGCTGACGAGCAATCTATCGCTACCATAAAAAGATACAAAGATAGTCTATCTGCCGCCCAGAAAATCTTTTTCAAAAATTCTCCCATCAACAAAGCGATAACAGAAATACTTTCAAGGCATTAATACTTTATACTGCCATTTCAGCAGCATAAGGTCATAATGGCATACCATCGGTGCCATTACGTCTTATCAACTCTGCCATAATGGCGCACAATTGCCATTTTAAGACCCTCTCAATTTGTTATCTTGTTTAATGGTAGCAGGTTAATGGCTTTGGCACGCTGTTTGATATAAATATGGTCAGATCGTGAACAAAAACAAAAAACAGGAGGTAAAAAAATGACGTACTTAGTGCCAACAACCAACAGGATTGCTCGGGAGTTCGACAGTTTATTCAACACCTTCTTCAACTTCCCGAGTCACAGGACTGAGATATCCTGCGACTTTATGCCGCGCGTCAACATCAAGGAGACCAAAGACGATGTCACCTTGACATTTGAGTTGCCCGGTATGGAGAAAAAGGACATCAAGGTCATGGTGAAGGACAATGTCATGACCGTCTCCGGCGAGCGGAATCTAAAGTCCGAGGATAAGGACGACGGTTATGTCCGCACCGAGATCAGCTCAGGATCGTTCTCTCGCTCCTTCACTCTTCCCGACACGGTCGACAGCGAGAAAGTCTCAGCCGACTACAAAAACGGCATGCTTGAGGTCAAGATGACCAAGAAGGAAGAGGCGAAGCCCAAAGAGATCGAAGTCAAGATCGGCTAAGCTTTGACTGAGCCGGTGGGAATGAAGCGAACAGAAAAGCCGGTCGGTTTCGACCGGCTTTTCTGGCAAAAACATAAGAAAGGAAAAAAGTCATGGGTAAGATCATAGGTATAGATTTGGGAACAACCAACAGCGTGGTGGCGGTCATTGAAGGTGGCGAGCCGAAAGTGATCGCCAACTCCGAAGGTGGACGCACCACGCCATCGGTTGTAGCCGTGGATAAAAATGGTGAGCGGCTGGTGGGCACGGTGGCCAAGCGGCAGGCCGTCACCAACCCGCTCAGTACGGTTTTCTCCATCAAGCGCCTGATGGGGCGCACGTTTGACGAGGTTAGCCAGGAGATCAAGAATTTCCCGTATAAAGTAACGGCCAACAGCACCGGTGAGCCGCTTATTCATATGGGCGGTAAAAAATACCATCCGCAGCAGATCTCT
>CAZYRH010000056.1:13192-15048 GCA_964650395.1 uncultured Ignavibacteriales bacterium
GGCGGCACCTTCGACATCTCCATTCTTGAACTTAACGAAGGTGTCTTTGAGGTACTGTCTACAAACGGTGACACCCATCTGGGCGGTGATGACTTTGATAAGCGCATTATCGACTGGCTGGTTAACGAATTCAAAAAGTCAGACGGTATCGACCTGTCGGAGGACCCGATGGCGTTGCAGCGTTTGAAGGAAGCGTCGGAAAAGGCCAAAATCGAACTCAGCTCGACCATACAAACGACAATCAACCTGCCCTTCGTTACCGCCGACAGCAATGGCCCCAAGCATCTCAATGTGACCCTTACCCGCGCCAAATTTGAACAGCTTGTAGACGACCTTCTGCAGCGGTCGATGAAACCGGTTGAGATGGCGCTAAGCGACTCCGGTTTGAAAATCAACCAGATCGACGATGTTATCTTAGTCGGCGGCATGACCCGCATGCCGAAGGTGCGGGAGCTGGTCAAGGACTTCTTCGGACGGGAACCAAATCACTCGGTCAATCCGGATGAAGTGGTCGCGGTCGGGGCAGCTATCCAGGGTGGGGTGCTGGCCGGTGATGTAAATGATGTGCTCTTGCTGGACGTTATCCCCCTATCGCTCGGTATCGAAACGCTGGGTGGCGTCGCAACAAGACTCATCGAACGCAACACTACCATCCCGACCAAGAAATCACAGACCTTCTCGACGGCCGCTGACAATCAAACGCAGGTGGATATCCACGTCCTGCAGGGTGAGCGGGAGATGGCGATTGACAACAAGACTATCGGTCGCTTTATTCTCGATGGGATACTGCCGGCGCCGCGGGGTCTGCCGCAGATAGAAGTTACGTTCGATATCGACGCCAACGGCATTCTGAATGTATCGGCTAAGGATATGGCTACCGGTAAATCGCAAAACATCAGGATTGAAGCGTCTTCTGGCCTTTCCCAGCAGGAAATTGAGAAAATGGTGAACGACTCCAAAACCCACGAAGCCGAAGACAAGGTAAAGAAACGCGCGGTCGAGGCGCGCAACCAGGCCGATGCGGCTGTTTTCCAGAGCGAGAAGCAGCTCAAGGAATTTGGCGACAGGCTAAGTCAGGATAATAAATCAAAGATTGAAGCCGCTGTTGGCCGAGTCAAAGAAGCGCTGAAAGGCAGCAACTCCGACGAGATGGTCTCTGCTACCGAAGCACTCAATCAAATCTGGCAGCAAGCGTCGGCGGAGATGTACCAGCAAGCGTCGCAGGCTGGATCAGCTCAGTCCACCTCATCGCAAGAAACCAACAGTGGCAATAACGGCGGCTCTTCGGACGCCGTCGATGCTGAGTTTGAGGAGGTGAAGTAGTTGTCGCTTGGTGGCTATGAATCATATCACCCTTCAACTCCGCTCAGGATGACGGTCAGCGGCTGCTTTTGTGACAATGTCATGGTGAACGAAGTGTCATTGTTATGCTAAGGTGAACATCCCTGTCATGGTGAGCGAAGTCGAACCATGACGTATAAATGTGACGTGGACACCGCGTAGAGGGCAGCCTTGCGTCGCACCGAAAACGAAGTACATTATATGTGTCCGGCAGATGTCCACATCTGCCGTGGCCACGTGGAAGTAACGTGATACTTAAATGGGCAAGAACTACTACGACATACTGGGTGTAAGTGAAAACGCCTCGCAGGACGAGATCAAGAAGGCGTTTCGCACTTTAGCCAAGAAGTACCACCCCGACCGCAATCCGGGCGACAAATCCGCCGAAGCGAAATTCAAAGAGATTTCAGAAGCGAATGAGACGCTCTCCGATTCGAAGAAGAAGCAGGAATATGACATGATGCGCAAGTACGGCGCCTTTACCGGCGCTGGGCCAGGGCCGGGCGGGGCTGGTT
>CAZYRH010000057.1:0-8035 GCA_964650395.1 uncultured Ignavibacteriales bacterium
CCATTGACGAATGTCAGAACCTGCTGTCACGGTTTCCCGACAATCCTGAGGCCTTCCTGCGCCTTTGTAATCTGTATATCCGCAAGCGCGATTTTGAGTGCTCTCGTGAATATCTCGAACAATACGCTGAGAGGTACCGCAACGACCCCTATCGGATGGAAGACTATTACCACGCTCGTGCCAATCTCGCCAATTGGTTGGGAAAGTTCAGAAGCAGTCTAGACCTCCGCTTCCGAGCATTGAAACAGACAAAGCTGACCGGTGATAGCACTATTATTTTCAATGCTCTGGAAGCAATATCGATCTATTACGAGAGGTACGGTTTGCTTGACAGTGCGCTGTTTTACAGTCGGCAGGCGTATCGGTGGGCTATTCCGTTTCAGCGTCTTGATCATCCGATTCGACTAGTCAGTATTGATTACAAAACTGAACCTGAAGCAAGACCGATCTTTAAAAAAGGTCTGGAGGAATTCAAGTCTCGGGTACCCTCCAATCTTTGGCCGCTGGCTGACCTTGTTGAGCAGATCTTTGAGGCTTACTGTCAGCTTGATACCGCAGCCATGATTGAAGCAAGGGAAGAGCTGGCAGAGCAGCAACAACAGGAGGGTGGCGGCAATGCGAGGTTAGCTGGCTATCTCAGGGTATTATCCGGTCAGTATGAGAGCGGGATTGAAAGCCTGCAGCGATTTGTCTCCAGCCGCCATGAATTGACTTCCGGTTTCCACTATCCTTACATCATGTATTTGCTTGGTATCGCCAAAGAGGGTCTGGGAAACACCGAGGAGGCGATCCAAAACTACGAGGAGATGCTCCAGTACTGGGGCGATCAGGAGATTGAGTTAAAAGAAATCAAAGATGCCCGCTCCAGGCTGGCCAAACTAACAAGCTGAGTGTTTGTAGGAAAGAACCCCTTGTAGTTCTACCAATTTATAGTTTCCCTCGGCAGAACCGCTCTATGTTCTTCTTGTCCTTGTTTTCAGGTCATCTTTGCCTTAATATCCTCCGACAATGTGGAACAAGAGCCTCGCTTACCTTCGCCAGTTTGACAGAAATCTCTGGATTCTTTCGCTCGGCTGGTTTGTGAGTGCCCTCGGGTTTGCTGCTGCCATCCCGTTTATCGGCATTTACTTCCACGCCGAGTTTGGCCTGTCAATCACTGAAATCGGCCTTTTCTTCGGTGTCATGGCTGTGTTCCGGTCAGTGTTTCAAGCGGTGGGGGGGGAGGTATCCGATCGGATTGAAAGACGCTGGCTGTTGATATCCAGTCAGTATGCTCGTGCTGTTGTATTTGTACTGTTGGCTGCGGCAATCCACTGGCACTGGGGTTTCTGGTGGTGTGCCATTTTCCTGGGAGTCAACTCCATTTTTGGGGCTGTCTTCCAACCGGTAGCAAATGCGATGGTGGCGGATATCCTGTCGAAAGATAAGCGACTGGACGGTTACGCCATAACCCGCACGGCCGGGAACCTCGGTTGGGCCGTCGGCCCCGCCGTTGGAGGTTTCTTGGCGACTTCCTCGTACGCTTCACTGTTCATGATGGCAGCCATGGTACTGTTAGTTTCCGCCTGGATTTTCCAGCGTTTTCTGAAAGTTGTGCAAGCTGAGCTGCAAACCGATCGCTTCAGGCTTTCGGATGTACTCGCTGTTAAAAATGATCTCAACTTGGCACGGCACTCAATCCTGATCTTCATCCTGTATCTCGTCGTGGCACAGCTAATCCTACCGTTTTCAGTTTACACGGTGGAGATGGTCGGCATTTCAGAAGCGCAATTGGGTTTCCTTTTTAGCTTGAACGGGTTGCTGGTCGCTGTCTTGCAGATTCCCGTCACGCGATTGCTTTCAAGATTTACTCTGACCACGCAACTGGCCGGGGGTGCTTTTCTCTATGCCATCGGCTACAGCCTGGTGGGGATACTGGTTGGGTTTGAGTATTTCATTCTGACCATGACGATCGTTACCATTGGGGAGATATTTATGTCACCGCCATCGCTGACTCTTACCTCGCGCCTGGCGCCGCCGGGGCGTATGGGAAGATACATGGGCATCTACGGTTTCTTTGTGGCTGCGGGGTGGTCGTTTGGCCCGCTATACGGTGGGTTGATCCTCGATCATTTGGGCGGCACACCCGCTGTAGCTTGGCTGGTTATCTCGTCTCTAGCAGTGGTGTCGGGTGTGGGCTACCTGATCTTTCAAAGGAAGCTTCCCGCTGAGATAAATGCCACACGGTAACACGGCTATTTGAAAATAGCTTTACTATTTTATGATGACGAACTTGCCGATTTGGGTACGATTTTCCGATTCAACGACGTAATAGTAAAGCCCTGAAACAGCTGCCTGGGTATTGCGCGTTATAAGGTTCCACTGGTCATGGGAGGACTGTGGGTCGCAGGGGCTCCGGTCGTGGTAGATTTTCTTTATCAGATCACCATCGAGTGAGTATATGCTAATCGTGCACTTGGCCGGGAGGTTGCCAAAATGGATCGCACGTACTCGATCATCCGGACGGTCAGGATCAAGTCTCCCCTCAAACCCCAGGGCACGATATCCAGCATCAATACGATACGGATTAGGGTATACATAAACGTCCAATTTATACTTCTCAACCGAGTCAGCCGGAAGTTGTGGATATTCAGATACAGTATTGTTGGTTGGGTCGGTTTCAAGAGATGCCAGACTCGCTACCGGGGAACCGAAGTCAAAAGTAGTAACGGCGACATTATACGGCACAGTAAGGAGGAGGTTATCAATAACATACTCATATTCATAAAACTTTGGAAGTGATATGCCATGTTCCTCAGTAATGTCTTTCGGACTCCACTGGGATGAGTCAGGGCCGGGATTGAAGGTGTCAGGATACGCTTTGTGTATACCGGTCGACGATAGAGTGGAGACATTGTAATCCTGAGGCTTAAAAATATAACGTTCGCCATTGAAGCTAAAGGGATTGGCCTCGGTATAACAAAGCGGGTCGAATTTGGGATCGTTGAACATTGTGCGTAGTGAATCAATAGTGAAAGGAGTCTCTTCAAGAAGCCAGGCGATGCTGTCTTGAGTTATTTGTATATACCGGTACCGGTTGTAGTCCTCTCTATCATATGAGGCAACCACCGAAAAGCTGGTGGGGCGGCCATCACGGCCTATATACAACCGGTATCCTTCGAAGTCGATGATTTTGGAGAAAATATCGGGTGTGTTCTCTGAGTAAAAACCGTTCCAGCGGACGGTTAATTTTCCATCGGAAGGTATAATTCGTAACTTTGGTGCCGGCGGTGGGCCTGCCCCGCAAAAGTCAGGGACACCGTCACCAGCATAAAAGGATGTGTCGCAAACCCCGGAAAGCGAATCATAACACACTCTCGTCGGACCGTAGTAACCGTCGCCATCAGTGTCAACGCCCGGATTATCGTAAACCCAGGAAGCCCAGCGGGAGTTTGTGGCTAGGTGAGAAAAGTCGAGAGTGCTATAGTAGATATACGGGTTGTACGGGTTGAATAAATTCTCAAAAGCAGATGGGCTAACATGTAGGTTCTCGCCCCCCACCCAGGCGAATGATACTGGTAGTTTCTGTCCGGGACTGATATTGAAAGGCCCGAAGGACAACAGAAACCGCGTGTCCCATCCGTGGGCGTATTTGGCGGCGTTCTTGGGTGGGGGCAACCAGCCCTCGCGGCTCTGGTCTACGGCCGTGAACAGAAGATCATAGTCGAATTCCTCATGACTTAAGACATAGTATTTATTACAATCTCCTTCAGGCGTTCCCAATCTGGTGTCAAAACTTCTAAAGGGGTCGTTTTCAGTCCCTTGACGGCGCGGACCAAAATCGCTGGTAGGATCACTGTAATTAATGATCCACCAGTTAAAAGAATACCTTAAAGATGTAGCCGGAGTTCGGACAATTCGTACGCCGACGGCACTGCGGGGGGAGCGGTAATCCCACTGGCCCGCTTCATCTGGATCACCATCGTTATCCGCAGTGTACGCAATGTTGACCGTGTCAACGCAATCGCTACCTTCAGCAGCAGGGTGAGTGTGATAGAAACCAACAATGTCATCATCCCATCCCTCTGGTCCCATTCTGGTCGTATGCCAGGCGTCACCGTCGACATAGATTCCGATATAAACATCCTTGAGTTCTTTCTCACCTATGTTTTGAACCTGATAGTCGAACAAAATGAAGTCATCGGCATAGGAGTAACTCCAGACCATCGACCTCTGGTTGACCTTCACGTGTAGCGGCTTGTGGGGTTTATTGTTGAATGGGTCCGGTTCGACTAAATTAGGAGCAGTATTAGTATCAGTATACTCGCATAGAATGTCCTGTTCAGAGTAAGCATCTGGGTCATAAAAGGGACTGTTAATGTCTATAGATTTGTAAACAAAGTCTCCGAAGGGTTTAACATCCGGCCAGAACTCAGTGGTGCGATACCAGTCTTCGTTGCCACATGAAACAAGGGTATCGCGACCTACAATAGCGCCAATCCAGATGGCCGCTACCCACAGATAGACTATATTACTGCCCTTGGGATAGATGCATGAGGGGATAGCTTCGCCAGTGAAAGGGTCGGGGATGGTGCTTCCAAGGGTTCCAAAGGTGCCGTTGTTGGCAATCGCCAGTTGAATATTTCCATGATTGTGGGCTGTGTATTCGACAATCGGCCCGCTGGCTGCTTGCAGGCGCAGCTGGCGATATTTATTGAGCCTGTCAATCTTTGGATTTATACCCTGAGGAGCACTGGTGCCTACAACCAAGAACATGAAAAAGGCCGCCCCGACAATGACTCGTCGACGGCCTTTCAGAAAATTGCGCACATCGCTCATCTGTGCTGCTTACATGATGATGACCAGCTTGCCAATCTGGATCTCACCATTCTTTGCTTCCACCGTCCAGTAGTATAGACCGGAGACCGTCATCTGTGTATTGCGTGTGATCAGGTCCCATATATCATGGGAAGCATTCGGATCTGATGGATCCATTTCGTGGTTAATCTCACGCACCAAGTCACCATCAAGTGTAAAAATCCGTATGGTACAACTGTCCGGCAAGTTGGCAAAATGAATCGCTCGAACACGGTCGTCGGGACGTGCTCCTGGGGTGTTGCGGCCCTCAAAGCCTAAGGCGCGGTACCCAGCATCAATACGGTACGGATTGGGATATACAAATACCTTCAGGTTCTGACGCGCCACATCATCTACCGAACTGAGCGGGTAGGCACTTTTGGCCATGAGCGTCACCGAACTTTCCAGCGATCCCAGGCCTGACGAGGGAGAACCAAAATCAAACGACGTCACGTTCACCCAGTAGGGAACAGTCGGCAGGAGATTGTCAATCTCATACTCGTATTCAAAGTACTTGAGACACCCTTCCTCGGTCAACTCATCCGGTCGGGCAGAATCAGGGGTCACGCTCGACGGGTAGGGCTGATCTGGATACACCTTGCGTATGCCGCCCGGAAGGCCAAGCTGGGACTGGTTGAAATCTTGAGGTTCAAAATAGAATATCGAGTCAGGATACAGGGGATGAACAAAGGGGGAGGTTCGGCTGTAGGCCAAAGGGTCAAAATCCGGATTGCCGTAGGCCGCACGCAGCACCTCTAATGTATAGGGGATGCCCGCGAGCTCAAAGTTGCCTGAGACCGTATCGTAGACATACTTGTTGTAATCTTCCAAATCGTACGACGACACAACACTGTAACTGGAGGCCCGCTCATCACGAGCGATGTAAATGCGGTACCCTTCGAAATCAATAAGACGAGAAAAGACATCTTTTGTAGTCTCGGAGCGGGTACCGTTAAAACGGATGTGCAGGGAGCCAACCGTTGGCTCAATCCAGAAGTCAGGCGCCGGAGGCGGAGAGGCCCCGCGAAAGTCGGGAACTCCGTCGCCTTCGTACCAGATGGTGTCGACGCTTTTAAAGTTGAGGTCCCACGTGGTATCGAAGGTTATTGTATCTATCACCATTGTCGATCCTATAACCGTCGAGTCCGTGACACAGAATCGGGATTCCCCAAAGTCACCATCGCCATCAGTGTCTACGCCCGGGTTATCGTAAATCCATGAAGCCCACATGGAATTAGTTCCCAAATCTTCAAAGTGGAGGCTGTCGTAAAATGTGTCCGGATCGTCTGGAAGGTTATAGATGTTGTCGCGGTAGGTATGGAAGTTCTCGCCGGCCATATACGCTAGGGATATCGGGAGCTTTTGGCCCGGATCAATATCAAATGGCCCGAACGATAAGAGATACCGGGTATCATAACCGTCTGCAAAATCATCCGCTAAGCCTCGGTTGCTTGGGTACTGCCACAGCGTGTCATTTTCGGTGATGACATAGGTGTAAACCTGGTCGTAATCGAACTCTCTATTGCGCAGGACGTAATACTTGTTGACATCTCCTTCCGGCGTCCCTATACCGCCAGTTCCAAAATCACGAAACCAGTCTTTCAATCTGCCCACCGTATCCTTCTCCCGGGGTCCAAAGTCCAGAGGAGCCGAGCCGTTGCTGATCCACCAGTTGAACGATACATCCAGCTTTGTGGCCGGTGTACGGACAATACGGACAGCGGTCACATGAGGTGTCCGCTCAGATGGTAATCTACTAAAATCGCCATCGTTGTCGGCAATCCAGGCAATGTTCACCGTATCTATGTATTCGCATTTTCCATATTGCCTCCTCATCGTGTCTCTGAACCCACATATGTCATCAGCAAAGCCATTCGTCCCTTCGCAATCATAACAGACATCAGCATCGACATAAAGGCCCATATAGACGTTTTTAAGGCGGTACTGACCGATATTCTTTATCTGGTAATCAAACAACACAAAGTCTTCAGCATAGGCATATGACCAAGCGTAATTACCGTCTGTTATCTCAATATATAATGGCTTGTGTGGTCGGCCGAAGTAATCAGGATCTACCCCCGTGGTAATCGTATCAGTGTAGACCGAGATGTAGTCTTCCTCGGAAATGGCCCCTTCATATTCCGGTTTTGATGGGTCAATGATAGATCGCTTGATCATATAGCCGAGTGGTGCTTCTTCGGGAAACATTTCCTGAGTGTGCTGCCAACCGTCAGCGCCCACAGACACCAGAGTGTCACGTCCGACGACGGCTCCAATCCATAGGGCGCCGGCGAAAAGGTATTGGATATTGGAGCGCTTTGGGTATTCGCAGGAGGGGACATATTGCCCGGTAAACCAATCAGCCCCTGATATAAAACCGGTACCGAAAGTCCCAGCGTTGTTAACACCCAATACTATTTTCCCGACCCTGTGACCCGCAATGCAGTACGCCGGGCTATAGGTTGCCATATTTCTGCTGAAGCCTTTGATATCCACGGTGTCAAGTTTGGCGCGGCCCAAAACGGATGTTGCCAACACGACAGAAAAAACGAGCAATGCGCCCTCTCTTACAAAGTTTCTATATCCCATGATCCTCACACTTCACATTACGCTTTTTTTAAGGTTCTTTCATTAACGAACTTATCGTTCTAATAGTTTAATGGCCCTCATTGATTTTTTTCAACATCAACTATGAAAAACTACAGTAAAAGTTTTCCGTTTGCAAGGTTTTTCACCAAAAAAAATCGAATTAATGCTCGATTCGCTGACAGATTAAGCAATCCAACTTCTTCTCGCATAAATAGTTAAAACAAACTCTGTGGTGATCAAAGAGTGGTCGGTTAATGTCCCGAGAACGAGAGGTAAAGAACCCAATCGGTTCTGGGTAAGACTGAATGTTCAGTGAGCCATTGATTGAGAGATTAGTCGGACTGAGAAGAGAATTTCAGCTACCAGTCGCAGGGTTCAGGACCGCCGGCAAACATATAGCTCACAAGGTACGTTAAATCAGCAATATTTACAGAGCCGGAACAATCCACATCACCTAATCCAAGAGGATCAGGAGATGGCCCACTCCGAAATAAATAATCCACGAGGTAAGTTAAGTCGTTAATGGTAATCCCGGGTTCACCGTCGAGATTGCCACGCTCAGGGTACAGGGAGATTATTCCTTCAATTGACACTGGCTGGTACTCAGCAA
>CAZYRH010000057.1:8135-14793 GCA_964650395.1 uncultured Ignavibacteriales bacterium
CGCTCAGGGTACAGGGAGATTATTCCTTCAATTGACACTGGCTGGTACTCAGCAACGTTTCCGATAAACTGAGGCGAATATGAGTCGTAACCGTCTAACACAATGGGTGTCGTTTGCCCGGTTTGAGCAAAAGCGGAGATTTCGAAATAAAGTTTCAGGATTTTACCTGTGCCAGGGTTAAGATCGAGGGCAGTACCGGAAGTGGAACTTTGCAGCCTGATCGCAACCTGTTTGTTGCCGGCGTCATAGTGGATATATGATTGCTCCTCAAAATAATCGGTTCGACAGCCTACCGTCGAAAACGAGTCTATCGTTACATCGAGAGTCCCCGAGAACTCCACCGGGATTTCAAAGTACCGTATAGGGGTGGTGTTGCGGGCATAAACTGTTACTTCAACCGATGAACCCCGTGAACCTCCGGTATCCCAGGCGATTAACGAATCGGCAAGGGCGATGATATAATTAGGTCTTTCGGCCCAGCGGATGTCTCCCCCGGCATTGATTTCGACTTTCACTGTGTACATGCCCGGGCTCTCATAGGTGTGTGGGGGAGACTGCTCAAAGGCGGAGTCGCTATCACCGAAATCCCATATCCAGGTATCGACTTGTAGCCCGGAAGAAGCGTAAAACTGCACCGGTAAGGGAACCCAGCCCATTGTCGAGTCGGCATAGAAAGAGATACCGACAACCTGATCTACCGAGCCCTCAAGGTCAGGCATCGGACCGATATGTTTGGACGATGGTGCTTGAGGGGTCGAGAAATCTTGCAGAAGTGAGCGCATTTCATTGTGATCAAGTACCCTTCCGTGAACAGCCTTGTTGATTCCCTGAAGCACTGCGCAAGCTCCAGTAATAATCGGCGAGGCGCTGGAGGTACCGGCGAATTCTGCAGTATAAAAATTGGTCGTGTCCCATCCGTACAAGTCCCCATACCCGAGGGTGTACACGTTCCAGGTACCATAGCTATGTACATCCATTCGCATGCCATAATCGGTGAACGACGCCGGGTAGTGATTCTCATCAGAGGCAGCTACCATGATGGCTCCTGAGAAGCGATAGCTGGGATCAAAAAGCTGGTCATACCAGTATGTATCATCGAGATTTTGTGAACCGTTGGCTCCTGCTTCGACTACAATGCGGCCAAGAGAGCTCGCCTGTAGAATAGCATCAAATGTTGCCTGTTCATATTCGACGGGTACGTAAGTTCCCCCGTTCGGGCCACCAATCTGGAGTTCTATGAGAATTACATCTCCCGTATCGGAATTGGCAACAGCAGTATTAATGGCGTTAGCTATGGACATTGAGCCGATTGAAACGGTGCCTAATTCAACGTTGAAAGCTATGCCGGTCATACCAAAACTGTTTGAGTCCGCTGCAATCTCGCCTAAGACCGCCGTACCGTGGTTCCACCAGCCGGGGTCTACAATTTTGGATCCTGCAATATGAAAGTGATCAGTGCCGCCGTGCAAGTCCTCGTGGCTTTCCACCCAGTTACCTTCAATATCGATCACCTTGATGCCATCGCCTTTGCCGCCGGGGGAACTCCAAGCATGATAGGCGTTTATACCAGTCGGCGCCGCCTGAAGGTAGTTTTGTGATGATTCCCAATTGGGAGTGGGCGCGCGGGGAAGTTTAGGAATGGCTGGGAAGTAAGCAGTTTCGATAATGTCAAGTGAGTTGATTTGAGAAATAAACTCCAGCTTTTCCTGCGGCGTGAAATCCGGCGCAATTATGACTTCGTAATACAATGATAAGTCAGGAAGTTGCTGTCCGGTTCGTTGTGATCCGATCATCCTCATCCGGTTAAGAGTCTTTGAGTCAGCCTGGAAGTGTCTTTCTACTTGTATGTTATTCCTGTTGGATGATATGGTCGTATTAAGGCGGTCCCACTGTGCACCGTTCACAAGGAACTTCCGCCCGTCAAATTCCGGCTGACCCAATCCTTCCTTCAGCTTGAAAATGACCTGGCTCGTGTTGAGATAGCTGAGAAGGCTGTCATAAGCCGGTTTCTGGGCTACTTCACGGTGCAGTGGCACCGAAGATACATTGTTTCCAGAAACGGCAGAGCCGGTTGCAAGGAAAACAGCTACAATGGCAATAAGTACAGTTTTTGCAAACGTCTGGCAGTAGTTCACTTTGACACCTCAATATCTGTAAGATCATACCTTAGTTAGACCATAAACAAGATAGGATAAATCTCTGTTTATACAACAATAAAACCAGGGAGTAATTTCGGGGATTCTAAATAAATACGGTGGGTGTCGTTCGTTACCCTGGTGAAGGCCCGCCATGGAAAAGGTAATCAACAATGTAGGTCAAATCAGCTATATTCGTCGATCCGCTCCCGTCGGCGTCACACTCAACTTCTTCGCAGACATCCGGAGGGGAAGAACGGAATAGACAGCATACCAGAGCAGTGAGATCAGCGATCGTGATTACCCCATCGCCGTCATAGTCGCATTGTAAAGATTGGGTAAGGGTAATTGAGCCGTCGTTTATGATAACTATGGTCGTGTCAAGATAGCCATAAAGACTCGAATCCACTGCCAGTGAGTCATACCCTGCCGAGTCCGGATTCACTTCAAACCATTCCAGGCAGGTATCATTTTGCCAGAGATGGCACAGATAAAAAGTAGTGTCATAAATGGTTTCCGTCACAACTCCGATGGACTTTCCCCAGGGGTCGGAAAAATCAACCGGGGTGGTCACGCTGAGGATGCTGACCAGACCTAAATCCGGGTTAGGATATGAAGTAGTGTTAAACGGAATTCTTACTGCCACCCCGCCCTGTTGAGGGGAAAACCCTTGGGTATTAACGGTGTCAAAAGGGAGGTTGGCAATGCAGCGAAACCAGACTTCGCTCTGATCGCCCGCTCGATTAATCCCCTGGACATATTCGAAGCCTGAGACCAATGTGCCGGTTGTATCAAAGCCGCCATTATCGAAATTAAAAGTGACCAGATCGGGCCTTTCCGAGACCAGAACGAACTGAAAGCCGGCAATAGTGTCGAAAAAGTTATCGATGTAGATGTTGAGCAACGCCCCGACCTCGCCCGGAGACACAGTTGTATCAGGGACAGTAAAGATCAATTCCGGGACCTGAGCTTTAATGGGGTGCCTTAACGGAAGTAAAGAAATAATAGAAGCAAAGAATACAACTACCCACAGCCTGCTAATCGAACCTTTGCGAAACATACTTAATGTCTCCTTCCTAATAAAGTGTACGTTTTCGATTAACAATAGCTATGAGATTATATACATTCCCTCACTGCTGATGGTTTCTTTCTGACCAGTAACCAGTAACCTTTGAAAACAAGCAGCTTATCCAATTTATAGGCAATAAACACAAAATCTTTTATTTGTCAAGCAAAACCTTGACGAAGTTGAGAGACAACGGGCTACCTTTTTAATTGTTCTCAGAAGGCGTTGTTGTTTCCTTTGTTCTGTGTAAGTTCTAAGATCAGTGAAACTTAAGGCCGGAAAGGTATTGTCATTATCGGCAACATTGAGCAAAAGATCGGACTCATTGGCGGAGCGCTGGCGGCGCTCATAATCTTACTGTTTTGCGATCTTCAACCAGGTCAGCCAATAGTCACCCGGACAGCCGCGGTGGCGGTGCTTATGGCGGTGTGGTGGGTGACGGAAGCGATCCCCATTCCCGCGACCGCTCTGCTGCCCGTAGCGCTGTTTCCGCTGTTAGGGATAATGAAGGGGGAAACGGTAACAGCATTGTATTTCAACCACGTCATCTTCCTTTTCATCGGCGGCTTCATTATGGCGCTGGCGATGGAGAAATGGAACCTGCATCGCCGAATTGCGTTGCGGATTATCCTGTTGATTGGCGTTAGTCCAAAACGCATTGTCCTCGGCTTCATGGCTGCTACCTTTTTCTTATCCATGTGGATCTCAAATACAGCCACAACTATGATGATGATACCGATGGCTATGGCCATTATTTTGAAGTTAAAAGATACATTTGGTGAAAAGGCTATGTCACGGTTCTCGATCGGGCTTTTGATCGGCATTGCTTATGCAGCGTCCATCGGGGGCACTGCTACCTTAATAGGCACTCCGCCCAACCTGGCTTTCAGCCAGATATTTAAGATATGCTTTCCTGGTGCCCCGGAGATAACATTTGTGAACTGGTTTGTCTTCGGGCTGCCGTTTGCAACCGTTTTCCTTCTGGTAGCGTGGGGTGTTGTGACCTGGCTCTTTGTGCCTCGAAAACAAGCGTTTATAGCAGACATGGCTGTTTTTAAACAAGAGTATAGGCGTTTGGAAAAGATCAAATTCGAAGAACGGGTGGTGCTTATCCTTTTTATCCTATTGGCAATACTGTGGCTGTTCAGACGGAGTATTAATCTCGGCTCGTTTACTATTCCCGGCTGGACGACATTCATGCCGGTGCCGAATTACATCGATGACGGCACTATCGCCATAGTTGTCGCCATGTTGCTATTTATCATCCCTGCTCGCGCGGAAGGGAGAGGACGCCTGATGGATTGGAAAACCGCCTCTAAGTTGCACTGGGGAATAGTCATTCTTTTTGGAGGGGGATTTGCGCTTGCGGGTGGCTTCAAGGAATCTGGTTTGTCAACCTGGCTGGGCCAACAGATGGCAGGTTTTGGCCAGTTTTCGCCGGTATTGCTGGTGGCGTCGGTATGCACCATGCTGACTTTCTTAACGGAACTGACGTCAAATACCGCTACGACTCAGGTGATATTGCCCATTCTCGGTTCTCTATCAACAGCAATACAGGTAAACCCTCTGTTGTTGATGATACCCGCCACATTGTCGGCTTCGTGTGCGTTTATGCTGCCGGTGGCGACACCGCCCAATGCCATTGTCTTCGGAACCGGTGAAGTGCGCATGAAGGATATGGTGAAAAGTGGCATTGTGATGAACATTATAGGTGTTCTGTTAATAACTCTGTTTATTTACTTGATAGGAACCAGCGTCTTTCAAAGAAACCTTGGTACATTTCCCGCTTGGGCAGTTACAAAGTAAGATAACAAGACCTGCGTAAGAGCGGGGCTGTGGTCAGATTGTGTGGATGCTGTAAGCAAACGCTTTATGCCAAATGCAGTCGACTCGACTTGCTATTGCGGGTTGTCTTATACTTGATTAACTTACAGGCATGGGTAGATCCTCCAAGCGGCGCGCGCGAATGCCGGGAAGAAAGAAAAAGGCCAAGTCGGAGACTAAACCTGCCGGAAAGAGAAAGCTGCCTACCCTCTCACCGGCGTTGAAGTTCGTTCTGTTGTTTTTGGTGAGTCTGGCTGTGCTGGGACTGGCTTATTCACATCTCACAGCCAAATATCACGAGCATATGGAGTGGCTGATGGACGCGACGGCCACCGCCACCGGGGCCGTCGTCTCACTATTTAGCAACAGCACCCATTATTCTGGAAAGTTCGTCAGTTATAATGGCTTTTCGGTGGAAATCATTGACGAGTGCACGGGGCTTTTGGAGATGGTCATATATCTGGCCGCAGTTATTGCCTTTTCAGCCAGTATCCGCAAGAAGCTGGTGGGTATTGCCGCGGGTGTACCGGCCATCTATCTGTTCAATCTCCTTAGAATCGTTGTCCTGCTCGTAGTCGGTTCGATGTCCAAGAGGCTCTTTGATTTTATGCACCTCTATTTTTGGCAGGCAACGTTAATCCTGATGATTGCAACTGTGTGGATTGGCTGGCTTATACTGGTGGTGTACCGTGAGAAAAAACCTGTGGCTGTTTCTTCTTAAGCTTCTGGTGTTCAGCTTAGCGCTGGGCTACCTCTGGTTTTCACGCTACCAGGTGCTGTATCCCTACTGGATTGACGGCATTGCCGACCCATTTTTCAGACTGGTGGGGGTCAAGAAGTGGTGGTTGGGATTGGTGGTAGAGCATTTCACTAACCTGGTGCCATACCTGGCGCTGGTGCTGGCCTCGCCGGGCCTTTTCAAACACTGGAAGAGAACCTTGATTGCTTTAGTGGGAGGCATAGCAATACTTATCCTCGGCCATCTTCTGTTGTCTTGGGCGGTCTACTATTTTCACGTCAAATATTCGCTATCCAAGAGCTTCTACAAGATCGTCGTCCCGATGTACATCATCAACGACGCCCTGCCCCTGGTTTTGTGGCTTTCGTTTTTCCCCAAGCTGCCGAGTGAGTTGTTTGGGTTCAAGTGGCCACGAAAGGCTAATGAGGAGCTCAGAGGTTGAAGCTTTTTTTTCATGCGCCGTCACGAATCCCTTCGTGACGGCTACTTTTTAGTGTTGTGTGGTTGTGTAGTCATAGTTGCTTCCTCTGGATTCCTGCCCGACAGAGTCGGACCTGGATAGCTTCAGCAGGAATGAATTTGAGCACACAGATCAGAGGAGCAGATGTGGACTCGACTTTGGCGAGCCGGTCACAAGATTATTGTCAGGAACATTTCATTGACAGAATATGTCTTTTATATAGGTATAATGAACTCGAAGAAGAAAAGTCGTCAAACAAACAGAGTCAATATGAAGCTCTACGTGAGCGGGATCGTCATATTGATGCTTTTTGTTGGGTACCGTCTTACGATATCAGAGGAAAAGGAGATGAATTATAATAAACTCACCGTTGAGGAGGAAAGGGTTATAATCCACAAAGGCACCGAGCCACCGTTTTCCGGCAAGTACTACAA
>CAZYRH010000058.1:0-14786 GCA_964650395.1 uncultured Ignavibacteriales bacterium
GATCAATCTACTACGACCTTCGTTCAGTGTCCACTTTATTGGGGCAAGATCAAACTCGACCTACGGCCACTACTTCACGCTGTATTGATGTGAGAATGAGGACCAAAAGACGGGTTAACTGAAAACTCCCTGGCACCAATCCCCCCGTCCCCCTGATCCCTCGCAATCAAGTGATCTTTATTATTACGTCATAACCTCAACCCTAATATCGCCGCAAAGAGAAGTATTTCTCCTTGAGTAGTATTTAACGTTTGTCAAAGATACCCTAGTGTGATGTCCCAGAAATACATGCTAATAAAAAAAGCAGCAAATTAAATCGTGGCATGGGCATCTTGCCCATGATTCACGGGCATGATGCCCGTGCTACTGCAAAAGAATATGTGAACATATATTTGGGACGCAACACTAACCAATAAACTATAACAAATCAGGACTTCTTTGTCAAGCGAAAAATTGAGTAATCCGACCAATCTGAGCCATTTTAGTCACTTTAACGCAATAATAGGTATCATGTGATCAGGCCATCGCTTCTCTCTTTTTTCATAATATGTTTTGTCACATCCGCCGTTCGGTTGGGTCTTGGCTCGCCCTTGGCAAGGTGTGACCCGACAGAAAATGTACTCCTTTGGAATGCGTATACTTGCGAAATGACTCGTCGGGTCACAACCCCGACTTCGTAATGGGAAAGACCCGAGGAAACACGGGAAACACTCTTTTGTCACACTCTCCCGATTCCTACCCTGCACCGACGGGAGTGTGTTTTGCCGCTTTATATACTCTAAGTTATTTTGTATCTTCACATTTCTTTTGGAGACCGTATGGCCGACGCTGTTGAGAAAAATCGAGCAGACTACACCGAGGGTTCTATCTTTTATTCCATCATCAAGATGGGGTTACCCTCCATGTTCGGGTTTTTGGTCCAGCACATCTATTCCATGGTAGATATGTACTGGGTGTCGCGCTTGCCACAACAGGAAGCGGGCGTGGCAGCCATCACGTTCTTCAGCAATATCCTGTGGTTCTTCTTTTCTTTTAACCAGCTTGTGGGGCCCGGCTCGGTTGCCATAATTTCGCGGCGCTATGGCGAAAAGGAATACGAAAAGGCCGAAAAGTCCATCAAAGAAACGTTGATCTTGAAACTGGTCTTCGGCGGCATCTTCGGTATTGCCGGGTTCTTTTTTGCCGGACAGATGCTGCAACTGATCGGCGCAGAAGGGAAAACGCTGGCGCTGGGCATTGACTACGGGCGCATCATGTTTGCGGGAATGGCTATCATGTACGCTACCTACTCAATTTTCACGGCTATGCGCGGCGTGGCCAACCCTAACATGGCAATGTTCCTGATGCTGGGCTCCAATGTCCTGAACATGGTGCTCGATCCCATTTTCATCTTCGGCTATCTGGGGTTTCCTGCCTGGGGTGTTAAGGGTGCGGCGTATGCGTCGGTGCTATCGTATACACTGACACTTTCCGTGGGATTCTTTCTATTTTATGGGGGTAATACAAACGTGAAACTACACCTTCGAGGAAGAGAACGGGTGTCTGTTGCCTCGATGTGGAAGATCATAAAAATCGGCATTCCCGCCTGGCTTGGTAGTATGTCGTTCTCAGGGGCACGACTCGTGATTATGCGCATGGTGGCGCCGTTTGGAACGGCGGTGGTAGCGGCGTACGGGGTTGGGAACCAGGTAACCGCTTTCGGCATCATGCTTCTGGTCGGCATTGGGCTGGGTCTTTCATCCCTGATCGGGCATAATGTTGGAGCTGATAAGCACGACCGAGCCAAAAAAACGGCCGACCAGGCAATATTGTTGGGTGTAGGGATTATGCTCGTGTTTGGTCTGCTGACATTTATCTTCGCACCGGAGATCATGGGCCTGTTCTTCGAGGCCGGCAGCACTATCGCTATTGGTGATGTTATGCTCAAGATATTCGCCCTCGGACTCCCATTTATTGGCGCTTTTATCATGATCGAGGAAATTCATGTGGGGGTGGGGTTGAACACACCCGCCATGATTATGAATGTCGCTCACTCCTGGCTGCTGGAAACACTTCCGATTTATCTTCTGACAATTCATTTGGGGTTTGGCCAGACGGCCGTGTGGTGGACGATTTCGGCAGCTGGTGTTATTTCTACGACAGCGTTCTACGCCTACTATCGGCGGGGGAGATGGTTGACGGTCAAAGTGTAGGGATATTTCGCTTGAGTTTTAGCCTTTCTGTCAATAGATTCATTCCGTAAGGAAACAAATGCCATGACATAGCTGGCCGGAGTGGTGGAATGGGTAGACACCAGGGACTTAAAAACTGATTCGGACGATTCAGCATCTGATTGACCACCAACGCATTCCATCGCTCGGCAAATAGATAGGTTGGATAAGTTCGAGTACCAGTTTGGATAGTTTTGTATTGATTTGGACACAAAGTGGTCACAAATTGGTCACACGGATGATGACAAGGGAAAATAGGGGAGTGCCGCCAGCATGGGATATTATCTGCCAAGGTTAGAGTGGGAGTATCTCCAAGAACAGCACAAAATCCATCTCATTTCGGAACCTGACTTTCTAAAAGATTCGGTAGAACATATTGTGGTGCAGCGTGACGAGAACTTCAGGCTTTGTGCACAAGTGGTTGGAAAACAGGACGAGCCTATTCCGGAACCAAAGCACGATCGCACTCCCGGTGCTAGGGTTACGCCATTTGCGATTTGTGGAACGGATCGGTATGGAAGACCGAAATACAAGATCGAGCACTGCTACTTGAGAAGTATCTCAAACAAAAGAATCCTAAACTCTTCTAACGAGTATATAAATCACTCTTCAGCCAAGATCTTGTTCTACAAGCTCTACGTTGATTTCGATAGGTCAGAGGAGAGACGTTGGCTCACAGAGTGGTATTTGAACGCTCCAGATGTCACAGAATACTCATCACGATCGACGAAAAGAAAGTACTCATGCGATTATACTCGCAGAAGGTACGAGGACAAGGACGACGCAGGCAAGTTTGTCGGAGACAGGGAGGAGTCGTCAAATGTTGATTACATCTGCATTCGTTTTGGTGATAGAAGATTCATCCTACATTCGGTGCCGAAGCAGTTCGGCCCGGAGTGGTCAAACAATATCGGTATCGAGTATCGAGAGCAGTTTGGGGGAATTCCAGAGAAGCACGAGAGAGATGCCATCTCCGAAATCGTTGGCTTCGTGTTTGGTCGCCATTTGCTGAACATAGGTTTCACAGAGTATAACCAGATGGGATATCCGCTTAGTGCTTTTGCAGTCTGCCCTTGGGGCGACGCAAGATCCCAGTCTCAAACATCACAGTTTCAACCATTGAGACTAAGCCCATACGGTAAAGACCGATCTGTGGAGACAGTTCTATCAGAGTTACTTCCAAAGTATCTGGAACGAAAGGAATCACTGGGTTTGTCGGAAGCACTGTGGCGTTACTGGTTATCGAGTCAACTTCCTATTGGCACGAGCATTCCACTGCTTGCAACAGGTCTTGAGATCATGGCAGCAGCATGGATTAAGACCAACAAATCAGCTTCCAAAGGTGTCTATATGGATAAGAATACCTGGGACGATTTGTTGAAGAACGAATTCAAGAACATTGAAAAGGCACTCAGGGATCACGAGTATTCCGATCGAATGCTGTCGAGAATACGTAATTCGTTTCAAATGGGATTCAATGAGCGTTTTGATGTCTTTCTTCAGGAGCTTGGTCTAGCCATAAGCGATACCGAGAAAGACGCAATGAAAGCTCGTAATAAGATGACACACGCCAGCTTCGGAAACTCACCGAAGGAAATTGAAGACATCCTAAATCACACGCATGCCTACCGTACTCTCTTCCATCGTGTATTTCTGAAGGTGCTGGACCACGGGGGCAGTTATATAGATTACTCTGCGTTGGGATGGCCGGACAGTCCAATAGATCAGCCAGCAATGGGTAGGCAGTAGTCATAGTCTGATTGTAGAATGACTGAACTCGCACAAATTGGTCACAAGGCGTAAAGTTGATGTTGCGCGACCACGTTTAAGTCGTTATCCTGCAACGAATGCCGGAGTGGTGGAATGGGTAGACACCAGGGACTTAAAATCCCTTGCTTCTGAATGGAGCGTGCCGGTTCGAGTCCGGCCTCCGGCATGAATATACCGGCACAACGGAATTGTAAGTCGGTGACGTTCTTGGGATTTTGTAGACAAAGAACGTCGCTATCTTCTTGAGGGGATCAACTTCCACTCGGTTGACGAAGTGTCTGAGTGCTTGCTTTGCTTGCTGAGGCGAAGAATCTCTGACAGTTGCCAAAGCACTATCGGCGAGATTTACTATCTCACCGACTGCTTGATCAACGTCAATTGGCTTTTTGATGGAGTAAGAGGCGCTCCCCAACGCCAATTCGAGCTGCTGCTTTTTCTTCTCAAGTGCCTTCATGCGAGCAATGATTGGCGCGAAGTCAGCGCCGTTTTCCAGGGCTGCCGTCAGATTAGTGAGCTTGCGTTCAACTTCCTCAAGTTGATATTCGTGGCCATTTGATGGGTGAGTGTTGGCTGAACAACTCATACTCATCAGTTTTTCGGCAACGAGAGACCTAAGCCGATCTTTGTCGATTATTCTTGATATCTTCGCATCAAGCTTGTTGACTATGAACTTCTCGATGGCATCCGCTGGGATCGATGTGCGCGTGCAAACGGCGTCACCGTGCAGATTGAAACCACTGTCTTCGTAGTAGCGATATTGAGTGCCACTGCTGTTGTAGCGACGATGGCCGTGGTAGCTGTAGCCACAGTTCTTACATACTATCAGGCCCGAGAGTATATAATCGGATCCCTGACCCCCGTCCATAGGGCTGACGATTATCACGCTTCAGTAGCACTTCCTGGGCCTTGTGGAATACTTCCTCAGAGATGATCGGATCATGTGCTTTGTCGCATACGATCCACTCCGTCTCAGGCCGCCGGACAACTCCTAGCGCACCGTTCTTGACCCAGCTCCCACGAACCTGTCGATTGTAGCTCCACCTGCCGATGTACACTGGATTTTGGAGGATAGCAGATACGGTACTGATTGCCCATTTCCCCGGCTTGTTCTTTGAGTATGGCAGGTCATTAAGAGGACGTGATCGTATACAGACGGGGAACGTGCCAGTAGTCGGCTCCAACGGAATAGACGGATATCACAGTATCTCTCTTGTTAAAGGCCACGGCATTGTCATAGGAAGAAAAGTATCGGTCGGAAAGGTGAACTGGTACTCTACAGATTTCTGGCCTATCGATACTACCTTCTATGTACAGCCGAAACAAGAAGTTAATCTTCGCTGGGTATATTACTTACTGACGAATCTCCATCTTGACAGGCTATCGATTGAAACAGGCGTGCCGGGACTGAATCGAAATGACGCTTATAGATTACAAGTCATGTTACCGACGCTGGTGGAGCAAGAACGGATCGTAGCGATTCTTGACGCGGCGGACGAGCTCCGGAAGCTTCGGCAGCAGGCCGATCGCCTCACCGGCGAGCGAACTGTGGTGGTGGACGACCTTATCGCCACCGGTGGAACTCTGCAAGCGGTTTGCCGCTTAATCGAGCGGCTGGGTGGGGAAGTGGTAGGGATTTCTGCGGTGATTGATCTCTCCTTCTTGCCCTGGCGGGAGAAGCTGGCTAAGTACGATGTTAACTATCTCATTTCCTACGATTCCGAATAGCGACAGTCTCCAGGTGGTTAAAACTCGTTTTGAGTTTACATTTGACAGTTTTGCATGAAATTGCTTCTTTGGACTTATATTGTGAAAAGTACCATGCCCCCGTAGCTCAGTCGGATAGAGCAGCGGTTTCCTAAACCGCGGGCCGCAGGTTCGATTCCTGCCGGGGGTATTTGGAAATAATGAAGACAATGCCTTGTCTGTCACCGAGAGAAGATACAGACTGAGCGAAATAAGGCTGTCACCTATGGGAGACGGAGAGTTTACATGATAGTTCGACTTCGCTCACTAAAGCGGAGTGAAAAGTGGTAAGACAAAGGAAAAACCTGATAAAACGCGACCCTTTTAGGCGGTTGAAATTGTTTGACATGGATATGGCTCAACCATATATTTATTAGTTGTTTTTGGAATATTGTACGTCTATAGGTAAAGGTGAAAAGTAGTTGTTTCTGCATAAGGAGCTAAAAGTAATGAAGTGGTTTTTGATGAAATGTGCCGCAGCATTTTTGATCCTTGCCGTTGCAGTTTTCGGGCAAGGAGAAGATAAGCCATCCGTTGAGGGTTACAGTTTTGACTTCACTGGCGGGGGTGCTCGGGCCGAAGGGATGGGCAAGGCCTTTATTGCCGTTTCTGATGACATTACTGCCGGCAGTTGGAATCCGGCCGGGTTGTACATACAGGAAAAACCGATCCTGTCGTTCAGTTATGGCTCCTTGGCTCCTCGAGGCTCAACCAATTCGAATTTGAGTATAAACTCGAATATTTGGACATTCGATCATACCGGCTCATTTAACGATATTACCTCTCTAAGTATTTTGGCTCCGGTTCGTATTAAGGACCATCATTTTGTCGGCTCATTTAGCTATACCCGTAATTCCGATGAGTTCCAAGGCCTTAGCTTTTCAGGGGAAGAAGTAGAGATGTATTACGAATACAATATACCCATTTATAGAATATTCACAGACTGGACCGTTACTACCGAATTGCAGGGTGGGCTCAACTCCGTCAACTTAGCATTTGGAACTCGCTTCTATAAGAACGTTTCTTTTGGTGTCAGTGTCAACGTTTATGCGGGAAAGACCGTGAGGGACCAGTTAGCTGTGAACCAAAGTGACTGGATACCAGTAGATACCGAGGTTGTGTTGCCGATGCAGCAAGTATTAACCACGAATATTATTGATACGAATAAGTTTTCCGGATATAATTTTACTGTAGGGTTGAAACTCAACCGGGAAAAACTGGATGTCGGCCTAGTGGTGCGGACTCCGTTTTCTTTGAGCGTAAAGAGCGGGCGATCAATCTTCTCACTTGGTAGTCACGGTGGTACTGGAGGAAACATGGAGGTCTTTTACGGGGATACTACCTATTACGATAACCTTCTTACCAAATACGAAATCCCACTCATGGTGGGTGCCGGCATTGCGTATCAGGCTTCTGAAAACCTCCTTATCGCAATGGATGCGGAATATCGTAGTTATGGCGGCGCCAAGATCAAAATATGTGATTCACTACTGATTGATCCGGGCGGGAATAATCAGGAGTACTTCACTGAGATTAACCCGGAATGGAAAAATATCTTCATTGCCCGCTTAGGTGGTGAGTACTTGCGACACACAGGTATTGGTGTCATACCCCTGCGGGCGGGCTTAGGATATGTGCCCATCCCGGCACCCAAAGAGGATGTCAACGGGAAGAAATCAACTGCGGCAGGCTACACTTTCTCACTGGGAACTGGAATTCATTGGAATCAGATTCACCTCGACTGGGCGTATACATACTCCACTTTGAAGCGATCGAAAAATGATGTCGTGTATGGACAAATACCATATTTTGCTGAGCAGAAGAGCCACAATCACCATTTAAACTTCACTTTCACAGGGTATTTTTAATTGAGGCTTGCCCCTTGGGACAGGAATGATTGCCAGAGTGCATCTTGCTATGGGGGCGCCTATGTTGGGTGTTGTTACTGTCGATAACAGATACACGGGAGAAGGTCTTTCTTAGGAGTTTTCAATGTACGGTAAGACAAAGCTATCAAAGAGACAGATTAAAGAAGACAAATTTACTGCCTTCATGCTCACAGCGAAGGATCAGTTTTTTCGTTACTGGCAGTACCTCGTTATCGGTCTGGTTGCGGTGGTCTTGATAGTAATCGGTGTAGTTTACTATTTCAATTCCCAGCAGGCAAAAGAGCGGGAGGCAGCCGATAAATTTTCCCGGGCAATGATGGACTACCGCAGTGGCAACAGCCAGCTTGCTATTTTAGGTTTCAACCAGATCATGCAGGACTACAGCGGCAATAGAGTTGCCGAAGATGCTGCATTTTTGCTCGGAAACATCAATTATGAGACCCGCAACTACCCGGAAGCTATTCGCTACTATCAGATGTACCTCTCGAAGTTTCTTGATAATAAACTTAACCGGGCTGCTACCCAGGCGGGGATCGCATCCTCTCTCGAGAATCAGGGCAACTACCGGGAGGCGGCTGAGAAGTTTATTGCGGCGTGTGATGAATACCCTAACGGCCCACTGAACGGCGATTATTACTTCTCAGCGATGCGCGATTATCTGGAGGTAGGAGAAGTGGACAAAGCCCGGGCTCATCTTGATATTATTAAGGATAAGTTTAAAGGTACCGAACTGGCGAAGAGGGCCGTTCGTTTGTTCAGTGAAAAAAGCTGAACTTAAAAGGACGCTTTAGGGGGCAGAACTCATGGTGAGTGACAAGCCCTTAAAGGTTGCCATCCTATGGCACATGCACCAGCCGAATTACGAAGAGCCTAACTCCAGCAGGATGGTCTTACCGTGGGTTCGACTCCATGCCACGAAAGATTACCTTGACATGCCCCTGGCGGTCCGCAAGTATGATGATGTCAAAGTAACCTTCAACTTAGTTCCTTCTCTCATTGATCAGTTTCAGCTTTACATTGACGGTGGTACTGATCGTCATCTTCAGTTGTCTCGTATCAGGGCTGAGGAACTGGGTAAGGAGCAAAGGCGCGAGATTTTGGGCAGTTTCTTTTCCTGCTCCTCTAGGCATATGATTGCCCCGTATAATCGTTACAATGAATTGTACCGCAAAGTGAAAGACAATGCTGGTGATTCAATCTTGCCCTCACTCTTTACCTCGGAGGAGATGCGCGACCTGCAGGTCTGGTCGAACTTAGCGTGGGTCGATCCGATGTTCCGCAATGAAGAGCTTGTCAGGTCGCTTTTCGAAAAGGGTAAACATTTTTCGGAAGAAGAGAAGCATGCCCTTCTTGACTGGCAGCTGACATTGATGACGCGCATTATACCCACCTACAAGGAGTTGTTTGAACAAGGCCGAATTGATATTTCCTTTACGCCGTACTACCACCCAATTCTCCCGTTGCTGTGCGACAGCACAAGCGCTCTTGAGGCGATGCCCGGCATTGGACTGCCCCAAAATCATTTTCGCCATCCGGAGGACGCCGAGCGACAAATCGTTATGTCGATGGAGAAGTTTGAATCTCTTTTCGGGCGAAAACTGAAGGGGATGTGGCCCTCGGAAGGTGCCGTTTCGGAGGAGGTAGCGAATTTACTTATTAAGCTTGGCATCAAATGGTCCGCAACTGATGAAGAGATTCTTTACTATTCGCTGAAGAAATCAGGGTTGGAACCGTCTGTGAACCCTACCCATACAGTCTATGAGTACGGCTCGGGACTCAAGCTGTTTTTCCGTGACCATGCCCTGTCTGATCGGATTGGGTTTGTTTACTCTGGGTGGGATACCGACAAAGCAGTCATTGATTTTGTTGCCAACTTGAAAAACATTCGGAAGCGGATGATAGATCAAATCGATAATGCTGTGGTGTCTATCATCTTGGATGGGGAGAACGCCTGGGAATACTTCCCTGACGATGGGCATGAGTTTCTCATGGAAATGTACCATAGGCTAAGTGACGATCCTGAAATTCAAATGGTGACTATGACTGAAGCCTCCGACAGCGTCAGGCCGCGAAAGCTGCCATCGCTGTTTGCCGGTTCCTGGATAAACCATAACTTTCGTATTTGGATTGGTCACTCTGAGGATAACGCCGCCTGGGATTTGCTGTCTCATACCAGAAAGGTGCTGGTCGAATTTGAGCAAAACAACTCGGGTTATGATCGTGACAGGATAGAAAGAGCCTGGCAGCGAATATACATAGCCGAGGGTTCCGACTGGTGCTGGTGGTATGGCGATGAGCACCGGGGATCACAGAACGAGAAGTTCGACAGGATTTTCCGCCAGCACCTCATGGCCGTTTATGAATATTTAGAGCTCGACATACCCTTTGAACTTCAAAGTCCCATTATCAAGCATGAGGATAAGCCGAAAGCCCTGTTGCCTGATACGCTTCTTACTCCTATAATTGATGGTCGCTTGACTCACTTTTATGAATGGGCTGGAGCAGGAACTTTTAATTGCCTGGCCTCGGAGGTAGCCCAGCATCGAACTAATAGGTTTCTTTCGAAAATCCACTTTGCTTACGATCATATCCGGTTGTATATTCGCCTTGATTTTGTTAACAGAAACGACCTTGAGGCAATAAAACAATTGAGTTTTCTGGTAACGTTCTTCACCCCTCGCCCGCTGTCGGTGCATTTGTCCGTAGATCAGGATAATAATATGTGTGGGGGGGGAGCGGGGAAATTCGAGTACTGTTTGGGCGATATTCTGGAGGTAGCCGTGGATCGCACTTACCTGTGGCCTGAAGGCTTTGGGCCCTTAGGTTTAACGGTAACCGTTCTGGAGGACGGCGACAGCCTCGATATTCAGCCCGACAACGAGACGATAAAGTTGGATGTGTTCGAGAAAGACAAAGAACTATTTTGGCCTTCATGATGTGACTGTCAGGGAGGAATGATGACGGAATCATTTTTCAGAAACGAAGCGAATGAGACGCCGGAGGAAAACGTTCCTGAGCTGGATGAAGTTCAGAATGACTCAGAGGCGAAGTCTGAAGAGGAACCGGGAGGCTTTACGACCGAAGAGGGAAGGATGGCGGCGATATTGTCGTATATTCCCTTCTTGTGTTTCATCCCGTTGCTAAACATGAGGGAGAACAAGGAAGCCAGCTTCCACGCCCGGCAAGGTGTCATCTTGTTTCTGATCGAACTTGTTGCGGCCCTTTTCCTGGTCGATGGCATATCTGACTTCGTATTTAAGGGGGTTCTCATCGTTGCTATTGCGTTCTCTGTAGCCGGCGTTTACTTTGCTCTTCGAGGAAAGAGTTATAAGCTGCCCATTATCGGTGACCTGGCGGACAAGACGAAGCATTGAGCAAACCGGCGCTTGCAAAGAACGGCCTCGAGACACTATCGGTGGGCTTATAGAACATAGCGCCTCCTGTTCGTAAGTTGTTTTTACCACTGGTGGGTTACCCAGTCCTTTTCGGTGAATTCTTTTATACAAGATGCTGCTTCAGTGGCCCCAGCCGGGGTTGGAGCAGCCGCCGCTGTGGGTCAGGCGGCGTTGATTGCGGCCGGTGATATCCATGGTGAAAATGTCACGCGGCCCCAAGCGGGTTGAAGAGAAAATAATGTACTTGCCGTTGGGAGAGAAGTGAGGATTTTCGTTCATCCCGACCTCGGTCAAAATGCGGTAGTCCCTGCCGGATGTGTCGATTGAGGCAATATCAAACCGGCCCGACTTTGATCGGTTGACAAAGGTAATCCGGTCCCCTCGTTGAGACCAGACAGGTGAGTCGTTGTAACTGCCTTCGTAGGTGAGACGCCTGATATTGAGGCCGTCAGAATCCATAATGTAGAGTTGAGGACGACCTGAGCGATCCGAGGAAAAGGCAATCATCCGCCCGTCAGGAGACCAGGTGGGTGACGTGTCTATTGCCCAGTGGCGGGTCAGGCGTTTGATAATTCTGCCATTCAGATCCAGCACGTATATTTCAGAGTTGCCGTCCTTGGACAGGACGCAGGCAATCTTGTAGCCGTCAGGAGAAACGGCAGGAGCAGCGATGATACCGGGGAATTCGGCCACTCGCGAAACCTTACCGTTGGGAACATTCACTTTGTATAGCTGAGGGTCGCCTTCCATGTAGCTGGTGAAATACACTTCTCTGCCGTCCGGAGCGAAAATGGGGGAGATATTAATTGAACCGGTCTGGGTGAGCTGTTGCTCATTGGCGCCGTCGTAATCGGCCAAAAACAGCTCTTTGATATTTCCGATTTCCTTGGCGTAGACAATCTTGGTTCGGAAAATACCTTTCTCACCGGTTAGGGTATGCACGATTTCATTGGCAACATCATGACCCAGTTCTCGCCAGCGTGATTTGTTTTCCTCGCGCGTGCCTCTGGCAAACTGCTGTTTGCGGGCTGTGTCATACAAACCCCAGCGCACACGGAGGTTTGGGCCGGGGAATTCGGCGTCAAGTTTGACCAGGTAAGTGGCACCAAGCCGTTGCCAGCTTAAAAGGTCCAGAAAGGTGATTTCATAAAGTATCATGTAAAATGTGTCAGCGCGGACCAATTCAAAGTCGGCACAAAAGTCAATGTCACTTTGGATAATCCGCGTTGTGTAGTTCATAATGGTGGAGTCGTCATGCGTGATGTACTTGTCGCCGATATACTTCATCTCATCCACCCCGATGAGGGTGGGTTGGAAGTCGCCGGTGATGGTATCGAAGAAAATGTTTCGAACCTTGTCCCCTTGAGCAAAGGCGCTGGCATGAAAAATCAGTACGAGGACAACCAGAGGAAATAAGATGCGCGACTTCATAACTGCATTAAACTATCTATTTTTGAAGGGAACGGTTATTCCGATGATTTCATCCCGAAACTCCCGGGGGAGGGGTGGGAAGGGGGCTGATCGTTCTATGGCTTGCAGGCAGGCATTGTCAAAGGCCGGTACGCCGGATGACGCTTCCACCCGCGACTCGACAATTCTTCCTGAGCGAATGACCTGAAAGTAGACAACACACACCAGAGTTCCGTCATAAACCACCGGATTGTAGAAGTTGCCCTCAATCTTGCGGAAAGCCTCGGTGAACCAGTAAGGATAATCGAATGAGACGTTGTCAATGGTTGCCCCTTGAAATCGTGATCCGCTGCCGGTAGCCGGTGCTTCGATTTCTTTTTTCTCTCCCTCGGTTGCAGGTAGGTTCGTTTTTTTAGTTCGTGGTTTGTGTGTTTTTTCCTTTGGCTTTACAATCGCCTCTTTGGCTGTGGAAGGAGACTCAATTGGAATCTCTGCCCACTCTTCGGGAAGCATCTCGGGTATGGAAACCGGTTCCGGTTTCGTTGGAGCTATCTCGGACAGGGAGGTAAGAGATACTTGTATTACCTCGTCATAGGTCAGTTTTCTATTGATATCAAATGGGGCGGATATGACCGTTGCCGTTACGATAACCAGATGCAACAGCAATGATAGGAGAACATCCCTCGTCATAGATCACCGCCTGGACTTTTTGAGTGCTTTTTCTTCCTCATGGCCGGTGACCAGACCGATCGATTCTATCCCCATCTCCTTGAGGCGTCCGATGACCTTAATGGCAGTTCCATAGGCCACTGCCGAGTCACCTCGTATATATACAGATGAGGTGTTTTTGGCGCGCATTTCCTTCTTTAGAGCAGCTTCGAAATTCCCAAGTTGCGACCAGACGTCGTTAATGTAGATTCCCCCCTTGGCATCGATCGTCACCACCACGCCTTCCGCCTCCTGTTCGATAGCAGTCGCTTTTGTTTTCGGTAGATCGACCTCAATCCCTGATTGAAGGAGGGGGGCTGATATCATAAAGATGATTAGCAGAACCAACACGACATCAACTAAGTTAGTGATGTTAATGTCAGCTAGGGCCCTATATGTTCTGCGTCGAAGGCGTGGCATTAGCGGGATTCTTTCTTAGCGCGGGCTAAAAACTCGAGGATGAAGTTGTTGGAAAAGTCGTTTATGAACTTCATTTTATTGTTGGCCCAGTTGAAAGCTATGACAGCCGGTATGGCCGCTCCCAGGCCGACGATAGTAGCCAGCAGAGCTTCGGCAATACCTGGAGCTACGACCGCCAGCGAGGCCGAACCGCGTTCCCCTATCGACCAGAATGAGTTCATGACTCCGACTACGGTACCCAGCAGCCCCATAAATGGGGCCGAGTTGGCTGTTGTGGCCAGGAAAATAACCTGCTTTTCCAGCTTGCCCATTTCTTCAGTCAGCGTTTTATCCATCGTCATTTCGACAATCTCAAAGTCTCTGTCATCGAGTGGATGAATGTTATCCTGCATAGCGCCCCCCACATTTTTTTGTTCGTTCAATTCGTTAAGTTCTGTGAAGCCGGCTATGTATATATTGGACAGCGGCGAGCTGGAATGCGATTTGGCTTGACCGATCGATTCTGACATCGCTCGCGACCGCCGAAATGTCTGGATGAAATGATGGTTATCCCGTTCCACTGTTCTGAACTGACGCCATTTGTGAAAAATAATCACCCAGGATACAAAAGACATGAAAACCAAAACCAGCAGAATGATTACGCCAAACGCCGATGTTTGACCAATGATCTGCCAGATGGATCCTGAAAGAATGCTTGGTAATAAAATGTTTTCCATACTTGCTTCTACGCTCTACTATGTCGAAAGTTTACTCACCATTCGCCGGCTCAAGAAACGGGAAGAGTTGCCGCCGCACGGGTAATAATAGGCGTCCCTTGCTTCTCCGTCAACAAAAACAGGATAATATGGTGCATCGTGGGAAATATCAGTAAATATTAAACTTGACTTGGCAGTTTTAGATGATAACTTGGCGCCCGATAAGGTGTACCAGATAACATTTAAGGAGAGGTATATGAGAAGGTTACTAATTGTCTGCTCATCAATCGTTTTTGCCCTGGCTTTGGGTTTCGGCTGTGGGAAGAAGGAGACGAAGGAACAGCCCGGCAAGGTTCCGGTAGAGGTCAAAGAAGCCGAAAAATTGGACACCACCAGGATGGATTCAGCGATGATGGAGTCGACCATGGTGGACACCGGTGTGACGGAAGAAACGGAGATGCCGGAGGATACGATCTAATCTCGTAGGTCGGGTTTGATCCGCTGCAGGCGGGGAGAAACCCGACTTAAACTTTGTGCACGACGGGT
>CAZYRH010000059.1:0-14782 GCA_964650395.1 uncultured Ignavibacteriales bacterium
TAAAAACCAAAGGATACACCTTCTGCCTTTTACACACTTCTAAAGATATTACCGCAGAGCACCATTTTATTGAAAAGCCTTTACAAAAATTATTAGATAAACTAACTTGTCATGCTGAAAAGGATTGAATGCTTGTGAAATTCGACACCTTAAAAGACAACTTCTCCATCCCGGCTGCAGAGGAGAAAATCCTCGAGTTCTGGGATAAACACAACGTCTTTCAAAAGGCTCAGAAGGCCGCCAAAGACAAGCCCCACTTTGTCTTCTATGAAGGTCCCCCTACTGCCAACGGCCCGCCCGGTATTCACCATGTTATCTCTCGTACAATCAAGGACTTAGTCTGCCGCTACAAGGCTATGCGAGGCTACCGTGTAGATCGCAAGGGAGGCTGGGACACACATGGCCTGCCGGTGGAAATTGCGGTCGAGAAGGAATTGAAACTTGAAAGCAAGTCCAAAATTGTTGAGTACGGCATCAGCAAATTTAACCAGAAATGCCGCGAGTCGGTATTCAGGTACGTCAACGACTGGAACGAAATCACCCGCCGCATCGGCTACTGGCTGGATCTTGATGACGCCTACGTGACCCTGTCCAACGAGTACATTGAATCGGTGTGGTCAATTCTGAAAAACTTCTATGACCGCGGCCTCATTTACAAGGGGTACAAAATGGTGCCATTCTGCCCTCGCTGCGGCACAGGACTTTCCAGTCATGAAGTAGCTCTGGGGTATGAGATGGTAAAGGACCCCTCACTCTACGTCAAGGTCAAGGCTGCCGATGGCGATTTCAGCTACTTGGTCTGGACCACCACCCCGTGGACTCTTCCCTCTAATGCCGCTCTGTGTTTGAAGCCCGACGCCGACTACGTAATGGTTGAACATGAGGGGGAAAAGCTGGTTCTAGCCGATGCCCTCGTGGGCAAGGTATTTGGTGAATACAAAAAGGTTATAGAACGTTACAAGGGCGTAGATTTCCTCAAGCGGAGGTATGAGCCTCTTTTTGAGACCTTCAAGGATCAGACCGACAGCGCCTTCTACGTTATCAACGGCGACTTTGTCACCCTCGAGGATGGTACCGGAATCGTCCACATTGCGCCTGGCTTCGGGGCCGATGACTACGAAATTGGGCAGGTGTATGGCTTGCCCGTCTTTCAGGCGATTGAAGCCAATGGCTCTTTCAAGGATTTCGCCGGGCCGTACGCCGGTATGTTCATCAAGGACGCCGACCCACTCATCATTAAAGACCTCAAATCAGCCGGGAAGCTTTTCAAAAAAGAAATCTATGAGCACAACTACCCCTTCTGCTGGCGGTGTCACGCGCCGCTGATCTATATCGCCCGTCAGTCCTGGTACCTGAAAACGACTGATTTCAAGGATCAGCTCATCAAGAACAACAATGCCATCAACTGGCACCCAGATGAAATCCGCACTGGCCGGATGCAAGACTGGCTGGAAAACAATGTCGACTGGGCTCTTTCGCGCGAGCGGTTCTGGGGAACTCCTCTGCCTATCTGGATTTGTGACGACCCACAGTGTGGGAAACAGACGGCTATCGGGTCTATTAAGGAGCTAATAGAAAAGAGTGCCAGTAAAGAACTAAAAACACAACAAGATTTAGGCACCCTTGATCTGCACAAACCGCAAATGGATGAAGCAAAACTGACTTGCGAGTGCGGTAGCACGATGAGCCGCGTGCCGGAGGTCATTGACTGCTGGTTCGATTCCGGCTCCATGCCTTATGCTCAGTGGCATTACCCTTTTGAAAATAAGGAAGAATTCGAAAGGAAGTACCCCGGGGACTTCATTGCCGAAGCCGTGGATCAGACACGAGGATGGTTCTATTCGCTCCTGGCCATCTCGACCCTGCTGTTTGACAAGCCCCCATTTAAGAACGTGATCGCCCACGAACTTATTCTCGACAAAGAGGGCAAAAAGATGTCCAAGAGCAAGGGGAACGTGGTTGATCCTGTCACCACTATCAATAAGTTTGGAGCAGATCCAGTCCGGTGGTATTTGGTAGCAACATCCAACCCCTGGCTGCCAATCCGTTTCGACTTGGACAGCCTGGTTGAGGTGGTGCGCAAGTACTTCGACACTCTGCGTAATACTTACTCCTTCTTTGCCATCTATGCCAATATTGACCAAGTAGCTGAAAGTGCCGAAGCCGAGGAACTTGCCGTTGAGCAGTACTTAGAGAAAAAAGCGGGCAAACCAGAACGCTTCGACCTCTGGATTACTTCCCGATATCACAGCCTTATCAAGGAGGTCGCCCACTCCTTTGACAATTATGAAATCACCCAGGCGGTCCGAAAGATTCAGAGCTTTGTCATCAATGAGTTGTCCAATTGGTACGTCCGCACCAACCGCCGACGCTTTTGGGCTAAGGCGGATGATCCCTCCAAGATGCGGGCTTACATGACGTTGTATCGCATTTTAGCTGGAGTCTGCCAATTGACTGCTCCGGTTGCACCGTTTATGTCAGAGTTGATATGGAAGGAGCTGATGGGCGAAAATCGAGAGAAACACGGTTTCCCACTTTCAGTTCACATGACAGACTACCCCAGCCCAAACGAGGCACAAATCGACTCCAAACTGGAGGAAGCTATGGGGTTAGTCGAGACAATTGTCTCGCTCGGTCGCGCTGCCCGCTCCAGAAAAAACCTCAAGGTGCGACAACCCCTCTCACGTATCATAATAGGGTTGCCCAAATACATTGAAGTAGCTCGGCTGGAAGAATACTTCAATATCATCAAGGATGAACTCAACATCAAGGATGTCGTGCTTGGCGCGGATGTAGAGCGATTTGTGAGCTATTCGGCCCGGTTGAACTTCAAAACAGCCGGTCCAAAGTTAGGTACTGACGTCAAGAAAGCCGCCGCCTATATCGGCAATCTCGACTCCCATACCGTGAGAGAGTTTGCCCAGTCCAAGCAGTTATCGTTCACCCTGGATGGTCAGCAATTAACCCTCACTGATAACGAGCTTGAAGTTGTAAAAAGCGAAAAAGAAGGATTTGCTGTCGAGAACGATGGCCCGGTAACCGTGGTGCTTGCCACTGAGTTGACCGAGGAATTAATTGGCGAGGGATTTGCCCGCGAAATGATCAACAAGATTCAGAACATGCGCAAAAGCTCCGGATTCGATATCACCGACCGCATCAACATCAGGCTGAGTTCTTCAGAGCGCCTGGAATCGGCAGCTATAAAGTACGACGAGTTTATCCGGCGGGAAACGCTGGCCAACAGCATAGAGTTTACCGACCGGTCCTCAGTTAGCGACGGCAGAGAGTGGAATATCAACGGTGAAAAAGCAGCCATTGCTGTAGCAAAAGCTTAACATCGGAGACCACCATGCGAAAGGTCGATTTTAAAAAATACGAGAAGATGCTGCTGGCAAAAAAGAAAGCCTTGCTGGAAGAGATAGCAGCGACAATGAAAGCGCAGGTTTCCACCACGATCAAAGATTCAACCGGTGACATCTCTTCCTATTCCTACCACATGGCCGATCTGGGCACCGACGCCATGGAACGTGAGCTGGCCTTCATGTTTGCCTCCAAATCCGGTCGACTGGTCTACCATATCGATGAAGCACTCCGGCGGATAGAGAAGGGAACATACGGCAAATGCATCAAGTGCGGCAAGCCGATCAGCGCTGCCCGCCTTCAGGCTGTCCCGCACGCACGCATGTGCATCGAGTGTAAGTCAGCCGAAGAGGGATATAAATCTGGCCGGTAGTTATCTCAGAAAACTCTCTTGGCCCGCAACCATCATCTTAATGACCGTTGCGGTCGATCAGCTCACCAAGCTATGGGCCATGAGCTGCCTTGGTGGCAAGTCCTCAGTTGAAGTTCTAGGGCGCTTTCTCATGTTTACCCTTGTCTACAACAAGGGGGGAGCCTTGGGGACAAACTTCGGATCTTCCACCTACTATCTCGTCTCATCCCTACTCATCCTGACCATTGTGCTGTATTACCTTGTCGTGAATCGCAACAATACCACCATCGCCTATCCGCTCTCATTCATCGCCGGTGGCGCTCTCGGCAACATCATAGATCGGCTGCTACTGGGCAAGGTTATCGACTTTCTTGACATGGATTTCTTCAACATCAACCTTCTCGGATACCATATAGATCGCTGGTGGACATTTAACATAGCTGACGCGGCTATAAGCTGCTCCATCATCTTCCTCCTCGCCAGCCTCATCTTTACCCGCCGCAAGAAGTCACCCGGAATGCATAATGTCGACGGCGACTAAGCTCTTCCAGCGTTTTATTACCAGCTCCATTCATGCCACACTCAAAAAATACACCTACTCGCTTTATAATCGCTTCGAAATTGCGTATATATGTGTTCTAAAATATAAGGAACTAAAAGCTGCTCTTCTAATGGGTCGCAGAAGCAACAATATAACCGTAAATAAAGAGGCAAGAAATGCTTACTAAAGAAGCGATAATGCAGGTGCTGAGTGGGATAGATGATCCCGAACTGAGAAAGCCCTTGACTGAATTGGGTATGGTGAAATTCATCAATATCGAGGGAAGCGATGTATCTGTTGGCATCACCCTTACCACTCCCGAATGCCCTCTAAAAGAGAAAATCGTGGACGACATCACCAGAGGTGTCAGCAGCGTGCCTGGAGTGACATCAGTCAAAGTCGAATTCGATGCCATGACCAACCAACAACTCGAAGCATTAAAGCAGAAACTGGGGCATGGCAAAAATGCGCCACAGCCCATCACACACATAGAAGATATCGCCCGTCGGTTCATAGCCGTTGCATCAGGCAAAGGCGGCGTGGGCAAATCGACAGTCACCGTCAACCTCGCCGCTGCTTTAGCACGACTGGATCGCAGAGTAGGACTTTTAGACGCTGACGTTTACGGCTTCTCTATTCCACGCATGCTGGGTGTGCACGGGCAGCCGGTAGCCATTGACAATAAGATAGTCCCGTTGCGCAAGGGAGATAATATCCAGGTGGTATCAATGGGTTTTTTTGTGAAATCCGACGAGCCGGTTATCTGGCGCGGGCCACTGCTTCACAAAGCCATAACCCAGTTCCTTACAGATGTTGTGTGGGATAATCTTGATTATCTCTTACTCGATCTCCCGCCAGGGACAGGGGATGTCACGATTACAATCGCACAGGCAATACCGTCCACAGAGCTTTTGGTAGTTACCACCCCCCAGTCGGCGGCAACAAATGTGGCGGGTCGAGTAGCCAAAATGGCAGAGAAAACCAAGTTGAAGGTCATTGGGGTGGTAGAAAACATGGCGTACTACGAAAACAAAGGTGAAAAGGACTATATCTTCGGCAAGGATGGCGGTAAGGACCTTGCCAAACATCTTGGTGTCCCGCTAGTGGGTGAAATCCCTCTTATGACATCCCTACGCAAAGGAGCCGATGCTGGTCGACCAGTTGCAACTGACGGCTCTAAGGAGCAAATAGCCCTCTTTGAAAGGATGGCAAAGCTTATCGACGAGATGAACCCTTGATAACCTGATGACATCAACCATCTTCATTCGATCCGCATTATTAAAGAGCAACAGACCAGCCTAGACTAGGCTATTTGTATTAGATTGTCCATTTTGTCTAACACGCCTCAAAGCAAACGGTTCAAAAATGCAGGAAATTAATGGATAGGATGTCTTGACTAGACCCTTAAGTCCTTCTATACAGTTATATGTAATTAGTTAATTCCAACAATGTTAACAAGATGTGGGATATGTATTCTATCTATTATGGAATACTATGTTGTTAACTGACTTACGTGGAATAAGCCACTTAATGGTTGTTGACAGGTATGTTGATAAATCTAATCGATCCTTACCGGAAAAGTTTTAATTAGTTGAATTATAACAAGTTCTTAGGCGGGGAAACTGTGAAAGATTAAGGGGTACGATGTTAATTACACAAGAGAATGTAGTGAACTCGCAACAGTGGCATGACTGTTTGCAGTATATGTCACGGAGAGTAAAAGAACAGTCATACAATACCTGGCTAAAGCCAACGAGGGGGGAGCTGAATGGTCAGAACCAATTCAAGGTTGCTGTACCCAATCAGTTTGTAGCTGACTGGATTCGAAGTCATTACAGTAGCCTCATTGAGGAGGCCTTTGTTGAGGTTCTCGGTCACCATTATGACGTTGTGTATATTATAAATGAGTTAAATGGCTTAAATGAGCAAACTTCACTAGGGTTGAAGAGTGACAACTACCTTAACGATAAGAAGAGGGAACACACATTATTGCAACAAACGTCCCGGCGTGACTGTAATCTCAACGCCAGGTATGATTTTGATTCCTTGGTTGTTGGGGATTTCAATCAGTTCGCCTGCGCAGCATCAATGGCTGTTGCTGAGGCTCCCGGGCTAACAAAATATAACCCTCTACTCATTTACGGGGGCACCGGTCTGGGCAAAACACATATTGTTCAGGCGATAGGCAACTGTATTCTTGATAACTTTCCCTCTAAGCGAATAATATACGCAACTTCTGAGAAGTTTACCTCTGACTTCATAACCTCGATATCTGACCGGCTCGTATCAGATTTTACCCGTATCTACCGTGATGTAGAAACCCTCATCATCGATGATATACAATTTTTCACAGGTAAAGAATCAACACAGGAGCAGTTTTTTCATACCTTCAATTCGCTGTATCATCAGGGTAAGCAGATAGTCCTTACTTCCGATAGGCCTCCGAGAGAGATCAAGGGATTAGAAGAGCGACTCTTGTCACGTTTTTCTTGGGGTCTAGTTACTGATCTTCAGGCTCCCGACCTGGAAAACCGAACCGCTATCCTATACAAGAAACTGGAATCGGAAGGCACCACTCTGCCCAACAATGTCATTCGCTTCATTGCCGACAAGGTCTCGACAAACATTCGTGAATTAGAGGGCGCCATGATTAGAATCCTGGCTTATTCTTCTCTTAAGGGCGTCCCGGTAGAGTTGGAAATGGCTCAGAAGCTACTAACTGAAACCCTCTTAAGCAAAAAGAGGGAAATCAATATTGAGACGATTCAAAAGAAGACCTCTGAGTTTTTCCATATTGAACCTGAGATGATGAAAGCAAAGAAAAAAACCTCTGACATTGTCTTAGCACGCCAGGTGGCTATGTCTCTATCAAGATCCCTTACGGATAGCTCGTTGAAGGTAATTGGAACGGCTTTTGGTGGAAGAGATCACTCTACTGTCATCCACGCTTGTAACCTAATTGATAAAAAGATGTCAGGCGACCCGTCATTTCGAGAGAAGATAGATAAAATATCAGCTTCACTACTCTATTGACAGAGTGTTAGCAATATGGGTGGAAAGGTTCTGAACAACAATAGTACTTCTAGGTTTGGGTATAATTGTTTAGCTATCAACAAGTTGTTTTTGTAATTGGGGATAAGGATGTAAAAAAAATGTATATTAAACTATTGCAATCCATAGACCAAAAGTTACATATTGAGACAAAAGTGTTGATATTAACATTTTAAGATGACTTATTATTAGTAGTGTATTTATATAGATACATAAGAAACTTATAGATAGTTGTGAAGAAATTTTAGAATGGGAAACAATAGATGAAATTTTCATTACCGAGATCTAAACTCAGTGGTTATTTGCAGTATGTTTTGCAGGTGGTACCAACTAAGTCCACTCTCCCGATTTTAACGAACCTTCTCATTGAGGCCTTGGAGTCTAAGATCAAATTGTCAGCGACTGATCTTGATATTTCTGTATCTGTGTCGATGGATGGCGCAGTCACAAAGAAAGGCTCAGCATCACTGCCGGCTCGAATTCTCTTTGATATTATAAAGGAGCTTCCTGAGGCGGAGATTGCCTTTGAGACCTCTGGCTCCAAGATGGAGATTAAAATACCAAATGGCTCATACAAAATTTCTACGGTAGCGGCAGAGGACTTTCCAAAACTCCCGGCAGTTAACACGAAAAAGGAGATTAAAATCAGAGGTGCTGATTTTGCTAAAATGGTCAGGAAGACAACCTTTGCCTGTTCAGATGACGAGACACGACCAGCATTAAATGGGGTGCTTTGGCAGACTAAGGGTGATAAGATGCAAATGGTCGCTACAGATGGTCACAGGTTGGCTAGGATGTCTACAGAAAATCCAAATTTGAAGGGTATGTATGACGATGTTATTATGCCCCCCAAGGTTCTGAATCTTATTCCTAAGTTTCTTACTCGAGAGGACCAAGAACTTGGAGTCATCTTTGGTGAGAACAATATTATATTCGATATGGGCGACATTGTGCTGGCTTCTCGTCTGATAGAGGGACCATATCCAAACTTTGAGCAGGTCATCCCGGCAACAAGCGATAACAGGATGACAATCTCAAAAGAGGACTTTGCCAGTGCTGTTCGCCGAGTGTCTATTCTATCCAATGCCTTGACTCATCAGGTTAAGTTCACAATCAAGGATAATGCGCTCACCATGTCGACAGCCAATGCAGATATGGGAGGCGAGGGGAAAGAGGTTCTCGAATGTGACTATGTCGGTGAGGAGATGGATATTGGATATAATGCCAGCTATATAACTGAAATCCTAAGTAAAGTGGACGGCGAAGAGGTTATTTTCGAGCTTTCCTCTCCGGTTGCGGCAGGGGTAATATACAGCCCCAATATCCCCAAAGACGATTTTCTATGTCTGGTTATGCCGCTGCGTTTAGCGGAATAGATAAGAGCGAATCGGTTACACAATGGCAGGTGAGAGCATCTGCCATTTTTTGTAAGCAGAATCATGTACGTCAAGAGCTTGAAGGCGAGCAACTTTCGTAATCTCTCGCAGCTTGAGGTAAACTTCTCCCCCGGCACGAACATCCTCTATGGCTACAATGGCACCGGAAAGACGAACTTACTGGAGGCGATTTTTGTTCTCTGCTTAGGACGTTCGCATCGTGGCGCCCTGGAATCTGTTATGCTTCGGGGAAATGGGGAGGTTTATCGCATAGAAGGGTGCATAGAAAAGGAAGGCGTTGCTCATGAGGTGGCTGTTGCCTATCAAAGGGGTGGCCGAAAAAGGATTACAATCGATAAAGCCCGAGTCACAGCAGCTGAGCTATATGGAAGTCACTGCGTGGTGTCCGCAGGGCCTGAAGATAGTGGGATACTCTCTGGTCCTCCCTCCGTTCGGCGAAGTTTCCTTGACATGTACCTCTCACAGTTTTCCAACAAATATCTCGTTTACCTCCTTGACTACCACAAGGTCCTGGCACAAAAAAACGCTTGCTTGAGGTTGGACGACGATCCTACCCCCTTTAATGTTTTACTGGTAAGTGTTGGAGCTGAGGTTGTCAGGAAACGCCAGGCTTTTATCGAAGAGATTAGTTCGCTGGCTGAGCATTACTATGCCGACATTTCCCAAGGGGGGAATCTTAGTCTTGTTTATCAGCCTTCAATAACTCTAAACCAAGGAAAACTGAATTTGGATGAGATAAACTTAGCATTCCAAACGGCACTGCGCCAGAATGAGGAGCGGGAAAAGATAACTAAAACAGCCCTGGTTGGTCCTCATAGGGACGACGTGCTTTTTAGAATTGGCAACTATCCAGCTCGTACTCACAGCTCGCGAGGGGAATGGCGTACCGCTGCTATTGCGCTAAAACTTGCCGTTTACCGCTTGCTGAAAGCAGGGCGTAAGACTCAGCCGATACTACTACTGGATGAGATATTTGCTGAACTTGACGACCAGCGAACGGCAGGCATTATGCTGGCGCTTGGGGATTTTGGCCAGCTTTTTTTAACCACGGCTGGGGATCCTCCTGAGCCTTTGCGGCAAGACAGTAGATGCTTTCGAATTCACAATGGTTCTGTCCAGGATACAAACTAAATGCCCGGACTGGTCTTAAAAAACATTTGCAAATCCTTTGGCTCCACACTGGTGCTGGAGAATGTGTCACTCGAGCTTGATCAAGGCGAACTGCTCGTTTTGTTGGGGCCCTCCGGGTGTGGGAAATCGACTCTATTGCGGTTGATCGCCGGTCTGGAGGAGCTTGATCAAGGGGAAATCTACATCGGAAGCAGAAGAGTGGACCACCTCAGGCCAAAGAACCGCAATGTTGCTTTGGTCTTCCAGAACTACTCTCTCTATCCGCACATGTCAGTGGAAAAGAATCTCGCCTTTCCGCTGACTGCGACAAAAGAGGGAAGATCGCAGATACTAAGACGGGTAAAGAATATCGCGGAGATGTTGGGGCTTGCTGATAAGCTCAAGAGCAAACCTGCCCAATTGTCAGGTGGGCAGCGGCAGAGGGTGGCGGTGGGCCGAGCAATCATCCGTGAACCATCATTATTCTTGCTTGATGAGCCGCTGTCAAATCTGGATGCCGACCTTCGAGCAAGGATGCGCCAGGAGATTGTGCGGATCCAAAAAGAGCTGAGGACAACCACGATCCATGTCACGCACGACCAGGCAGAGGCCCTGACGATGGGGGATAGGATCGCTGTGCTGCACGAGGGTAAAATAGCCCAAGTGGGCACACCTCAGGAGCTGTACCATGATCCCACAAATCTCTTTGTAGCTCAGTTTATAGGGTATCCGAAAATAAATATTGTTGAAGCTAGAATTGAAAAGAACCTGCTGGTTCCTTTTGGGCTGGCAATGAAGGACCATCAACTGCATCAAGATAAGGTGCTGGTTGGAATAAGACCGGAGCAGATTGAAATAACACCAGCCGGGGAATACGAGGCTAAGGTCGAATCGTGTGAGTACCTTGGCAACCAGTATGTAGTTTCGCTTTCATTCAAAGAGACAATCTTGACAGTATCGAATTGCACTGAACCGCTTGACACCGGTACGCCGGTGAATTTCACCTTCCAAGTGAGCCATCTACTTTTCTTTGATCTGCTTAGCGGCCAGAAACTGGATGAGGAATAATCAGTAGGAACCTGTTAGCAAAGGGAAAACTGGTCATAAAAAAACCCAAGCAGGTTTTGGGGCCTGCCTGGGTGGACGATATTAGGTAATCCACAGAAAGAGTAACACTTTCCGATTGCATTATTATTTTAACACCATTTCTGGCTTTTGTCAAGAAAAAAATTGGGATTTTTAAAAATAATTTTCTAAAAATATTATTGTCTTAAGTAGTACCATTTCTGTCTTGTCCTGCTTCCCGACGCTGGAAGTACTTGTCGGTTTGGTTTTTATAACGATGTTGGTAATTCAACAAGAGTTATCTTTTTTGACAGGGAGTAATACCTGCCATCGCGGAGTCTTTCGATTGGCATTTATCATGTTTGGATTGCATTTCTTACCAGCTTGTTGATGAACATTTCCACAAAAAACTGTTGAAAAGAAGTTGAAATATTGTTATGTCTCTCATAGCTTATTGGCTGATAATAAATTAAGCACACTAAGATACTATGAGTATTCTTGTGCCGCCCGAAATAACGAATTGTACTTCCGTATTATACCGAGCCACCGTAACTTATAGCGATTGATTTTTTTTCTTAGTATTAGATTAGTTAACTGTAAGGGTTATGTTAACACCTATCTTGGCTGTACTACCTTGAGAATCAAGGGAATACATATACAAGATATAAACCCAGTTTTTTGTATAGCAGTCTCTTACCAGTGTCATATATTGTGCGCCCTTGTGGTCGTATATGGTTATAGCCATTCGGCCAGGGGCTAATCTTGTAACTGACAGGATGTGAAGTGATTCTACACGATTGGCACGGTTAACAGGAGCGGGTTTTCTTCCGCCGTGTGGAATTGGCTATAACTATTATTTTACTGTGGATACAGCAGGAGGATATCTTTGAAAATACACCGCTATTTCACTCATGAAGGTAAATCACCGTACGACAATGTTGAGTTCGTTAAGCGGTCGTCGGAGATAAAAAATCCGGACGGCTCTACGGTCTTCAAGCTGGACGACATTGCAGTGCCAAAGTCATGGTCGCAGGTGGCAGTTGATATATTGGCCCAGAAGTACTTTCGCAAGGCGGGTGTTCCTAAGACCGACGAACATGGTCAGCCCGTTTGCGATGACGATGGCAATCAACTTTATGGGAGTGAGACTGATTCCCGTCAGGTTTTTCACCGTATGGCCGGTTGCTGGCGTCACTGGGGAGAAAAGTATGGTTATTTTGACAGCGAGCAGGATGCCCATGCATTTTATGACGAGCTATGTCATATGCTGGCGGCTCAGGTTGCTTCCCCTAATTCACCCCAGTGGTTCAATACCGGACTTCACTTCTCTTACGGGATAACGGGTGTGGCTCAGGGGCATCACTACGTTGACCCGGACACTCACACCCTAAAGCAGGCGAAAAGCGCCTATGAGCGGCCCCAACCTCACGCCTGCTTTATTCAGTCGGTTGCTGATGATCTGGTCAATGAAGGCGGTATTATGGATCTCTGGACGCGAGAAGCCCGTCTGTTCAAATACGGTTCCGGCAGCGGTACGAATTATTCCAATATCCGGGCGGCAGGGGAACCTCTGTCAGGTGGGGGGAGCTCCTCAGGTTTGATGTCGTTTCTTCGGATCGGTGATCGGGCTGCAGGAGCCATCAAGTCTGGAGGTACCACCAGGCGAGCGGCCAAGATGGTGTGTCTTGACCTGAATCACCCTGATATCGAGCAGTTCATCGATTGGAAAACGATAGAAGAACAGAAGGTAGCAGCTATGGTCGCTGGCTCGAAAGTCATCCGAGCGCATCTGAAAAATATTCTTCAAGCGGCTCGGGTCTCCACCGACAACGGAGACAGCGTGGTTGAAACCGATCCCTCGAAAAACGCTGCCTTGAAGGAGGCCTTGCGAAACGCCCGGCATATGGCTGTATCGCCGGTTTACATCAAGAAGATACTTGACCTGGCTGCGCAGGGAACGACCGATGTTGATTTTATCGAGCTCGACACCAACTGGGAAAGCGACTCCTACATGACGGTGTCCGGTCAGAATTCCAACAACTCGGTCCGTATCCCTAACAGCTTCTTCGAGAAGCTCAAAGAGGACCAGGATTGGGAGCTTGTCCGGCGTTCCGACGGCAGCTTAGCCCGGACAGTTCCGGCAGCGAAGCTGTGGGAAAAGATCTGTTACTCGGCCTGGGCTTGTGCTGATCCAGGGGTGCAGTTCGATACGACTATCAATGAATGGCACACCTGCCCCGAAGACGGCCGTATTAATGCCTCTAATCCTTGCTCGGAGTATATGTTCCTTGACGATACGGCCTGTAATCTGGCATCGATAAACTTGGTGGAGTTTCTCCGCGAAGATGGCACGTTCAACATCGAGGGCTACTTGCATGCCATTCACCTCTGGACAATCGTGTTGGATATTTCGGTGTTGATGGCTTCTTATCCGTCGGCTCCTATTGCTCGCAGGAGCTACGAATTCAGAACTCTCGGTTTAGGGTTTGCAAACCTGGGGACGCTTCTGATGAGGATGGGTATCCCCTATGACTCTCCCGAAGGGTACTCTTGGTGCGGAGCGCTTAGTGCTCTTCTAACTGGTGAAGCATATGTCACCTCGGCGGAGTTGGCCCGTGAGAAGGGCCCGTTTCCAGGTTTCTTCCGCAACCGCGACCATATGCTGAGGGTGCTACGAAACCATCGTCGTGCCACCTTTAATGCTGATAAATCTGAATATGAGGGGTTGACTGTAAAACCGGTGGGATTGAATCCCAACTATCTCTCTGACGAGATGGTCAAATCGGTGCGTGGGGTGTGGGACAGAGCGTTGGAACTGGGCGAGATTCATGGCTTTAGCAATGCTCAGGTCTCTGTTATAGCTCCGACCGGGACGATTGGGCTGGTGATGGACTGTGACACCACCGGCATTGAGCCTGATTTTGCGCTGGTGAAATTCAAAAAGCTGGCTGGAGGAGGCTACTTCAAGATTATCAACAATTCGGTTCCAACGGCGCTGAAAAAACTTGGCTACCGTGATGAAGAAATAAAGGAGATAATTTTCTACGCTACCGGTCATAAGACCTTGAAGCAGGCGCCATATATCAATCATGAGTCGTTAAAAGCTAGGGGCTTCAGTGATGGAGAGCTGCAGAGTGTCGAGGACAGCCTTGAAAACGTCTTCGATATCACCTTCGCCTTTAATAAGTACACCCTGGGTGAGGAGTTCTTAAAGGAAAGCCTGGGACTGTCTGATAAGACCATAGAGTCTTGGGAGTTTAATCTTTTGGCAGAGCTTGGCTTCACCAAAGAACAAATAGAAGATGCCAACGAGTACTGCTGTGGAGCCATGACCCTTGAGGGAGCGCCGCACCTGAAGGACGAGCACCTGGCCATCTTCGACTGTGCCAATCGCTGCGGAAAGAAAGGCAAGCGCTTTATTCCGTTTGAATCCCACATCAAGATGATGGCGGCGGCTCAACCGTATGTGTCGGGGGCAATATCCAAAACCATCAATATGCCTGCTGAAGCGACCATCGATGATGTGAAACGAGCCTACCGGTTGGCGTGGGAGACGATGAACAAGTCAATCGCGGTGTACCGCGATGGCTCCAAACTAAGCCAGCCGCTGAGCGCAGCCTTATTTGATGGTGACGAGGGGGGAGAAAGTCTGTCGATAGCAGCAGCTTCAGAAGCAATGGCCAAGAAGCTTGTCTATCGCTATATCGCCAAGCGGCGCAAGCTACCCAATCGCCGTGGCGGCTATACCCAGAAGGCGATAGTGGGAGGACATAAGGTTTACCTTCGTACCGGCGAGTATACCGACGGCACGTTGGGTGAGATATTCCTTGACATGCACCGCGAAGGCGCCGCTTTCCGATCCTTGATGAACAGCTTTGCGATTGCCATCTCGTTGGGGTTACAGCA
>CAZYRH010000060.1:0-1202 GCA_964650395.1 uncultured Ignavibacteriales bacterium
ATGGCCGACTGGGAAAGCTCCAGCAAACGCTGAGGGAAAAGCCCGAGGCCAAGAGTTCCCACTACGGTAATTACCAGCGCCAGCATCATGGCGGGAGAATACATAACCGGCATATAGGTGCCCTCAAACCGATCCAGGCAACTGACCTTGACTACACGGAGATAATAGTAAACGGAAAGGAATGAATTCATAACACCGATTACTGTCAGCCAGATAAAACCAGCTTTCACAGCGGCTGAAAAAATGTAAAACTTGCCGAAGAAGCCAACCGTGGGAGGGAAGCCGGCGAGAGAAAACATGAACAACGCCAGCACTGCCGACAAATAGGGGCTTGACTTGGAAAGACCGGCCAGCTCAGAAAAGTCTGATTTGCAACCGGAGCGCGTTTCCAAAAGAGTGATGACTGCAAAGCCGCCAAGGTTAAACATGGCATAGGCCACCAGATAGAATATGGCAGCGGAAGTAGCATCGGCTCCACCAACCGCAAGGGCAATCATTATATAGCCGGCATGGGCAATCGAGGAATAGGCCAGCATACGTTTTACATTATTCTGCCTCAGCGCCAGAATATTACCGACCGACATGGTCAGCACTGCCAGTACCCAGAAAAGACTTGAAAGCATGTTCATCTCAGCAAACCCAAACGAGAAGATGCGAAGCAAAACGGCAAATCCCGCTGCCTTCGGTCCTACTGAGAAAAAGGCCGTCACCGGTGTCGGTGCACCCTGGTAAACATCGGGCACCCAACTGTGAAACGGCACCGCGGCAACTTTGAAGCCGAAGCCGATGAGAATCAACGCCACTCCGGAATACATGTACAATTGGAACTGAGATATGATGAAGTGAAAATCGGCCACAATCCGGCGCAGATCGGTTGTCCCGGAAGCGCCAAATACAAAAGCGATACCCATAAGCAGGAAAGCGCTGGCAAAGGCTCCCATGATGAAATACTTGATGCCGGCTTCGTTCGACTCCAACGACCGGCGGGCAAAGCCAGCCATGACATAGAGAGGAACCGACATGATCTCCAGCCCCAAAAACATCACCACCAGGTCCGTCGTAGTGGCCATGACCATCATCCCCATTGTGGAGATAAGAAGCAGCGCATAGAACTCTGGGCGGTCGATTCCTTTGGCGCTCAGGAACCTATGGGCAATGAAGAGGGTCAGGATTGACGTGACTACAAAGATCATCTTAAAAGC
>CAZYRH010000060.1:1302-14746 GCA_964650395.1 uncultured Ignavibacteriales bacterium
AACGGCGACCGCCGCCTTCACATTAAAATCCTCATCCACCCCCAAAGCCGATCTTCACTTCACCCTTTTCAATGATGACCGGCACGATCTGTTGACCTTTCGTTAGCTGAAGCACCTTTTCCTTAGCACCAGAGGCACGGTGAATATTGATCTCTTCAAAAACTATCCCCTGCTCGGTATAATGCTGTTTAGCCGCGGCGCAATAAGGACAACCATCTTTGGTGTAAATGATGACGTCACTCATTGAGATTCTCCTTCTAAGAAAGGTACCACAACAGTTGTATCCGTGGCCCGATTCGCCATCTTCTCTGTGAAACGCAAGTCATTATCTGTCTCAACCGTTGCAGCTTGATCGACCTGATACAGCACCTGCTTGACTGCCGGCTCGATGCGCTCCAGAAACGGCTTAGGATAAATGCCGATCCAGAATATCAACACCACCGTTGGGAATAAAATGATCCTCTCTCTCCAACTAACGTCCTTCAAGTTCTTATTCTCTTCTCTGGTGACTTTTCCAAAGATCACCCGCTGATACATCCACAGCATATAACATGCGGAAAGGACAACCCCGGTGGCACCGATGATACCATACAGGTAGTTGGCTTTGAAAGCCCCAAGCAATATCAAGAACTCCCCGACAAAACCATTGGTTAAAGGAAGGCCGATCGATGAAAGAGTAATTATCATGAAGAAGGCCGCATAGGTCGGCATCACTTTGGCAATGCCGCCAAACTGGTCAATTAGGCGGGTGTGACGACGTTCATAGATCATGCCCACGATAAGAAACAGGGCGCCGGTAGAGATGCCATGATTGATCATTTGTAGAACCGCCCCCTCCATCCCCTGGAGATTGAGGGCAAACATCCCTAACATGATAAATCCCATGTGCGATACTGACGAAAACGCCACCAATGACTTGACGTCTTTCTGCACCATTGCCACCAGCGCGCCATAGATAATACCAATCAACGCCAGAACACAGATATAAGGCAAAAATGCGATGCTTGCCTCCGGAAACATGGGTAAACATATCCTGATAAAACCATAGGTTCCCATCTTCAACAATACTCCGGCCAGAATAACCGAGCCTGCGGTTGGCGCCTCTACGTGTGCATCCGGAAGCCAGGTATGGAACGGAAAGATTGGCACCTTTATAGCAAATGCCAACGCAAAAGCGGCAAAGAGCCATAGCTGCGTGTGATACGGTATCGGCATCTGTATCAACTTGAGCAAGTCGAACGAATATTCGCCCGAGAAGTTCTTGTAAGCAAATAATAGGTATATAATAGCAACCAGCATCAACAACGAGCCGAACATGGTGAATAAAACAAATTTAATGGCTGCGTACACCTTTCGCGGGCCACCCCAGATGCCGATGATTAAGTACATTGGAATCAGCATCACTTCCCAAAAGATGTAAAAGAGAAAGATATCCAAAGCGCAGAAGACGCCAATCATTCCCGTCTCCAAAAGCAGCATGGAGATATAGTACCCCTTGACGCCGGTTGTAATAGAATTCCAGGAGGACAAGATAGCCAACACCGTGAGGATGGTAGTCAGCACTATCAAAAGCAAAGAGATTCCATCAATACCCAGGTGGTAGTGGATGCCCAGCGACATTATCCAGGGAACGTTCACTTCAAACTGCATTCCGTTAGCTAGAGGATCAAACATCGCATAGAGCATGAAGGACATGAGCAATGTAATGAAGGCAATGATAAGACTGATTGATTTGAGGCTGTCATGCCTCTTGTGAGGAACCAGCAGCAGGAGGGCAACCCCCACCAGCGGAAAAAAGATCACTAATGTCAGAATCTCACTCTCCACCACTCACTCCAATATGAAGTACGCTACCACGACGACTACCCCTATCACAAACAGGGTCGCATAGCTTCTCACCCGTCCAGTTTGTATGCCGCGGAGAAACTGCGAGAAGTCGTTATATGCGCTGGCAAACCCGTTAATGAGACCGTCGATAACGACGACATCCATTATCTTCCACAAGAATAGAGAGAAGTATATGACTGGCCTGACGATGGTTGCACCGTAGATTTCATCGACATAGTACTTGTTCACAAGGAGTCGGTGAAGGCCGGACAACCTTTCACGCAGACTTGTCGCAAGTTCAGGTCTGGTGTTGTAAAACCTCCGTGACAAAATAATCGCTGCCAAAACGAGCACTACCGATGCTATCATCAATCCGAGCTCAGCGCCGGCATAACCACCAGCGGCCGCCATAGCATGCGACTCACCAGTGTGGACACCGTGTGACACGACCGGTTCCATCCAGCGCTCGAAATAATTAGTAAAACCAAGCACATGCGGCATGCCGACCCACCCGCCTATCACAGCCAGAGCTGCTAACGTTACCTGTGGAACCGTCATTGACTTAGGTGCTTCGTGCAAGTGCGCTTTGGTATGATCGTCCATACGCTCTTGGCCATGGAAGGTCAAATAGACCACACGGAACATATAAAAGGCTGTCAAACCGGCGGTGACAAAACCAATCACCCATAACAGTGGATGACCATACTGCGACGAGAATGACTTCCACAGAATCTCGTCCTTGGAAAAGAAACCTGAAAATCCAGGGATTCCCGATATGGCCAGCGTTGCAACAATGAACGTCACATACGTGACGGGGAGATACTTCTTCAGGCCCCCCATCTTCCGCATGTCCTGCTCGTTGGACATAGCATGGATGACCGAGCCGGCGCCAAGGAACAAAAGCGCTTTGAAAAAGGCGTGCGTCATCAGGTGGAAAATACCGGCAGTAAACGCCGTCACACCACAGGCAAGAAACATGTATCCCAGCTGACTCACCGTCGAGTAGGCCAGCACTCTCTTGATATCGTTTTGCGCCAGTCCAATCGTAGCGGAGTATATAGCCGTTGCAGCTCCAACTATTGCCACCAGCAACAACGCATTGGGAGCCATCACATATAGGAAGTTCGTTCGTACAATCATGTATACCCCCGCGGTGACCATAGTGGCAGCGTGGATGAGCGCCGATACCGGCGTCGGACCTTCCATAGCATCAGGCAACCATACATAGAGGGGAATCTGGGCTGATTTACCTATAGCACCGACGAACAGGAGAATACACACTGCTGTTATCAAGGTCCCGCCCGTTACAAATACTGTCGAGGCATTATCCATAACAACATGGAAATCCAGCGAGCCGATCTGCCAGAAGACTATGAACATGCCAATGAGGAACCCAAAGTCGCCGATACGGTTGACGATAAATGCCTTCTTTCCGGCATCTGAGGCGGATTTTTTTTCAAACCAGAAACCGATAAGCAGGTACGAGCAAAGGCCAACGCCCTCCCACCCGACAAACATGAACAGGAAGTTGTCTGCTAGCACTAAAGTGAGCATGGCAAAGACAAACAGATTCAGAAAAGCGAAGTATCGTCCGTAGCCGGGATCGTGGTGCATATACCCCACCGAATAGACATGAATCAGGAATGAAACTCCGCTGACGACAAGTATCATGACGGCCGAGAGAGGGTCAAGCAAATAGCTGATGTTTACGTGGAGCGAACCGGACGGAATCCAGGTAAACAACGTTTGTGTGATAAGCCGAGCCTCCGGCGGTAGCCCCTTCAGATCGAAGAATAACATTATCGACAACATGAACGAGAGGCCCACCGAAACGCACCCCACAAAGGATATCAGCCACCTGGGTAGACGCCCCAACAAGAGACCATTAATGACGAATCCGATCAGAGGAAAGAGCGGGACTAAAAAGAGATACTGTGAATACTCTGACATTGCGCCCTATATCCTTACCACTTCATGAGGTTAAACCGATCGATATTCACTGTTTCGCGGTTGCGGAAAATCATTATGACTATAGCCAATCCCACGGCGGCCTCGGCGGCAGCCACGGTCAAAACTAAGAACACAAAGACATGGCCGTCCATAATATTGAGCGCCCGTGAAAAAGTAATTAGCGCAAGGTTGGCAGCGTTGAGCATTAGCTCAACCGACATAAGCATGACAATGATGTTGCGGCAGATCAACACCCCGACCGTACCAATCACAAACAGTACAGCAGCCAGAATCAAGTATGCCGAAATCGGTACCATATTAATCTCTCACTTTGTTGACTGCCGTCTTGACGGTTCTTCCTGTTTAGACGTGGCAACAGGCTTGCCATAGCCTCTGTCACGTTTGGCAATCACAACCGCGCCGACAATGGCTGCGACGATCAACACGGACGTCAGTTCAAACGGGTAAAGGTACCGGGTAAATAAGAGGGTGGCAATCTCTTCTACAGAGCCAAAACCGGTCGGCTGAGTCGCTATAACACCGGTGACGCCGGCATCCGCGAAAAAGCCGCTCCTTACGACAAAGAGCATCTCGATGAATAGCAGCGTCGAGACAAGATACTTGGTGAACCTGCTCATAGAAAGTGAATGATCGGTTAGATCTTCCCGACCGCGCAGATTCAACAACATGATTACAAACAGAAACAAAACCAAAATCGCTCCGGCGTAAACGATGAGGAGCACAGCCGCCATGAATACTGAATTTAATTGCACATAGAGCACCGCTTGCGCTACCAGCGAGACAATCAAGTACAGCACCGATGCCACCGGATTGCGCTGAGTAATCATCATGGTTGCGCCGAAGACGGCTACAATTGCAGATATGAAAAAGATGATGGTGTCTAAATTCATTTCCCTTTGTCCGTCACTCCATACACTTTTCGCACCCGGCGATAAATCCACTTGAAAGGGTTGTCCTTTCGAGGGTGCGGCACCAGCATTTGCTCCTTGGTCCAGATAAACGAGTTACGGTTATCACTCGAGAACTCATACTCCTGGCCTAAAAATATAGCCTCTTCCGGGCAGGCCTCTTCACAAAAGCCACAGAAGATACATCGCAGCAGGTTTATCTCATACACCTTAGAATAACGCTCCCCTTTTTCATTCTCGGCCGGCTCCATGTAGATAGCGTCAGCAGGGCAGGCGGCTGCACACAGCCCACAACAGACGCAGCGCTCGGTGCCGTCTTCATAACGCTCAAGATAGTGCCGTCCGCGGTAACGAGGCACCATCGGCTTTTTGCGGCGCGGGTAGTCAAGCGTAACCGGCTTCTTAAAAAGGTGCTTGAAAGTCACGTAGAATCCCTGGGGCATCTTGAATATCACGTTGCCCAATGCTTTAATTATCTCTTTCATGTCCTCGCTCTACCTCAGTATCCAACTCACAGCATTACAACCGCAGCCGTCACCATAGCGTTGAGTAAGGCCAGCGGAAGCAACACCTTCCATCCGAATGCCATCAACTGGTCATAGCGGAATCTCGGAAAAGTTGCCCGCAGCCAAATATAGAAAAACATAAACAAAAACACTTTAATCAAAAACCAGATAAACGACGGCAAATACGGTCCTTGCCAACCGCCTAAAAACAACGTCGTGCCCACGGCTGATACAGCCAACATATTGCCGTATTCACCTATGAAGAACGTAGCGAAACGCATCGAAGAGTATTCGGTATGGTACCCTGCCACAAGTTCCGATTCGGCCTCGGGCAAGTCAAACGGCAGTCGGTTGGTCTCCGCGATAGCGCAGGTCAAATAAAGCAAGAACCCGAGCGGCTGCCTCCAGATATACCAGTCTCCGACCGATGCCTGTTGCTCCACCAGTTCTCGTAAAGACAATGTATTGGCCACCAAAATGACACCAATAATAGACAGGCTGTAGCTGACCTCATATGAGATCATCTGTGCCGAAGATCGGAGACCACCCATCAGCGAATACTTGGAGCCGGATGACCACCCCGCCAAAACGATGCCGTATATTCCCAGAGATGTAACCGCAAAAATAAATAGAACGCCGATATTGAGGTCGGAAATGACCATTTTGACTTCATGGTCGAAGATGGTGGCGTCGGCTGCAAACGGAACCACCGCAAACGTCAACATCGCCGGCACAAACGAAATTATGGGAGCCAGAGTATACATCCATCTTTCAACGTTATTGGGCACAACATCTTCTTTGAAAATCAGCTTAACCGCGTCGGCGATCGGCTGCAGCAACCCATAAGGTCCGGCATAAAGAGGTCCTATCCGGTGCTGCATAAATGCAACTATTTTCCTTTCAAGGTAGGTAGCATAGGCACAGGCGGTCAACACACCTATCATCACCACTACAACCTTCAGAGAAGATATGAGAACTACTTCTAACATAGGCGCTACTCGACCACCTTGGTTATTTTCACACGGTCAATTCTTCTCTTACGCATAAGAAGCGACGTTACCGGAGTGGCTGAAAAATTGCGAGGAATAAACACGACGTTGCCGTCAAGGTTGTCGGATATCTTAGCCGGAATGATAATTTTACCCACTTCGGACTCCACCCGGACCGAGTCTCTCTCCTTCAAACCGTACGTGTCAGCCAGATCAGACGACATTTCTATATAGGCCTCACCGGCAAAATTGGCAAGCGAAGTGGCCTTCTCCGTGATGTGGCCGCTGTGATGGGGATCGTCCCCGACAAAGAGAGGAATCGGGAACTTCTCGTCTACCTCTTCCCTGATAGGTTTCACATCTAAGAATTCCCGCGGCATCTCCATCGTAGAATCTAGGTGCAGCAATCGTTCAATCTCGGAAGCCATGTCATTGGAGGTGGAAAACAGTTTCTTATCGAACTTCTGGGCTATCACATCGATAATTTCAAAACCCGGCCTAGATTGCCCTATTGGCTTGATTGCCCTCTCAGCCCTCTGCACTCTTCCTTCAAGGTTGACATAATCACCGCAGAACTCCGCCCAGCTTGAAAGCGGCAGAACAACATCGGCTAAAGCGGTAGTCTCAGTTTCAAACAGGTCGCAGACAACAAGGAACTCAAGCTTTTCCAAACCCTCTTTGGCGAACTCACGGTCGGGATAAAGCATCACCGGATTGGCGCCAAGGATAAAGAAACCGTTTAGTTCCTCTTTTTTCATCAACGCCAGCATAGCATCGGTTGTGTGGGGTTGACAATCGGGGAATTCCCCCCAGATCAATGCCAATTCTCTCTCAACTGCCGATGAAGGACAAGGCATAAGTCCGAGTCTCTCAGCTCCCTTCGAATTGGCATAGCGCGCCAGAACGGCGAGCTGTCCTTTGGAATCCAGCCGAAAAAGCAGATTTAGATTAGCGATCGCCGCCGCAATCGTCTCACGCGCCTTCGAACGGGTAATGAGCTCTCCAATCATAAAGGTTATTTGGGAACCATCAGCCAGAGCCTTAGCAACCGCTTTCAAATCAGCCTCACTTACACTGCAGTATGCTGCCGTTTCAGCCAGAGTTGCCGGTGATACCTTTTCCTTCCAACGTATGGCAACACCAGGCTCAACCAGGTTCTGTTCCACGGCGGCTAAACAAATGCCGTTAATAACCGCCTCGTCAGTGCCTACGTTATAGACCAGTTCAAGATCGGCAATATCAGCCGATTTTACCGAGTACGGATTAATGGAGAAGATGTACGGGCTGTTGAAATTGAACGCCTTGCGAAGGCGCAAGTACTCGTTGGGATGTTCCCGCACGAGATCGGAGCCGAAAGTTACAATGACGTCACTATTGTCGATATTGGAGATTTTGAAGGGCCGTAAGCACAGTATTGAAAAGACACTGTCCGGCTTGTTAGGCAGCATCCGGTAGTCGCAGCGAAAGTCAACGTTGTTGGAATGAAGTATTGTTCTGAAAAACTTTGAAAAGCTGTACAATGAGGCATTATCAAGATGCGGCGCCGCCAACCCGCCGATACAAACGCTCCCTTTCTTCTCTCTGATTTCGTTAAAGCGCTTGTAGATTACTTCGAGCGCTTCATCCCATGTCGCCGGAACCTGTTTACCCTCTTTCTTAATAAGGGGCGTCTGTAGACGCTCTACGGAATTAGCAATCTGATAACCGTACCGTGTCACGTCGGCCAGCCAGCCATCATCGATATCATCATTGCAGTGAGAGGTTGTTCGGAAGATCCTGTTCTTGTGATCTTCTTTGTAAAATAGAATGTTGGTTCCGGAACTTGTAAAATTGCAGACTGAAGGTGCCATCTTAGTCAGCCACACGCGTATCTTGTAGCGCCAGTCGGTGTTTGTCAAAGCTCCTACGGGACAGATTTCCACCAGATTACCGGAAAATGGGTTGTCAACCTGTTCACCGGGTGCGGCATTGATCTCAGTCATGTTTCCTCGCCCAAAAACTCCGAGATCATACTCGCCAAAGGCTTCTTTGTTCGCTCGGACACATCTATAGCATCGAATGCACCGATCGCGGTTGAGGATAATCTCCGGGCCGATACGAATGTCATCGAAGGTGGTGGTGACACTTTTATCGGTAAACCGATGCTTCTGAAACTCAAAACGGCTTTCGTCAACCCCGTAAGCGAAGGTCAGGTTCTGCAGCTCGCATTCACCACCCTTGTCACAGGTCGGACAATCGAGAGGGTGGTTTAACAAGAGAAACTCAATAACTGCCTTGCGTCCCTGTTTAACCTGCTCGGAATCCGTGTGAACAATCATACCGTCCGTCGCTTCGGTGGCACAGGATACCTGAAGCTTGGGAAACTTCTCGATCTCAACATAGCACATCCGGCACGCGCCGACCGGTTTCAACTTGGGGTGCCAGCAGAAAGTGGGAATATAGATTCCAAGCATTGTCGCTGCTTCAAGCACAGTCGTCCCTTTGGGAACAGTCACTTGCCGGCCATCTATTGTAAGCGTAACTGTCTCTACTCCGCTCTTGATGTAGGTATCTGTTTTGATCTCTTGAGTCATAACTCACTCATTTAAACTCAAAATCCGATTTCACCAGGCATTTTTTGTGGTCGATATGATACTGCCACTCATCCCGCCAGTGTTTGATGGCCGACTGAATCAGCATGACGACGGCATCGCCTAGCGGGCAAACTGTCCGGCCAAGAATATTGCCACATATATCTTCAATAGCTTCAATATCACCCGGTTGCCCCTGGCCATGTTCGATCCGATAGATTATCTGCTCCATCCAACCGGTTCCCTCACGGCAAGGCGTACACTCACCACATGATTCATGCCGGTAGAAGTGAATCAATCTCAAAACCACCCAGACAATACAGGTTTCCTCGTGAAATACAATCACCGCCCCGGAACCAAGCATTGAACCAACCTCCGTCAGCGACTCGTAGTCAAGCTTGACATCGATCATATCCGGAGTCAGCATTGGGGTTGAGGAGCCTCCGGGGATGACTCCTTTGAGCTTCTTATCGCCCACAATGCCGCTTCCGTAGGCGGGGTCGTAGATCAACTTTCTCAGAGAAAAGCCCAGCTCGACCTCGTAGTTGCCCGGACGCTTTACATGGCCGGACAGAGAAAAGATTTTTGTGCCGGTCGACTTTTCCGTCCCCAGAGAGCGGTACCACTCGGCGCCACGGTTGATAATGTGCGGCACTGCCGACAGTGTCTCAACGTTATTGACAATCGTTGGACAGGCGTACAGCCCCTCAACCGCCGGAAAGGGTGGACGAATGCGGGACATCCCTCGTTTCCCTTCCAGAGAGTTCAGAAGCGCCGTTTCCTCCCCGCAGATATAAGCTCCGCCACCAGTATGAATCACCATATCAAGATCATACCCGCTGCCGAAGATGTTTTTACCGAGATATCCCTTGGCATACGCTTCTTCTTTGGCTGCCTTAATCCGCTCGATACAGTGGTTAAACTCTCCGCGGATGTAGATGAACATCAGACGGCACCCGATAGCATAAGCAGCAATTGCCATACCCTCAATGACCGCATGTGGGTCGCGCTCCATGATAACGCGGTCCTTGCAAGTGCCCGGCTCCGACTCGTCGGCGTTACATATAAGATAGCGGGGCTTGGGAGAGCCTTTCGGAATAAATCCCCATTTCAAACCGGTGGGAAAACCGGCTCCTCCCCTGCCTCGCAGACCGGATTTCTTGACTTCCTCTCTAACGGCCTCCGGGTTCATTCCGTTTAAAACCTTCTTCCAAGCCGCATAACCGCCATGAGCTTCATAGGTCTGAATCTTGTGTTGATCCGGGTCTTCAACATACCTGAACAGATGCAATCGATCGTTAGAGACTGCCTCGGCGGCATTGGTTATGACAGGCGAATAGAACATTAGACCTTCGCTCTCAATTCATCAAGAATCTGGTCAACTTTCTCGCGGGTAAGGTTCTCGTAATAATCCTGATTGATCTGCATCATGGGCGCCGTGGCACATGAACCTAAGCACTCTACCGTAACCAATGTGAAAAGATTGTCGGGTGTAGTTTCACCCCTTTTTATGCCTAACTTTTGTTCCAGATATTCTATCAGGGAATCAGCGCCAAGCAGGGCGCAGGAGATATTGTGACAGACTTGAATCAAATACTTGCCGACCGGCTGCTTGGGAAACAGCGTGTAAAAGCTCGCCGCCTCCGCTATTTCAACATACGGTACTTTAATAACTCGTGAAATTTCTTTGTAGACATCACTATTGAGATAGCCTATCTGGCGATAGGCGATAGTCAGAGCCGGAAGAATTGCCGACTTGCGCTGTGGGTATTGCGACGCCTTTTCCTGTATCTGCTTTATTGATTCTTGCGTAAGAATCATCGGTCAACTTCTCCCAGAACGATGTCAATAGAACCTATCGCGCAGACAACATCGGAAAATAAACTACCCTCCACCAGTCGCGGCAAGGCTGCGAGATTAACGAAAGCGGGCGGGCGGACCCGCACCCGGTGGGGTTTGTTGCTGCCGTCGGAAGAAATGTAGAACCCCAGCTCTCCCTTAGGCGACTCGATGGCCTGATAGACAGCGCCGAAGGGCGCCTGGAAACCCTCCGTGATGATCTTGAAATGAAATATCAGCGATTCCATTTTATACAGCACATCTTCCTTAGGCGGTAGGACCACCCCCGGCACGTGGGCTCGGTAGGGGCCTTCCGGCATACCTTCGATAGCCTGCTGGGCAATACGCAGCGACTGGCGGATCTCTTCGAGACGGAGTAGATAGCGGTCATACGCGTCGCCATTCTTGCCCACCGGAATTTCAAAATCGAAGTTTTCGTAGCCGCTGTAGGGGTTGGCCTTCCGTAGATCGTGCTTGACGCCGCTGCCGCGCAGCATCGGGCCGGAGAGAGAGTAGTTAATGGCGTCTTCGGCAGAAATGACTGCGACCCCTTTTGTTCTGTTAATAAAAATCTCATTGTCGGTCAGTAATTTCTCGTAGTCGTTCAGACGCTCCCTAACGACTTTGACAATTTTGAGCACTTTCTTGTCGAAGTCCTTGGGAAGCTCATGAGCCAGCCCGCCGATGCGAATATAGCTGGTCATCATCCGCTGACCGCCACAGGCCTCATAGACATCGAGAACTAACTCCCGCTCCCGAAAAGCATACAGCAGCATCGACATGGCTCCCAAATCGATGGCGTGTGTTCCCAACCAGACAAGATGCGAGTTTACCCTGGTAAGCTCCGCCAGACATGCCCGCGCCCACTTGACTTTTTCCGGCACCTCAATATCCATCAGCTTCTCGACCGCTAGACAGTAGCCAAGATTGTTGGACATCGGAGCGAGATAGTCCATCCGGTCGGTCGCCGGAAGCGCATGGTAATAGAGCTTCGACTCCATTGTCTTTTCAATGCCGGTATGCAGGTAGCCGATCACGGGACGCGCCTTGACAACCGTTTCGCCGTCCAGCTCCAGGACCACTCGTAAGACACCGTGTGTGGCTGGGTGTTGAGGCCCCATGTTTAACGTAACAGTCTTTTCTTCCGGCATTACCTAACCACCTCGGGAGGTTGGTCCTTGTTCCAACTGAACTGCGGCTGTTCCCATGTCAAAGGGAAGTCCTTACGCAATGGGTGGCCTTCCAGCTCATCCGGTGTGAGAATCTTGGTCATGTCCGGGTGTCCTTCAAACCATATCCCCATCATGTCATAGACTTCCCGCTCCAGCCAGTTGGCTCCCTCCCAGAGAGGGGTTAGGGTATTAATCCTGGGGCTGTCTCCCGGCAAACGGACCTTCAAAAAGAAGCGATACCGATGAGAGAGGGAATACAGATTGTATACCAGCTCGAATCGCCCGTTTTTTTCCTCTTCATGGCCTAGCCAGTCCAGCGAAGTAATGTCAGCCAGGAACCTGACGTCAAGTTCACCGTTTTCGAGAAGGGCTTGACAAATGGGGATGAGGACTTCCGGCTTTATATAGAACGATTGCTGACCACGGAAGTTATCTTCCTTGATAATGGCCTCGCCAAACGAACTGTTCAAGAAGCTTCGGACTTTTTCTTCCATATCAAAGCTGTTTGTTCCAAAATTCACAAGGGGAATCAACACAAAAGCGGTCAAGGCAACAATATTGTAATCATCGAACCTTCAGACCGTCCTACGCCCCCATTCTTCGTGCTGATCTTTCAGTGATTCCTTTTCAATCTTTTCCTGGAGTTTTAATATCCCATCCATCAATTGTTCCGGCCTCGGCGGGCAACCCGGAATATAAATGTCCACCGGAATTATTCTGTCTACGCCCTGAACTATGGCATAGTTATTAAATACTCCGCCGCATGATGCGCAGGAACCCATAGCAATAACCCACTTAGGATTAGGCATCTGTTCATAAAGAGTCTTGACCACGGGCGCCATTTTGACTGACACTCGTCCGGCAACAATCATCAGATCCGCCTGTCGCGGCGAAGCACGCGTAACTTCCATCCCATAGCGAGCTAGATCGAAATGGGAAGCGAAGGTAGACATCATCTCAATAGCACAGCAGGCCAAACCGAACCCAAAAGGCCAGATCGACCACTTACGGCCCCAATTGACCATTTTGTCCAACTGGGTCAAAATTACTGAATCAGGGATTTTCTCTTCTAATCCCATTTCAATGCTCCTCGTCCAAGGATGTAGAAGTAGCCAACCAGCAGAATAACCACAAAGACCAGCATCTCGATAAATCCAAACACCCCCAGCTTGCGAGCGATAATCGCCCAGGGATACAAGAAAATCACCTCTATGTCAAAGAGAATGAAAAGAATTGCTACCATGTAGAATTTCACCGGCACTGGATCTTTTGTGGTTCCAGTTGGTGGAATGCCGCATTCGTAGGGTTCCCCTTTACGCCCCAGCTTCGTTCGACGACCAAAGAAGAACGACAAGCCAAGCAAAATAACAGCTATTAGAGTAGCAAACAGAACCAGAAGAAGAATGGGGAAAAAGGTTTCAAACATTTTCGAACCGCTATATTGTTAAACAATTCACAAACTTTAGCCTATATATGTGACAATGTCAAGAAAATTTAAAGGAATGAGAACATTCAGGCAGTTCTACCGCTTGGGTAACTTACAGGAACGCTCGAGCGACCTAAGTCAATAGCCAAATGCAGAAACCAAAAGGGGCAGCCCTACATAAGCCCTCATAAAGGCACTGGACAAGGAAAAGAATGTGAGCTGGTCATTCCTGTGAA
>CAZYRH010000061.1:0-14651 GCA_964650395.1 uncultured Ignavibacteriales bacterium
ACAATCAGCTTAGCTGCAGCGGTGTCCCAGGGCTGGAGATAAAACTCCCAGAAACCATCGATCCGCCCGCAGGCCAGCCAGCAGAGGTCAATCGCTGCCGAGCCAGCGCGCCTTAGCCCCTGCGCCTTTTTGGCCATGCGGGCGAACAGGCCAAGATTGGTCCGCCTGGCCGTGCCGATGTTGTAGGCAAAGCCGGTAGCCAGCAACGCCCGCTGGAGAATCTTTTCCGAAGAGACCTTTATTCTCTTCTGGTTGAGATAAGCGCCCATCTTTAAACCTGCGTGAAACAGCTCGTCCCGCTCCGGGTCATATACCGTCCCGGCGACAATGTCACCTTCAAACTCTACCGCGATGGAGACACAGTACATCGGAAAACCATGAGCATAGTTAACGGTACCGTCGAGGGGATCGATTACCCAGCGGTATGATGATTTTTCCGCGACCGCACCTTCTTCTTCAGCGAGGATGGCATGATCGGGAAAGCGCTTCGAAATATGAGATGTGATATATCGTTCTGACTTGAGGTCGTACTCCGTAACAGGATTAATGCGTCCCTTGTAGTCGATTTTGAGACTCCGGTTGAAGCCGCGCCTGAGTATCTTTCCCGCCCCCATAGCTAATTCCACTGAAAGCTGAAGCAGCTTTCGAACTTCGGTTTTATCTAACACCTTTTGTTGCCTGGCTAACATAGAGGGAACAATGTCACCTTCTTGCTTTTTGTACTGCATTTGGTACGAATGTACAGTATATTCTCATTTGCTTCAACAAGTCATTGTGTTTGCCCATTTCCCGAAGCTGTCCGTGGTGGAGGATAATGATCTTATCGACCCTCTCGATTATCGACAGCCGGTGGGCGATTATTATTGAGGTGCGTTCCTTGACAAGTTCTTCGAGGGCTTTCTAAATGAGCATCTCCGTTTCAGTACGTAGCGCAGAATCTGCTCGTACCTCTTGAGGTACTTGGTTGCAGTAGAGAAGCGAGGGGGTTTTGGTGCAGACTGTCGGGAGCTTTTGCCTATCTCTGTGTGTGCTTCAGACTATGAAGTACAGATTGGCGGTAATATAACAACTTGTGTGGTTAATAGTTCAAAATGTTTGCAAAAAGGTGGGTAGCATCAATCTCAAGCCTGGAAATCATGTCCAGCAGAGGGAAACCACAGTAAATAATCTGACCCTCTCCTATCCGTGACACCGACAGTAAAGCGCCCCCTGAGGTGGTCTCGAATATCTTTTCCGCCGGTGAAATGACTGCCGAAGTGACCGGTGATTTTTGTCGAAAAGAGACCAAAAGGTTTTTTTTAGAAATGTTATACGGTGTGCTCAATATCTTAGCTTCAGGGAGGGGGGTAGTAATCTGATTTGTATCAACTAATTCTGACATGGGAACCAGGGAGATCGGAAGGACCCCTTCCGGCCAGTCACTTGGTTGACCCATAACGACAATTGAGCCTCCATAGCGGAGGTAATCTTCAAACCGGTCTTTCAACTTTCTCAGGGAGGGGTAGTGACGAAACGAACCTGAGCCAACGATTATCACGTTGTAGGCATCAATGTCGGCAGTCATAAGGGAACGATCAGTTAAAGGCCTGAAACTGGCGTTCGTCATGCGCAGGATGTCCTCCAGCATACCCAAGCTGTCAGGTATAAAGCCGATTTTGACAGTGTCGGCAATTTGGCAGGAAGCAATGCGAACTCTTCCGGTGTCAGCAGCTACAACTCTCTTGTCGACAGAGAGCGTCACCGTCAGACGCTGAATACCCAACTCGAACAGGTTTGATATGGAAAAGGGAATACGGACGGTCTTGTGGGTAGAACCTTTGTCCAGATGAATCTCTTTGCGGTAGGCACCGGCAAAGAGACCGCGGGGCGGTCCAAGATTAAGGTGCACGGTTTTTGAATAGTATCGGGGCTTGGAAATAATGACCTTCAGATTCATTGATGAGACCACCCGGTCAATGTCGAGCTTGTCAAACGGCTGAACAAAGTAGTAATCCGGTTCAAACTTAACCTGCAAGTCCGTGGCTTCCCACACTGGCGCACTCAGCGTGGCAACTAAAGGAACTTTGCCATATACAATCTCTGCCGTAAAAAGAAGCGACTCCGGCCTTTCGGCTTCCAGATAGGAACGGTCAATATCAATCAGGTACTCCCTGACATAGGATTGGTGCGGCATAATCCTTCCGGGGACAGAATCAAGCATAATGGCAGACGTATCCCAATAGGGATGAAAACTGATTGCGGAAAGCTCAATCGCCTTGGGGCCATTGGCGGAAAGTGAGGCCACAAACTTCACCTTCGGTCCATGCGGCGAGTCACGTATGATGATTTTCCCTTGCCATGTCAGCCCTACCGCCTTGAGAACGGCTTTCTCAGCTTTTGTCATAAGGGTGCGCAGGTAGGGTCTAAAATCCACAAGCGAGTCTAAAGCCCCCCCAAGATTGGTATAATCTAAGAGATATGACAGTTCCCGGTAGCCATCGATGACAAAATCGACTTTTGTCTGGCCGGTGGTTTGTTGAGAGGCTTTGAAGTTAGAAATGAACGCTTTCGCCTGTCTCAATAATGTTTGCCTTTGGGGCCCCTCTTCAAGCAGCTTATCAAAAACATCTGCCAGCCTCATAGGATTGATGCCGGAAAGAAAATCAGCTTCGGGCGACTCTTTTGGGGTGCTGCTCTTTATCAGCAGATAATGAACTAATCTGGATGATCTCAGGTCCTGCGGATCATATTCAGGCAGTAACATCAAAATCTCATTGTCCATTCGCTCTCGATACCGATTCAAAAGCTCGTTGCTGTTGAGAACCACCCAGTTTACCTCACTCGCAGTATCTTTCGGTGTTAAGACTCTCTGGTAGATTTTGAGGATATCAAACAGCCGAGAAGAATCCGGCAGGAGGCTTATGATATATTTTCTAAGAGAATTAAATAGTGCGTTTGATCGAGAGTCGTCTAAGAGAACAATGTCAGGACGACGTTGTTGGAAAAGCTCGGTGATGAGAGAATCAATCCAGGTTTGGTCGTTTGGGGGCAGGAAATACTCGTGCAGGTATATTTCCTTGTCCTCAATCTCCCGGAGGTTCCGACCAAATGCCAGCCGTGGCTTTATGTACAACAGATCAATTCGACAGCCGAAGTTGTCATTGAGATAATAGAGGGTAGGCCAGTCAATTACCTCCTCGTTGTCGAATATATACAGTACTCGAGTATCACACAAGCTGTACGTGACAAGGTCTGAGCCATTCGTCGGGACAGACAGCCCCAGTATAACCGTTACCAGCAATAAGCTGAGATACACATGTGTAATACCTTCGCGAATTCGTCGCAAGATTCTTCTCATACACAGAAAATTATCGGTATTCTGAGGGAGATGTCAAATTTGAAATCTCTCGTCACATAATGAATGTCGCTTTTCTCGCTGCATCCGATTTAAGAGGATTTCACTTGTAACCCGACCTGTATCAAAAAGACAGGTGCCGTCTCAGATTATTTGATTCTCGCGCAGCTTTTCGAATAATTTATCGGCGATCTCATCGGGGGTTTCACCTGTGATGAGCTCTCCTTTAGGACGAGGAGGAGGAGGAGAGACTTTTACCGTTTTTGTCCCAGAGTTAGTTCCAATATTCGCACCGTCAAGGCTGAGATCGGCGGCCGACCACTTGGTAATTGGTTTCTTTTTGGCGGCCATCTTTCCCTTCAGAGAGGGGAGACGTGGTTCATTGATTTCTTTCACCACTGAGATTACCGCTGGCAGGGTCAGTTCCACAACATCGTAGCCTTCTTCGGTTGTGCGATACACGGTCGCTTGGCCGTCATCGACAGCTTCAATCTTTTTGACAAACATCGCCTGTGGCAGTTCCAGATGAGCGGCCACCGCCGCGGGAACTTGCGCCGAGTCGGAGTCGATGGCCTGCTTGCCGGCTAAGATGAGATCATACGAGCCGAGTTTCTTCAAACCGGTGGCAAGGATCTTGGCGATTGCCTGTGGATCAGAATCAGTGAACTTCTCATCGCTTAACAAATAGGCCTCGTCCACTCCCAAGGCAAGACAATCGCGTAAAGCGGATTCGGTGCGGTCAGTGCCAACCGACATGGCGATGCATTTCCCACCTTTCTTTTCTTTCAGCCGTAAACCTTCCTCGATTGCGTATTCATCAAGCGGATTCAACATCCCCGGTCCCTGCGGAAGCACCACCCGGCTGGCGGCTTCATCGACCTTAATCAGGGCAATCTCCGGCACCTGTTTGACTAAAACAACTATATCCATGCCATCTCCTGCTGACTACGTAGTACACCTTTCTTTTCAATATCAATAGTGAAAATATTATCGCTGGTTGGCCAAAAGTCAAGCGCTCCGTACCTGTTGGTAGGCAACGTGTCATACGCCAAAAAGCCCGCTTTTAGGCGGGCTTTTGGTCATGATTGTACCAGAAAAGCAGAAAACAAAAGAGCTATCTCTTTCTGGTTGTTTTCCTTTTTGCTGTGGTCTTTCTGGTTGTTTTCCTTTTTGCTACAGTCTTACGAGCGGCCGCCTTTTTTGGGGTTGTACGTTTCTTGGGTGCGGCCTTTCTTCGGACTGGCTTTTTTAAGCCAAGCGTTCGTGCCTTCGCCTTGACAGAAGAGACGGATCTTTTCAGCATCTTGGCAATTTCAGTCGCTGAATGAGTCTTGTATTCTCTCTTCAGCGTAGTAGTTTCTGCCGCTGTCCACGCCTTGGCCCCTTTGCGCACACCCGGCTTTCTTCTTACTGTTGTCTTCCGCGTTGCTTTCTTTCGTGCACTACGCATTGATTAACACTCCTTAAAAAGGGTTGATGGTTGCCTGTTGTTTCAACAACTCTCACATTCGGCATTAAACCGTACACATGTAACATCCATTCAGTGTTAGCGTCAGCATACAATAGGAATATTCTTTAAACTCTGTCAATAAAAAAAACCACGCGTGAAGATAATAATTGGATGGCAGCATCCAGTGGGATGCATCTTCTCACTATGGATCAGGCTCTTTAAATTTGTAAGTTATTGGGGTGGCAGTTGCACAAGATGAGTGGCAATGAATGCCATCAAGAAGCTGGTCTCAGGTTTGGTCTGAACGCTGGAGGTACTGTTCCAGGGCCACTGAGGCTGCTTTTTGTTCCGCTTCTTTTTTAGTAGAACCCGAGCCAGTTCCAACCTTTTCAGCGCCGATGTAGACATCGACGGTAAAGACTTTCTCATGATCAGGTCCCTCCTCCGATACCACATCATAACGGGGGAACCCTTCTCCACGCGCCTGGATCAACTCCAAAAACTCTCCTTTGAAATTCCGCCGGGAAGAGTCGGAGACAATATCTTCCTTGCGCGTGTAAATGAGTCGCAACACGACCTCACGCGCCGCCTTAATCCCGCCATCGAGAAAAACGGCGGCAATAATAGACTCAAAGGCATCGGAAATAATGGAGGGTCGTTCACGCCCCCCTGATCGATCTTCCTCGCGGGCCAGTCTCACATATTGGTTAAGTTCTATATCCTTGCTAATGTCAGCTAAGGTAGATTCGTTGACCAGTAGCGCCTTGGTTTTGGTAAGCTCGCCTTCATGCATGTTTGGGTGATCTCGATAGAGTTGTTCTGCAATAACCAAACCCAATACGGAATCGCCGAGGAATTCCAGCCGCTCATTGGATGCAGTACTGCCAGTGGCATAGGAATACGAACGATGGGTCAAGCCCATCTGGAGAAGGGATTCATCGTGAAATTGATATCCGATAAGGTCTTGAACTTTGTGAAGACTTCTTTTCTCGTCAGAGGCTGAAGGCGGAGCAAAGATATTTCTGATTTTCTTCCACAGGCTCATTTTATGATGTGCCATTGGCTTTGCCGACTACCAGGGAGACATTATGTCCCCCAAATCCGAATGAATTCGACAGAGCGTAATTGATTTTCCATTTTCTTTTCTGAGAAGGGACGTAGTCGAGATCACATTCCGGATCCGGATAATCAAGGTTGATAGTTGGATGCACAACCTCCTGCTCTATCGACATCAATGAGGTAGCTAGCTCGACCGCCCCGGAGGAGCCGAGCATGTGACCGGTCATCGATTTTGTGGAATTGCAGGGGATATGGTAAGCGTACTCGCCAAAAACATCTTTGATTGCCTTGGTTTCAGCTATGTCGCCAAGATTAGTAGCGGTGCCATGAGTGTTGATATAGTCAATCTGGTGGGGTGATATGCCAGCATCTTTAAGGGCCAGCTCCATCGCCCGGCGGGCGCCATACCCCTCAGGATGCGGGGCTGTTATATGATAGGCGTCAGCCGACATACCTGAACCGAGAACTTCGCCATAGATCTTGGTACCCCGTGCCACGGCATAATCATAGGCCTCGAGAACCAGAATCCCCGCACCTTCACCCATAACAAAACCATCGCGGTGCTTATCAAAGGGACGTGATGCTCTCTGGGGTTCATCATTGCGCGTTGACAGCGCCTTCGCTTGGCAGAAGCCGGCCAAAGAAGTCGGGGTGATAGTGGCCTCGGAACCGCCAGTAATCATGATATCCGCCTCTCCTCGCTGGATGATCCTGAATGCGTCGGAAATAGCGTTGGCAGATGAAGCACAAGCCGACACAGTTGCGTAGTTGGGACCTCTAAAACCATACCTGATAGATATCAACCCGGCACACATGTCAACGATTATCATAGGAATGAAAAACGGCGAGACACGGCTCGGACCGGAGCGCATGAGGACACCGTGCTGCTTTTCAAAAGTTGAGATGCCGCCGATACCGGAGCCAATCACCACCCCACAGCGGTCAAGATCGACTGAATCCAGGTCCAAGGCGGAATCTTTTATTGCCTGATCGCCGGCCACCACGGCGTACTGCTCAGCCAGATCCATACGTCTCAGCTCTTTTTTGTCAATATGCTGCAAGCCATCGAAATCCTTGATCTCACCGGCAATCTTTGTGGGGTAGTCGGAAACATCAAACCGCGTGACATGGTCTACCCCAGATCGACCGGCCAACAAAGATTCCCAAAACAGCTCAAAAGAATTTCCAACCGGGGAGATAACTCCGATGCCGGTTACCACGGCTCTCACTTTCATTCTCTCGGTGCCTCGTCGCTTCAACGGAAGCGTTTCTTAGGTTGCCTTTTCAGAATGCCCCGCAATGTAGCTTACGGCGTCAGCTACCGAGGCTATTTTTTCCGCATCTTCGTCGGGGATTTCTATTGAGAACTCTTCTTCGAGAGCCATAACCAGTTCAACCGTATCCAGCGAATCCGCTCCCAAGTCCTCAACAAACTTGGCCCGGCCAGTTACCTGACTTGCCTCGACGCCTAACTGTTCAATGATAATTTCCTTTACCCTTTCTTCAACAGACATTGCATGACTCCTTTATGTTTAAATATTTTTTTTACGACATTGATAGGCCACCATCGACCACCAGTACTTGGCCAGTGATGTATGAGGCTTCATCAGAGGCCAGAAACAGCACTGCCGAAGCGACATCATCCGGAGAGCCCGGCCGTTTGAGAGGCACTCGTTCCATGAGGGACTGTTTGGCGGTTTCCGAAAGGGCATCTGTCATCTCCGTTTTGATAAATCCTGGAGCCACGGCATTCACCGTGATGCCCCTGGAGGCCAGCTCTTTTGCCGCCGATCTGGTGAGGCCTATCAGTCCCGCTTTGGAAGCGACATAATTAGCCTGGCCAGCGTTGCCGGTGATACCGGCCACCGAACTGATATTGATGATTCGCCCATACCGCTGTTTCATCATAACTTTGGCGGCCGCTTTGGTGACAAGAAAGGCGCCCTTGAGATTTATGTCAAGCACCTGATCCCAGTCTTTTTCATCCATACGAATAATGAGACTGTCGCGGTTAATACCGGCGTTGTTAACTACAACATCGATGTGTTTAAATCGCTGGAGGATCTTTCCAAAGAGGACATCTATATCAGCCCGGCTGGCCACGTCAGCTTTGATCCCCACAGCTTTTTCGCCAATATCGGCCGCAACTTTTTCCACGATGCTCTGGTCGAGATCACAAATGACCACCCTGGCATTGAGCCCGACAAAACGTTCCGCAATTGCCCTACCGATACCGCGCCCAGAACCGGTAACAAGAACTGTCTTGTCAGTAAAATCCATTGTAACACTCGCTTTCAAACTGTGGCGGCACTGAAGGCTTCGACATCAGCCAAGGTATCAAGGTTCACTGTTTTCTCGGGGTGCATATCCCTCTTTGCCAAGCCGCTCAATACCTTCACCGGCCCTATCTCAATAATTATTTTCACATCGTTTTCGGCAAGGTAGCGCATGGTCTGGGCCCACTTGACCGGCGCCGTTACCTGCTGGACAAGTGCCTGCCGGATTTCATCCTCGTGGACAACCGGCAAGCCTGTCACATTCGCAACTACCGGTTGAGACGGCGTATTGATGGGCACATCTCTCAGATAATTTCTAAGACCAACCCCGGCGGACTCCATGAGCGGTGAATGAAAAGCTCCGCCGACTTCCAGCATAACGGCTCTCTTGGCTCCGGCCTTACGGGCTAGCGCCAGCGCATTTTCGACCGCCGCTGGTTCACCGGAAATGACAACCTGTCTGGTTGAGTTAAAGTTGGCCGGAACGACCACTCCCGACGATGACGCCGCCATACATATTTCCTCAATCTTGGCACCGTCAAGGCCAAGTATGGCTGCCATCGTGGAAGGATTCTCCTGACACGCATCTTCCATTAAAGCGGCTCGTTTAATGACAGCTTTAATAGCGTTCTCAAACGACAAAGCTCCCGTGACCGCTAAAGCTCCGTATTCTCCAAGCGAATGGCCGGCGGCATAGTCAAAAGGAGGCAAACTGTCTTGCAGAACGGTCAGGACCGCCAGCGAATGCAAAAGAATGGCCGGCTGTGTGAATTGGGTTCTTTTAAGCTTTGCCGCCGGTCCCTCAAATGAGATCCGGGCGATGTCAACACCCATTTCGTCCGAGGCTAACTGATATAGCGCCCGTACCTCAGGCGATGCGTCATACAACTCTTCAGCCATCCCCACATACTGGGAACCCTGCCCCGGAAAGAACAGCGTCGTCTTGCTCATAGTCCTACCATTTGACCAGGGCTGAACCCCAAATTAAGCCGCCGCCAAAAGCAACCATCAGCACGTAGTCGCCCGGGTTTATTCTTCCCTGACGGTTTGCTTCGTCCAGTGCCAGCGGAACTGACGCCGAGGAGGTGTTGCCATACTTCTCGATATTCATGAAGACTCTATCCATACCGACATGCAAACGTTTCGCCAGGGCTTCAATTATTCGTATGTTCGCCTGATGGGGAACTACCAGCGAGATATCAGAAGGTTGCAGACCGGCGTCAGCAACCACTTTCAAAGCTGCCTTTGACATCTCGCGTACCGCTACTCTGAAGACGTCCGAACCATTCATCATTATCTTATCGGTGCCGTCATAAGCAAAGTCAGGAGTGTACGGGTTTACCGTCCCACCGGTTTTGCTCCAGAGCAGCGGCCGCAGACGGCCGTCCGATTTAAGAAACGTGGACATTACTCCATGGCCGCTATCATCCCGGACCAGAAGCGCGGCGCCAGCGGCATCACCGAATAGTACGCAGGTATTGCGATCTTTGTAGTTTGTGAAAGCCGATAACTTTTCCACTCCTACCGCCAATACCTTATTGTAAACGCCAGTTTCTATAAATGATCTCGCAATGGAGAGAGAGTTGATGAAGCCGGCGCACGCGGCAGCGACATCAAAAGCCACTGCGTTTGACAAACCCATTTTTTCCTGGACAACACAGGCGGTGGAGGGCAGGCGATAGTCCGGTGTAACAGTCCCCACAATCAACAGATCGATCTCCTGATTGTCACAATGCGCCATCTCAAGGGCATTGCGGCATGCTTGCGCGGCCATATCCGAACTATGCATACCATTATCAGCGATACGTCGCTCTTTTATGCCGGTGCGAGTAACAATCCACTCGTCGGAAGTATTAACGATCTTCTCAAAATCAGCGTTGGTTATTCGACGCGGTGGTGCAAACGACCCCGTGCCGATTATCTTGGCTGTTATTTTTTGATCCATTATTTTGCCCGAAGTGGTTGCTTATGAGCTCACGATGTATGCGCTCACTAATTCGTTTTGACGCCATTTCGCAGGCCGTCACCACGGCATTGCCGATAGCGCGGGCGTTGGAGGAACCGTGGCAGATAATAACAGCACCGTTCACTCCCAACAGCGGTGCCCCGCCCGATTCGGCATAGTCAAACCGATTCCTCATCCTTCTGAGAAACGGCAAAAGCAGCATGGCTCCGACTCGTGAAAAGATATTGGTTTGAACCTGACGCTGCATGGATTTGACCATCATGGGTTGAATGGACTCAGCAAACTTCAGCAGAATATTCCCGGTGAAGCCATCAGTCACCGCCACATCGGTCGTTCCTGACAGGATATCCCTCCCCTCGATATTCCCGACAAAGTTGATATTCGAGTTTTTCAACAACCGCCGCGCGTTAAAGATCAATTCATTACCTTTGCTTCGCTCTTCACCGATGGAAATCAGTCCTACCCGAGGCGATTCGAGATTGAAAATGACGGATGAATAAACAGAACCCATCACGGCGAATTGGGACAGGTGATGCGGTTTGCAGTCGGAATTAGCGCCAACATCTAAAACTACCGTCGGCCTGCCGGTGGCTGTGGGAAAGACGCTTGTGATAGCCGGTCGACTAACTCCTTCAATACGGCCCAGGGTCAACAACGAGGTAGCCATGACGGCGCCGGTATTCCCCGGCGAAACGAAGGCATCAGCTTGCTTGTCCTTCACCAGTTGCAGCCCGACGGCAATAGAACTGTTGCGCATACGAACACCATCTGTGGCAGCTATGTGCATCGGTACCTCGCGAGCCGCATGTTGAACGGAGATATTACCGGGCACATCCTGCTTGAGGGAGAGAACCTCATTCACATTATCCTGCCGCCCGACAAGGACAAGCTGTAAGGAGTTACCCAGCTTCTTGGCGGCATCGATCCCGCCTTGAATAATACACTCCTGGCCATTGTCCGCCCCCATGACATCCAAGACCACTGTATGTTTTTCTTCAGCTGACATTTTACCAAGAACTCTTGTCGGAGTGCACTTCCACGCAACCTCCCGGCTCAAGTTTCCTTAATTGTGATGATCTGGCGGCCGTTATAGTATCCGCAATGGGGACAAATGTGATGTGGCAATTTGGGCTCGTGGCAGTGTGGGCACTCGGTTACATTTGGCGCCGTGATTTTCCAATGTGTGCGGCGCTTACGTCCTCTAGTTCGAGAGTGTCGCCTTTTCGGAAGTGGCATTTGTTATTCCTCTATTCTTGTCCATTAACCATGTGAAGTTTCTTCAGACTTTCCCAGCGTGGATCACCCTTTTCAGCTATACAACTACATGTTTGCTCATTGAGGTTGACCCCGCAGTTCGGACAAAGGCCCCGACAATCCTCAGAGCACAATGGCTTCATCCCTACCGCCAGGATAATCGACTGCCTAACAATGTCTGTCAGGTCAGCCTGCAGATCAGGCCCTTGAAAAAAGACATAGTCCTCATTATCGATTCCTTGTCCGGATCGAGCTGCGTGCAGACTTTCAGAACAGATGATAAAGTTGGTCTTGTTTTTGATCCGGCTGTCAAACTCGCGCAAACATCGGGCACACTCCAAACGGACCCTGGCCTCTATCTCTCCCTGGCAAAAGTACTCCTCGTCAGTCTTTTGTATTTCCAAGCTGACAGCAATCTCTTTTATCCCGCGTATCCCGTTATAATCCAGGACTAATTTCTCCGGATTACCTTCCAGAAATACGTGAGCAGGGAAGCTGTCAATTTCCCGCAGTTCTAATATCATAGCGTCCGATTGTAACAAAAGCGGCAGGAAAAGTCAAGAACAAAAAGCCCCTTCAATCCTTTGGAATACAAGAGGATGCCAGCCTCAATTGGTGTAGCCCCCAGAAGTGACCATTGAAATGACAGTTAAAACCCTAATGGGTCTCCTTATAAATCCTGATCCGGTTCGTGGCCCTTTCCACTGCTGCCCTGACAGAGGGGAGGTCAATATCGGTTTCACCCTTACCGGCGGAGATCAGTCGGTTTTTCTCTCGCTCATAAGCCGCCTGAGCACGTTCTATATCGATTTGGTCGGCAAACTCAACGGCATCAGCCAGCAAAGTCGCCTCATTGTTGGATACTTCGAGAAACCCACCCGATACAGCCAGAATACTTACTTTGTCCTGAGCGTCACGGAACTGAATCTTGCCCGGTTTCAACGCTGTTATCAAGGGAGCATGATGGGAAAGGATACCCAGATACCCCTCTGTGCCGGGAACCACGAGTGAGTTGATCTCAGCTTTAAGAAACTCTTTCTCGGGCGTGACTATGGACAAAAGAAACATGGTTTATTACTTCTTCGACTTGTCGTATCTGTCCAGTACTTCATCCATTGCGCCGGCCATGAAGAACATCTGCTCTGGAATGTGATCCAACTCACCGCTTATGATCTGATCGAAGCCTTTGACCGTGTCCTCGACCTTGACATACACACCTGGCCTGCCGGTAAAGTCCTCAGCCACGAAGAGCGGCTGTGACATGAAGCGCTGGATTTTGCGGGCTCGTTGCACGATCAGCTTGTCCTCCTCGGACAGCTCATCGATACCTAAGATGGCAATGATGTCCTGCAGGTCCTTATAACGCTGCAGTATCTTCTGCACCGCTCGAGCGACGCGATAGTGATCCTCACCGACAATACCGGGATCCAGGATGCGTGAGGTGGAATCAAGGGGATCGACCGCCGGATACAGCCCTAGTTCGGCAATCTGACGGGATAGCACGGTTGTGGCGTCAAGGTGCGAAAAGGTGGTGGCCGGGGCGGGATCGGTCAGGTCGTCAGCGGGAACAAAAATTGCCTGCACGGAAGTAATTGAACCCGTTTTAGTGGAGGTGATTCGTTCCTGCAGGGCACCCATCTCTGCCCCTAACGTCGGCTGATAGCCGACCGCTGAGGGCATGCGTCCCAGCAGTGCGGAGACTTCCGAGCCAGCCTGCACAAAGCGGAAGATATTGTCAATAAACACCAGTACATCCTGACCCTCTTCATCACGGAAATACTCAGCCATTGTCAGTCCTGAAAGCCCTACCCGCAAACGGGCGCCGGGCGGCTCATTCATTTGTCCGAACACCATGGCGGTTTTATTGATAACGCCCGATTCAATCATCTCCAGCCAGAGGTCGTTGCCTTCACGGGTACGCTCCCCGACACCGCAGAAGACTGAGTAGCCGCCGTGCTCAGTAGCGATGTTGTGGATCAGTTCCTGGATGATGACCGTCTTGCCGACTCCGGCCCCGCCGAACATACCGACCTTGCCGCCTTTAAGGTACGGCTCCAGCAGGTCGATCACCTTGATGCCAGTTTCGAACATTTCCCGTTTGGTTGACTGCTCTTCAAACGTTGGCGCCTCCCGGTGAATCGGCAAGCGAGGGGTATCGGGTGGAAGTTCGCCTTTTTCGTCTATCGGTTCGCCAAGAAGATTAAACACGCGTCCCAGCACCCGCTCACCCACGGGGACGGTAATGGTGGTTCCAGTGTCGATTGCTTTCATCCCGCGCACCAGTCCGTCGGTTGTTGCCAGCGCTACACACCGCACGATATTGTCGCCGATGTGCATGGCGACTTCGACGGTTAGATCGATCCCCAGTTCCTTGTCCTGGATTTTGATGGCATTCTTGATGTTGGGCAGGGCATCCGCATGAAACTCACAGTCCACAGTTGCTCCGATGACTTGAACCACTCTGCCTATATTCTCAGCCATATATTGTACTCCACTCTATTTGAAATCATACTTTTTTCTTTATCTGTTTTATCCCTTCAACGCCTCGGCGCCGGAGACCACCTCCAGCAGTTCACTGGTAATCTGTGCCTGACGGGCTTTGTTGTATTGCAACGTCAGATTGTCAATCATCTCGCCGGCGTTTTGGGTGGCAGCATTCATGGCAATCATCCGGCTGCCGTGTTCGCTGGCAAACGACTCCACCAACGCTGTGACCATCTTGGTGGTGGCATAGCCGGGCATTAAAGCCGAATAAATCTTATCCGGTGACGGTTCAAAAATATAGTCTTTGCTCAATCCAGTTTTATCAGTGGCTTCTGGTCGAGTCACCGGCAGATAACGTTCAAATGAGATCCTGTATTTAACCGTTGATAGGAAACGCGTGAACAGCAAACTGATTTCATCGGTCTGACCGGAAACAAAACGCTCCGTCAGAAAGGACACGATCTGGCGAGCTTTATCATAATCAAGGACGCCGCCCCAACCGCCATAATAGTTTGCGATTGTATAAGGACGGTGCTTAAAAAAATCGTTCCCTTTCTTGCCGACAGTGACAATTTCTATCTCAACGCCCTGGGTTTCCTCTATCAAGTGCATCGCCCGACGGATAATGTTGAAGTTGAACGAGCCGCACAGGCCACGGTCGGAGGTGAAAATCACCAGGGTCCTTTTCTTGATCGTTCGTTCCTCGAAGAAAGGATGCACAATCTCCTCTGTGGTGCCGGCGGCTAAGTGACCGAGCATCTCGTCCATCTTCTGGCTGTAGGGACGGGCCTGTTTAACCCGCTGCTGTGCCCGCCGCAGTTTGGCCGC
>CAZYRH010000062.1:0-14429 GCA_964650395.1 uncultured Ignavibacteriales bacterium
TTGGCAGGTTGTATCACTATACGCGTCCTCGGTTCTCACCAAAACGACTTAAAAAACGTATAATTTAGCTGCCAGCAGTAAATTCTGAATGTTTGAACGCAATTATCTTGACAAGTCACGGCAAAATCGGTTTTATCACAATGTGGTAGTCATGTCTGTTGACCGTTTTCAAGGAGCAGCGTTTGCAAACTGAAAATAAGACCGAGGTCGTTATTACTGACCTTTTTGAAAAATGTTACCGGTTTGAAGAAGCGCGCCGGATTAAGGAGATGGGGATTTATCCCTATTTTCATCCTGTTCAGTCACCGCCCGGCGACGAAGTAGTTGTAGATGGCAAGAAGGTCATTATGGCCGGTTCCAACAACTACCTTGGCCTTGTCAATCATCCGAAGGTTAAGGAGGCGGCCGCCAACGCCGCTTTGAAATTCGGGTCCGGTTGCACCGGTTCACGCTTTCTCAATGGCACGCTTGATTTGCATCTGGAATTGGAGCATCGGCTGGCCCGGTTTATGAAACAAGAGACGGCTTTGGTGTTCTCAACCGGTTTCCAAACCAACCTCGGGGCTATTTCCAGCCTGGTCGGCAAAAATGACGCTGTCGTTATTGACCGTCAGGTGCACGCCTGTATTGTCGATGGTGCTCGCCTTTCCTATGGCAAGATCTACAAGTTCGCTCACAATGACATGGATGACTTTGAGCGAGTCCTGGCTAATATCAAAAGCAACAACAGCCGCGGCGGAATTCTGGTTGCAGTCGACGGCGTCTTTTCCATGGAGGGCGATATAATAAATCTACCTCGCTTGGTAGAGATTGCAAATCGTTATGGGGCTCGGGTACTGGTCGATGATGCTCATGCCATTGGCGTCCTCGGCGAAACCGGAGCGGGTACGGCGGAACATTTCGGACTGCTGGACGATGTCGATATAACCATGGGGACGTTTTCTAAATCGTTCGCCTCGCTGGGCGGATTTATTGCCGGAGAAAGGGATGTCGTTGACTACGTTAAGCATCATGCTCGGGCGTTGATTTTCTCAGCTTCGATTCCTCCGGCCAATGCCGCTGCGGTCCTGGCAGCCCTTGACATTGTCGAGTCTGAGCCCGAGCGGCGCCAAAACCTCTGGAAGAACGCCCAGCGCATGCAAAAGGAGTTCCGTGACTTGGGCTTCAATATCGGCAAAACCGAAACCCCCATTGTCCCGATTGTAGTGGGCGAAAACCTGGATGCTTTTGCATTCTGGAAGGCGCTTTTCGACAACGGTGTCTTCACTAACCCGGTCATCTCGCCGGCGGTGCCTCCGGGACAAGCCATGATACGCACTTCATATACCGCCACCCATACCGACAAACATCTCGACCGCATTGCGGAGGTTGTGGCGAAGGTTGGTCGAGAAAAAAGGCTTATACCATAACACCTTATGGCCAACATTGAAGTTGTCGAAGTCGAGTCGGCATCACTGTTAAAGAAGTTCATCACCTATACAAATGAGCTTTACCAAGGCGACATCAATTACGTAACTCCCCTCATATCAGAGCGGAAAGAATTCTTCAATTTCCAGAAAAACCCGTTCTATCGCAGCGCCCGGGTAAAACTGTTTCTCGCTCTGCAGGGGCGACAGGTTACAGGGCGTATCGCTACCTGCATTAATTTCAATCACAATGAATACCACCATGAGAAAGTAGGCTTTTTTGGCTTTTTCGACTGCCCGGATGATTTTGAAATCGCGTCTAAGCTGCTCAAGGTGGCCATGATAACCCTCAAGAGAGAGGGCATGGACAAAATGCGCGGGCCAATGAATTTCTCTACTAACCATGAGTGTGGATTTCTGGTCGAAGGGTTTGACAGCCCGCCGGTGATGATGATGACATACAATCACTCCTACCTGCCTAAGCTGGCTGAAAGGTTCGGACTCAAAAAGGTCATGGACCTGCTAGCGTACAAGCTTACCAGTGATGATCCCATTCCGGAACGCATTCAAACCGTGGTAGACAAAATGAGGGTGCGCTCCAGAATCAACCTCCGCAACATAAACATGTCAGATTTCGATAACGAGGCCCGTAAAATCAATTCTATCTACCGCAATGCCTGGGAACGAAATTGGGGTTTTGTACCTATGACGGAAGAAGAATTCTTCCATGCGGCGCATCAGTTGAAACAAATTGTTGATCCAAATCTGGTGTTCATCGCTGAACATGAGGGTGAGCCGGTAGCTTTCTCGCTTTCTCTGCCAAACATCAATCAGGCTCTGGCTTACCTGAAAGGGAGGCTGTTTCCCTTTGGACTGTTGAAGCTGTTATGGCACACTAAGATCAGAAACAAGATCGACGGAGTTCGGACTATCATGCTGGGAGTAAATCAAGAGTTCCAGAAGCGAGGTATCGACTCGATGCTTTATGTCTCAACTTACCGCCGGGGGGTGGAGAAGGGGTATACATGGGGGGAGCTGTCTTGGATCCTGGAAACCAACGATCTGATGCTCCGTGCTATAGAGCAGATGGGTGCCACATTACACAAACGCTACCGCATCGTAGAAATGCCGCTCTGAGTTTATACGGCTATTTGTCAACGCATCTGGGCGGGGTTTAGGGGCCAACGTTTGACTTGGCAGTAATGACTTCATATAATACAACATGCCCTATTCACTGACAAAACCGACCCAAAAAAGATTTCTGTGGTATCTGGTGGGCGCTGTCTTATTGTTCGGATGCTCCAGTCGCTATCGCCTTGATTTGTATATGATGAGTGAAGGGAATAAAAAGAAAGTTAAAGTTGAAAAAGCTGAGTTTATCTCTGGTTCTGCCTTGAATGACCCGTATGCCAAGGTAAAGATCGTAGACGGTTCTGCAAGCACTGCTATTATTACAACCGGAACCAGATGGGAACGATCAGAAAACCATCGGGCATTTATGTTGGGATTTGATGAGTACTTAAAATGCCGTATTTACCTGCAGTTACCGTATCAGCCAACGGTGGATACAATTGTCTTGGCTGGTAACTCTTTTGTTCAACTTCTGGGGCGATACGAACTCCCGCTCGAATCAAAGATATTTCTGCCGGCTTCGGGAACATTTGTTGTCGATTCAGTTACGTCCCAAAACCTTTTTGGTGCAATTCAGGGGCGTTATGAAAACAGGTCCGGTGCTCCGCTGGAGTTTGACGGACGATTCAAAGTGAAAATTGCCTCGGAAAACAATTGATTAAGAGTCTTTCTTCAACCGATCTGAAAACACTTTGTAGCTCAGTTCGTTAAAAAGACAGAACTGAACTCGCTTTATATTCTTAGACTGCGATTGATACCCCCGCACTGCCTTAACCATAATGTTGGCGCAGGCAGTAATCGGGAAGCCTCCCACACCGGTGCCAAAAGCTGGAAAGGCCACCGATTCAATCTTCAACTTCTCTGCAATATTCAAACTGGCGATCGTTGCCAGCCTGATCAGCTCACCTGAGGTGCGAAGGTCTTGTCCCATGACGGCGGCATGAATGACGATCTTGAACGGCAGCCGCCCGGCGCCGGTGTAAGCCGCCTCGCCCGGCATGATCGGTCCTTTTTTGACAGCTTCGGATTCTATGATCTCCCCTCCGGCTCGTTTTATCGCTCCCGCCACCCCAGCTCCCATCCAGAGGTGATTGTTGGCGGCGTTGACGATTACCTCGGTGTTTGTTTTTGTGATGTCCCCCTTCACAGCCTCAATGAGATATATCATATTACAATCTCCATTTCTCAAACTTTTGAAATGCGACGGCTCCCATGCTGCCCACAAGATAGCCCAGCAGCCCTCCCGCCAGCACATCAAAGGGATAATGGACACCCACAAAAATACGGCTCAAAGACACCAGCGTGGCGAACAGCAAAAGGTACCATCGGGCTGCTTTGACATGATAAGAAAAAAGAACTGTTTGGCCAAACACGTTGGCCGCATGGGATGACGGCATGGAAAAACCGGAGCCGCAGGCTACCAGCAGGTTTATCGCACTTAACTCGTGACATGGGCGAGGTCGCTCAAACAGTGTTTTCAACACCCGGCTTGACAATTGATCAGTTATCACCAAAGTCACGGCCAAAAACAATACCAGCCAGCGCAGTCGCCTGTCGCCGCGCCAGAGCAGCACCACAACAATTGCACCATAGATTGCCCGAAGCAGCATGTCAGAGGTAATCAGAGGCATGATGAAGTCTGTTATGGGATTTGCCAGATGGACATTAATAAAATAGAACAATATCCGGTCAATGCCGGCCAGGTAATCAAGCATAGGTCTCTGGATTGCTGTTGAGGAATCGTTTGAGCCGGTTTAATATCGGCAGGCCAGCTCGTCCTCCGGCCTTGGTACATTTCAGAGCCGCTGCAGCCGCACCAAATCTGAGCCTAGCCGCCATATCGTATCCTTGCCGTAAAGCAAACAAATAGCCGGTATGGAAGGCGTCTCCGGCGCCAGTTGTGTCGACACTATTAACCTTGAATGCGGGCTGGTAAATAAATTCGCCTTTTTCAAAACCAGTGGAGCCTTGAGTTCCTTCAGTTATAACAATACTGCCCGGACAATGACGCCTTAGTCTTTTTATCGCTTGCTTGATGGTTTTGGCGCCAGTGAAAGGCAAAGCATAGGCATCGGCCACAACCAAATGATTAACCAGGGGGAAAATATGGGAAACGTCGTTGCGTATTGAACCAATATCGAATGAGATCAACGCTCCCACCCGCTTTCCCCATTTGGCGAGTTTGATCGATGCCTCCAGGTCTCTGCCATCAAGATGTACTAGGCGCGGTATTGGATAACGTGATGTTTTCAAGTCTGTCGGTTTAAGAAAAACCTTTCGGTAAAAGGCAATTGTTCTCTGTCCGCTTCCCTGTTCGATGAATCCCGCTGCCGTAGCGGAAGAGGCCTTTTTAATGATTACATAGCGGTAGTCAACCTTCTCTTTTTTCAACTCTTCAATGCCGACTCGTCCAATCCAGTCATTCCCCACAACGGTAATTAGCGCCGTTCTCAACCCAAGCCGTGATAATCCCACCAAGGCGTTGGGCACCGGGCCACCTCCCTGCAGGCACATATCGACAGCATTTACTTTTCCCCCGGGTGGGGGAAACTGCTCGATGGTATACAAAAGATCGAGAGGCATAATCCCCATCCCCAAACAGTCCAGTGCTACGGGGGGCTTATGACCTTTGGTTTTTTTCAATCTTCGCATTCCCAGCACTCAGTCTGGTAATCTCGGCGATCAAGTCTTCCACTTTGCTCTTTCTCACTTCAAGCTCCAGTGTGACCCGGTCGGAGTACTCCGCTTTATTTTGTTTAGCTGCATACTTGGGCAGCGTTTTGAGCAATTGATCGAGAAAGGGGAATTCAATTTCAACTTTGAGAGATGCTGTTATGTAGTTTTGTCTTACGCCTGATTTCCCAATAACCAGTTTAGCAGCCTCGCTGTATGCCTTGGCAAGCCCGCCGGTTCCGAGTTTGGTCCCGCCAAAATATCGGGTTACCACCACGATGGTGTTGGTCAGATCGTGGCCGCAAATGACGTCATAAATTGGCCGCCCGGCTGTCCCTGACGGTTCGCCGTCGTCAGAGTATTTGAATCTCATCTGATCAGATATCCCCACCCGGTAGGCATAACAGTGATGAGTAGCGGCATGCTCTCGTTTGCGAATCCTCTCCAGCGACCTCTGGGCTTCCTCCACAGAGGCGACCACTTCGCTTTCGGCAAGGAAGCGGGAGCCTTTTACCTTTATCTCATGTTGTGACGGTGCCCTGATGGTATAATACTGATCGTCCATGACGACTATACCAGTGACTTGATGACATCATCCGCTTTATCCAGGCCGACCAACGGAATGGCTCCCATTGAAACTACCTCATGGAGGCTTTCTGCATCAGCCAGTGCCCCAAGATGGGGGTCTATCATGATAAAAGCCAGCTTACCAATCTGGTTGCAGCATGCCAGAATATCATGGGTGCGTGTTGAATCTTTGTAAATCTCTGTTACTACCACCGCCTGAGCCAGAGCGGCGAGGATTCTATTGGAAGTTTTGAAGTTTTCATCCGTGCCTGCATGATCCGGAGGGTATTCGCTAATCACTCCTCCCGATTGGGCAATGTCTATCGCCAGAGGCATGTGCTCTAAGGGAAGAATATGATCAAATCCCGAATCGATGATAGAAAAAGAAATCCCCTCGGCCGTTTTTGCCCCCAGATGAGCGGCGGCGTCGATACCTTTACTCAAAGATGCAATGATTTGTACTCCCGCTTCGGCAAAGACACCAGCTAACTTCACAGTTAGTTCTATCCCTTCGTTAGTGGCGTTTTCAGTGCCGATCAGAGCCACTGTTTTCTTGGTATTATCAGGCATCTTGCCGCGCAGGTATAACAGCGGTGGCGGATCGTTCAGTTCAAACAGAAGACGGGGAAAGTCATGGTCAAACCGTGTTTTGACTATGATGTCCCGATCCTTTAGGCCGGCATGAAATTCGACAGCTTTGTTTAAGTGGGTGGCGGCGGTAGTTATCTTCTTGATGGTTTCGGCAGTCATGCCTTTTATCGCCTTCAGGGAGCTGGATTCTGATTTGAGAATCTCCTCAAGGTTGCCAAAGTGATTAATGAGAGCCTCGAAAAGCCGGGGTTGTACGCCGGAGAACAGGCACAGAGCCAGTACCTGAGTTGTTGTGTTGTAGTCCTCTATACGGGTCACTCCATAATTTACGCCATTGGGTTGAGTTGTCAACTGAGGCCACCATCCCGTGCTTTTGCTGCAGAACTGGAATTAATCTCTGAAAGTGTGCCCTCGTTCGTGGCTGTTAGCCCCGGCGGGCGGTAAAAAGGTACTTGTGGCCGAGACTGAGTAGTATACATAGCTCTTTTCCTGCTAACTCGCGCCAACTACCTTTGAAGAGCTTGAATTACAAGGGGTAATGCTCTATAGTGCAACATGGAAAGATTAATGGTGATGCATTGGACGGGAAGAATCGTATTTGCAACCCTGTTCATCGTCTTTTTCAGTAGTTGCAGTCAAGAGCCTCAGACATTTGAGGAGTTAGAAAAGGCAGGCGAAAAGGCGTTTGTAGATCAAGACTATGATCACGCGAGAAAATACCTATCTCAGGCCGTGGCCCAAAAGCCGTCAGATCGTCATCTGTTGTACTTGCTCAGTGTCAGTTATCAGCGGGATTATCTGTACGATTCCGCCTTTTTCTACTTGAAACGGGCGGCCATGCTTTTTCCCGATGACAGGGAGGTTAATCTCATACTGTACCAGGTTGCCAAAGCAATTGGGGATTGGAAAAGCACCATCAAAGCCATCCACGTGTTGATCAAAACAGGTGACCCCAGCGAGCAATATGATCGTGAACTGGCCGAGCTGAACCTGGAAATCAAGAATTTTGAAGTGGCATATTATTTTTATCGCAAGCTTCTTGAAAAGGAGCCTGATAACCCCGACAATTATTTGAAAGTTGCCAACTTGGCAATCGAGCTTGACTCGGCTGAGACGGCTCTCCACGTTATTGATAGCGCAATCGACAAATTCGGCGTCAACGACAAGTTCCTGCTTAACAAAGCCATGTACTTGATAGGCAACGGGCGTTACATAGAAGCCGAGGCTATCTTCCGGTCGCTGGTAGACAAAGATACCAGTTCGGTAGCATACAGAATAAACCTCGCTAATTGCCTTGCCTCTCAAGACGACCGGGCCAAGAAAGAGGAGGCATATCATCTATACCTGAACCTCAATCCGTTAGTAAGTAAAGACTTCAATGTAGATTCCTTATTACGCGCTCTTGAGGAGGAGCTCAATTACAAAAAATAGCAGCAAAAAAAGAAGGGCAGGATTATTGCTAATCCTGCCCAACGCAGGGCTGTCTCGGTAAGAGACAGAGGGGGGGCTTTTCTAAACACCATTATTTTACTATTTATAACAAAATAAATACCTATTTGGTTCGTTTGGCAAGAAAAAAATGCACTTTTTTTAATTTTTTTTTCGTCTCGGTTTTAGGACATCTACGCGGCCTAAAAGTAGAGAATGCCGGCCGCAAGAGGGCCACGGCCAGCAACTTTCGATTCCCGGCTTGGGTTGTGGACCAAGCCGGAATTCTATCCCGTAGCAAAATCATCTAAAAGCCTTCTTCATGGTCAGACAGGTCCGGCACAGTTGCGTTGCAGTGCAGTTTCCAGCGACCTTGGAAAAAGCCATTATGAAGCCTCGGCGCTGACCTGTACCTCCCCTTCAAGACGCCTATCTCTTCACGATCGGCGTTGTAGATATGTCCCGCAAACCAGCCGTGGGCTCTTCTCAGATTAGCCGGATTGTCGACCACGACTGGCCGATGACCATAGGTTCCCTTGAGGAATCCTCTGAACTCTCCCGTTTTTGAAATCCACTTGCCGAAGAGCACATTGAGGCCTGCGTTGTTTTTGCCGAAATGCCCTTTCAGATAACCGCTGATGTACCAGCGGAAGGCACTTGGACTTTTTGACCACCATACGCCGCGAAACCGGCCGTTTCCGTTCTCGTCATACCCCCAGCGACCAGCTAGAAAACCCCGCGGGCAGGGGAAACGGTCAAGCTCAAATGCCTGGAAGGCGACAGCATTCGAGTCGTCAAGGTAGATGACTGTATCGAGGGACTTAAGCTCCTCAAGGTCAAATGTTCGGCTGTACGGTCCCGTTGCAAATGACACTGTTGCCGAATATGATGTGTCAATCACGATGATATAGCCGGTGTCGCCAAGGGAATCGACTTCGGGTACCTTGCTTGTGTCAAATATGGGAGGCACAAAGATGTCAACTGCCAGGCCGTCGTTATGAACGGTGGTTTTGGAAACCCACTCAATAATCTTGGGATCGGTGCGGGGGCGAACAATGTAGTCCTGGCCCGATTCAAAGCGAATCACCCTCCGAATAATCTCAATCCCCCGCGAGACGCTCAAAGAACCGCTCCAATCGGTGACACTTGTAACAGTGGAATCGTACTGCAGGCGTCCCCACACAGCCCTCAAATGATAATAACCGGTCTGAGGCTCAGCGATTATCGAATCAACCTCTGGGAGGGACTGGATTTCTTCATCGTCGTATGCCGAATCACCCTCTGCTTCACCCACCAGCTCCTGATCGCCAAAGCCCGGGATCTCCGGAGAGGTTGTGTAGCCGCCGAACTCATCATCAAGATTGAAGTCTTCACCCACAGACTGGGTCGGACTTTCCGAGCAGCCAATCGCCCAGAAGACCAATGCCCCAACCAGAATCGGTGCCAACAGCTTGCGGATCATAGTTGCTTCTCCTTTTCTTTATCAGTTAACTGTTACATGTTTTGCTTCCGATCGAGATAGTATCAACCGACATGCCACTTCCTCGCTAACGGGATAATCGTTTAATGTTCAATAGGTTAAGTTGATAAAAGGAATGGCGAAGATTGCTCTGCCACTGTACCGGATGGTACAGAGGTGTTTTTTTGAACGTGTTGGTACAGCTCAACAAGGAGCGGCGTTAATATGATTTGAACTTATGATAATCGCTGGGAAATTGGCCACTCATCCGGGTTTTGTTGCAGCGCAATCGTATATTTGAATCAACTTTATAATGTTTTGAATATTGCCAGCAACGGCGATTGTGATTGCAGATCGTCCTACCTGTTATTGGTTGCTTTTTGCTCGTGGAGGGTTTCATTTCCTGCTTACAGAGATGAGTGAAAAATGGATTTTACGTCGAAGTTAATCAAACTGCTTTTCCTATCTATCCCGCTATCTGCCTTGTTTTACTACGCCCTATATAGAATCTATAAACATTTTTTAGGTTCAATCCCTACCAAAACAGAAATAATTAATCAGCATGGTCAATCTGTATGGAGAAATGGTTCCGTACCGGCGCTGGGGGTTTTTACAGGTTTAACAATTTTATATTTTCCCCAGTATCTGGGGAGTATATCCACGGCGCTTATTGGAACGCCCGAGGATAATATGCAAAATCTCTGGAATTTCTGGTGGGGATTTAATGTCATTACCGGTAAAATGGGAGAGTTTGCATCGACCAAATTCTTGCTGTATCCTTAGGGAACGAGCCTGCTTTATCATTCATATTCATGGTATAACCTTTTTTTGTCATTTCTGCTCATACATATTCACGGCCCTGTGTTGGCGTACAATCTTCTCATCCTTCACACTTACATCCTTTCAGGGCTGGGCGCCTTTTTGCTCGCCCGCTATCTTTTGGGTAATATCCCGCTAGCGCTCGTGGCTGGTTTTATCTTCGCTTTCAGTCCGGCATATTTTGCTCATCACACCGGCGGTCACATAAATATCGCTTCGATTCAATTCATACCCTTCTTCGTTTTGTATTTCATCAAGGCCATTAAAGAGGGCGGTCTGAAAAACATCCTTATCTGTGCACTGTTTCTGTTTTTGAATGCCATCTGTAGCTGGAACCACATGATTTTTGCTTTTTACTTTATGGCGCTTTCATATATCTACCTTGCCATTCGCAGAAGACGGCTTCTGCTTATTGATGTTGCGGCCAAATCAGCGCTCCTTTCCTTTTTGGCTCTCATTTCCATTTCTCCCTGGCTGGTGCGCATGATTATTCTAGGACTCAAATATCCTGGGGCATCGGCAGTCGGACATAATTATTATGTGTCGGATCTCTTAGGTTTTATAACGCCAGGCCATTACCATACTCTCGGCAATATATCTTTGATAAAAGCAGTAAACGACTCATTTACCGGCAAAGTGTGGGAAACAGCAGTTTATTTCGGCCTGGTAGCTTTGGCCATCATAATCTTTGCTTTTAAGAAAATAAAAAAAGAAGCAGCACCATATCTGTTGGCTCTAATTACACTTATCATAATATCAATGGGTTCCACATTTCATATTATAGGATATTCCACCCCCATCTTACTACCATACAAAATACTATACCTGGTACCCTTCTTATCAAATATTCGCTGTCCATCACGGCATATTTTTTATGGTTACCTATTTCTTGGGATAATACTCGCTATGGGAATAAACTACCTTTACTCCTTTGGTAAACTGGGCAAATACAAGAATTATATCTTAACAGCATTAATAGTCTTGATTCTGGTGGATTATTATTCCGTAGAAAAAGAAATGACCCCGGTTTACCTTCCTTCTTGCTACAATGTCATATTAAGGGATTCAGAGAGTTTCGCCATCCTCGACCTTCCCGGCGGGTATTTGGAGTCAAATACTTATATGATGTATCAGGCTATCCATGAGCATCCGATTGTTCAGGGGGTAGTGTCTCGCAAACTTCACGAGACCCTGATAGACCGTCTGAATTATACTGACCTTTACATCCAGAAACAGCAGTTGGCCTCAGATAGTGTCAAGTACATCGTTATCCACAAGGCATTTCTTTAACCGGATGATCTGGTTGATACTTTGGAATATAGCATAGCTTACACAAAAATCTATTCCGACAGTTCGAACATTGTTTTTCAGGTTCAATAAATCACTACGGTTTCCTGACCGGTTCTCCTTAAATCGGTTCACCAGAATGCCCAGTGTCGTGAATCGCGGAGCGATACTTTCGCATGTTCAACGATGTACATGGAGGACACAGATGCGCTGTTACCCCTAAAGCCAAAGATGTTTACAGGCGACACGAAGGTTGAAATTGACTATAGTAGGTTGCAGCTATATCTTTTGGGCTGGATCGGGATTCTATTAAAAGATGCTGTGGTATGGTTAGTATTTTTGTCTGTGACACCAGTAGTTCTGACTGTTGGAACAAGTTTGTGAACGATAATCGACACTGTTGGCTATACCATCGTTTCGAGTGGAAAGAGGTTATCGAATGCGCCTATGGACATGAATGTTATTACCTTTTCACGCAGCGTGATAGCATCGTTACGGGAATTCTCCCGTTGACCCTCATCAGGAGCAGACTATTTGGCAGTTCTCTCACTTCCCTGCCTTTCTTAGATTTTGCAGGCCTTGTAGCAATGGATGAGCAGAGTACACAGCTGTTACTATCCGGGGCGCTGCTAATTGCAGAAAAGTCAAACGTCGATTATATTGAGCTCCGTCACATTGAGAATAACACAAATGGATATCGAGTCGATACATCCAAGGTAACGCTCACCATGGAACTCAGTGTTAACGAAGAGCGACTTTGGAAATCTCTTCCCTCAGAGAGACGTAACAGAATAAGAAAGGCTACCACAGCAGGATTGGCAGTCGATTTTCGAGAACTGCCTGCCCTTCCTATCTTTTACAAGATATGGATGGAAAATATGCGAGATTTAGGCTCTCCTGCACACAGTCTTGCCTTTTTTTAAAACATCCTGGAAGTCTTCGAGCCGTATTCTAAAATCGCTCTTGTTAAGTTTGGTAAGACTTATGTTGGAGCTGCAATTTGTCTCTATTACAAGGGGTTGATGGCCGTCCCCTGGGTTTCGTCTCTGCGGGAATTCTTTAACCTCTATCCCAATAACATCCTCTACTGGGAGTCCATGAGATACGCTCTTACGCACGAATTTCACAAATTCGATTTTGGACGTTCGTCTGTAGGCTCGGGAACTTATAAATTCAAAATACGGTGGGGCGCTACTCCCAAGCCGCTATATTGGGAGTTCAAACTCCTTAAGGACCGCGAGAGATCATTGCCAACGACATATAAGCATAAGCTGAATTTTGCCACGTCGCTTTGGAAGCGCCTGCCGGTTGGATTAACGAGGTGGCTGGGGCCGAAACTGCGTAAGAATATTACAGCTTAGTCTCTTGGAAGCGTGAAGTGGTCTATTGGAACATGTTGGCCTGTCAGAGCCTGTAGTTTCTGGGTGCTAAGCGCATGATGCTGTTGCCGGAACCGCTGCTACGATAAGTGAATGCTCGGCGCCTTGGAAAAGACACCACTCTTCACTTTGGATATGTTACATGTAAAGTCCCTGTTTCCGCGGCAGAGAAGTAAATAGTGGACTGAGGTAACCATTGCTTCTTCACCTGTCAATGGCTATCCTTATAGATGATTTCACCAATAACGTATTTGTTGTGTGAAAGCCTTATGTTGTAAACAGTGAGAAAATCTAAAGTGCTTATAGCTATATATGTGATTTACGTTTAGATTTTGATAGTAAATCTTATAAAGTAAAAAATTCTTGTTCCCATCATGGTCTGTAAGAAATTCGCTGCGAAAGAAGTCTTATGTTAAAAGAACTCTGGTTACTTTTTTTCTGTTTCTTGAGTGGGAAGATATAGAATAATGTAAGGCTCGTGAAATGAGAAAATGCGATATCGAAAAAGCAGATCTAACCCGAGATAAAGACGCTATCCAAGAGTTCTGTCCTCCAGCTTCAACGATTTTAATCCCGATCGCTTTGACTGGATGTATCTCAACAATCCCTGTGGTCGGGCAGATACCTTTGTGGCTCGCCTTTCTGATTTACGAGAAATAGTTGGCTGCGTCTCGATCTTCCCGCGTCGGATGGTAGCCTCAGGGAGGCAGTATCTGGCTGGAATTACCGGTGATTTCGCAGTCAATAAGAACATCCGGGGGTTCCTTGGATTCCAATTACAGCGACGGGCAATTGAATATGCTAAGGAGAATTTTGATTTTATTTATAGTATACCAAACCCACAATCCGAATTAATAATGGAAAGGGTTGGGTATGTTAAAGTAGACGATATATCACGAATAGCAAATATGCTATGGGCTGATAAAAAGTTAAAAAAAGTAATCAACCCATTGTTGGCCAGAATCATAGCCCCGCTGATAAATATATATTTGCAGCACAATCCCAAAAGCAAAAAAACAATCCTTAAGGCAGATTTGAATGAGGAATCGATGTCCTTTTTTGATGAGCGTTTCGATAATTTCTGGAATGAGGTCTTAAGTCAATCAAAGCTAATTGGGGTGCGTGATGCAAAATACTTGAACTGGAAGTTCTGTGGTAGTCCTTATTGTAAATATCATATATTTGCGTATTTGCGCTTACGCACAAGCAAACATCCGAAATAAAGGGGTTCATTGTTTATCATCTAAAAGAAAATCGATGTGTCATCGATGATTTACAGTTTTCCTCGCGGCGGGATATTCATATCTTACTTATGGGCCGGTTTTTGTGGCATCTGAGACAAAGAAAAAAAGTAAGTGTGGTCAGCATGTTTACTACTAATACGAACCTTTCCAGAGAACTGGGGAAAACTTTGGGGTTCATCGAGAGAGATACCGAGGATAAGCTAATGTTATATTTGCCTCCCAAAAGTGCGGGACTAAGTGAGTGTTTACATGATCCGAAAAACTGGAATATTTTTAAGGCCGACTGGGATATTTAGCAGTAGCCTTTTTTTCAATCTAAACCTTGCACTCAACGAGACGGCTTGGTTTTCTTAATGACTCTTTTATACACAGCTTCGGAAGTCACCATCAGAGGAGATAATTCGAATAGTTCTGGGCGGTGAGCGGCTCTCAGCCAGCAAGGTTT
>CAZYRH010000063.1:0-5613 GCA_964650395.1 uncultured Ignavibacteriales bacterium
CCTGTTACCTATGTCCCCGGTCTATTCTGTTACCTATCTGCCCGGTCTGTACCGGGATACACCTTCTGCCTTTTACACACTTCTAAAGATATTACTCGTTCGGATTATGCCGGACGCTGACCTGCTCAAGTAATTGAGTCCCCCGGCGAAACATTGTTGAGTATTTTATGCCACATTCACTTGTCATATAGTGTACCATAATATCTATTTCACACTTCTGGGAATGCGCAGAAAACAATTGCAAAATAAATTATTAATACTATACTTATTGTATCCGGGGTTTAAAAAAAGTACTAAGTTTGCAAGGCATATTTTTTGGCAAAGGTGGTCTTACCTTGAGAAGTGAGTGAGGCACAAGTTACAAGTCACAGGAAGAGTAGAATAGAGGAAACACTCATAAACCCAAACTAACAGAAGGAGTAACACCATGAAACGTATGGTCCTACTTACAGTCGGATTCACTATTACGGTCTTGGCGCTGGTGTCGCTCTCCGCAGCTGACGTGCCGCAGATGATCAACTACCAGGGGCGGCTGACTGACCCAGGTGGCAGCCCGGTGGTGGACAGTCAATATACCGTCACGTTTACCATCTATGACGACAGTGCCTCTGGAACGGGTCTGTGGGCGGAGACACTGTTAGTAGAAGTGAGCGGTGGCTTATTCAGCGTTCAACTGGGTACAGTCCACGCCTTATCATCTGAAATGTTCAGCAATCCAAACTTGTGGTTGGGGATTACGGTTGCTGATGACCTGGAGATTATACCCCGGACGAGATTCACGAGCGTCGCGTATGCTTTCCGAGCGGCTTACGCAGACACAGCAGCCACTGGGGACGACGGCGACTGGACAATTGCAGGTGATGACATCTATCGCTTGGGTGGTACCGTTGGAATTGGCACGTCGAATCCTAATGCCTATAGTGTGCTGGATGTCCGTGGCGTAACGGAGATTGGAGATGATGGCGTCACACCAGACACTTGGCCGTATTCATCTTTCGGGGTGACGCGTGCGGCTGTGGCAGAGAACCTGAGTTACATCGGGCTCACAAAGTCGGGAATATTTCCCTGGGGAATCGGAATCGGGGCATCTGATCAATTCATCATCGGTCAGGCCATCGCCAACCCTCCGCGAACGATCCCTTCGCCCTACATAGCGATTGATCGATACAGTGGCGACGTCGGTATCGGAACGACGAGCCCAATTGGACGCCTTGACGTTAGAGGCGCCCCTCTTGTGGCAGGTTACGAAGGCGGGCAAATCAGGATTGTTGGCCCCATTGTCGACGGTGGGCTCTGGACGGGGGGAAGCGACGTTCTCCGAATCGCTGATTGGGAAACTGGAACGAAAGGCGTATTCGTAAACTTGAGTACCGGCAACGTCGGCATCGGGAGGACGGCTCCTCGCACACGGCTCGACGTGGAGGGAACAGTCAGCGCGTACCAAGATCTGAGAATCTATGGAGACCTTATCAACTATCACGAGTTGAGGCATGACGGGACCTATGGCCACCTGGTAATCGACCCGCTCCAGGGTAGAAGTGTGGTGATTCCAGATGGCAACTTGGGCATCGGGACCACTACGCCAGCGAGTCCACTTCACGTGGTGGGATCATCAACAACGGCCGAATTTCAGCAAACGGGACCTCAAGGGTTAATTCGTTTTAGAGATCAGGCGACCGTCAATTCACCACACATCGGCTCTTCCGGAGACGACTTTGTCGTATTGACGGGTTCCACCTCGAGTGAAAAACTCCGTGTAGAAAGCGCAGGGTACCTATCCCTCAGGTCATCTGGCTCATATTCACTTGCACGATTCAATTCTGGGACCACTGTCAACGCTCCGCACATCGGAGCATCAGGGGATAACCTTGTTGTTCTGGCGGGGCCTGGCACGAGTGAGGTGTTTCGCATTAACAGCAATGGCAATGTTGGTATCGGAACGACAAGTCCGGGCTATAAACTCCATTCGGAGACCGAAGGCACTACCAACGAGTCTCGGGCGATTTATGGCATCAATACTCAGTCCGGTGACGCTGGAGGGATCGGAGTGTATGGAGAAACAAAGGGGCGCGGGAAAGGTGGCCCAGGGGGCTGTAACGATATGACCGGAGGTGCCGGATCAGCAGCCGGTGTTTGGGGTATCGCAAGTTATGAAGGTACTCCTTGTGGCGGAGCCGCATTCGGTGTGTTTGGCAGATGCCTCCTCGCAAAGACCCCTGGAAGTGTTCCTTCTTTACCAGGAGGTGGATACTTCGAGGGACTGAAAAGCGATGCCCCGAATAAGAGTGACGAGTGTACAGGTGTTTTCGGTGAGACTTGGTCAACTGCTGCCGGATCAGCAGGAGTAAAGGGTACACTAAAACAGTCGGGAGCGCAGGGCAGAGCGATATGGGGTGAAGCATCTCCAAACGGGACCGGATGGGCTGGCTATTTTTCGGGTAACGTGAATGTGACTGGTGCTCTAACGGCAAGCTCAGTAACGTGTGGTGGTTCTAAATGTGCTGTTGTACAAACGTCACGTGGAATGACTGAAGTATACTCTCAGGAGTCCCCAGAAGTCTGGTTTGAGGATTTCGGTGAGGGGCGATTACAAGATGGCCAAGCACATATAGACCTTGATCCGCTGTATCATGAAACCGTGACGATTAGTAAAGAACATCCCATGAAAGTGTTTGTTTCGCTTAATGACGATTGCAAGGGCGTGTATGTAAAACGTGGCCTGACGGATTTCGTCGTCATAGAGCTGCAAGACGGCAAAAGTGATGCACATTTCACCTACCGTGTGGTTGCCAAGCGGAAAGGATTCGAAGACAAGCGGCTGGAGCCGGTAGAAAATTTCCAAGCCTCTTTAGAGTAGGTCGAAAGCACTGCCTGTCCTGAGCTTGACGAATGGTGCTTTCGACATCTTACATGTTGTCAAAACTACAGGAGTTTTAACCTACCTTAGCATAAACAAGTAGATTGGAGAACTATCAAATGAAGAAGAGTATTACAAAACTGGCCTTGTTAGCGGTTCCTGTTCTCTTTGTTGTTCAGACTGGCCTTTCCGCCGACAGCACGAAGACATCGACCGCTGAACCCGCAACCGGCGAAGAGATCAATTGGCAGGTTATCTCATCAGGAGGTACTGAGGGATCATCTACAAACTTCGCCCTCAAGGGTACTGTCGGTCAGACGGCGGCTGGTGAGGGCAGCTCGACCAACTACGGTCTGAGCCATGGCTTCTGGCAGGAGTTCGGTGGTGGTGGATGTTGTATCGGGATTCGCGGCAACGTTGATGGTGATCATGGAGATCAGGTCAACGTGGCTGACCTGACGTATCTGGTTGACTACCTGTTCCGGGGTGGTCCACCGCCGCCATGTACGGAAGAGGGCAACGTTAACGGCGATCCCGGTGAGCAAATTAATGTTGCTGACCTGACCTACCTGGTTGATTACCTGTTCCGTGGTGGCCCGCCACCGCCTGCATGCCCATAGGCGACAGGTAACGTGTCGGGTTTCTTGTCTGTCTGCTACGGACTACGGGGCCCGACCTGTATAGACTGGTGCGCTCTCAGAGATGATGGGTGTTGCCTTTCATAATAAAAAGTGGCGGAGCGTCCTTGCTCCGCCATCTTCGCGCAGTGGGTATAGTGGGTCTAAAATCTGCTGTCCCATCCAACTCACAAAAGGAGGTTCCATTTATTATTACACTTGAAAGGTATGGTTTGTTCAAAAAACCAGCAGCTTCGGCTATATCTTATCGGCGGTTTCCTGCTTTGTGAGTTGGTCCCACTGAGCATAACTTTTCTGCCCTCTAAAAACAGTTCCGGTTTGGTTTCGGAGTTGATTGCCTGAGCCGCAGTTGTTCTTTTAGAGCTGGGTGTGTATATTCGCCCCATGCAAACCGCTCTGCACATCATGGCGCTGGTGGCCGAACTCCAAAAGGAGGTAGTTGGGGGGAAGGTCGTCTCTACCGAGTTCTACAAGAAGCGACGAGCCGCTTACTTCTTCGTCAAGAAGGGCAATTCACGCCGGGCATTTGGATTTGTGTATCATCCTGCCGGCTATGGGACGTTTGTGGTGCCGACCTCCAAAGTCAAAATCGATACCAGTGAGAAACCGTGGCCGATTTTCAAGCTCGAAGGTGCTAATATCACACAGGTTGAGCAGTTTGGCTTTGATCGCATCTTTCAAATCCTTGTCCATAAAGATGAGTGGGAACTTTCAATTGTGGTCGAAGCTCTGGGGCCTAACGGCAACATCTGGCTGCTTGATAAAGACAGTGTGAAGCTGGCTACCTTGCGCAAACGTAAGTTTAATGATGGTGACAGGTATATGCCGCCTCCTGAGTCTGACAGGTTAAACCCGTTGGAAATCTCCATCGAGGCAATTAGGGACCGAATCGTCCAAAAAAGTGACGCCTCGCTTCCGCTGCCTTTGTTCCTTGAGAAGAATATTCTCGGTTTCAACCGCACGCTTGCAAAAGAAACCATGATGCGAGCCGGCCTTGATTTTGTTGATCTGCAGAGCATGGATGATGGTTCCCTTGATGCCCTCATCAAAAGCATCAGTGACACTGTGGCCCGCTTTGAACGCCCGGAAGTGGGTTACCTGTACAATGTAGCCGGACAGCTCGAGGTCTACCCGTTCAAACTGTCATCGGTTGAGCAACAGCCGGAGCAATTCAAGTCTTTGTCACTGGCGGTTCTTGCGATGACCTCCCTCCGCCAGACGCAAGTTGAAACTGTAGATGAAGAGAAACGCATCAAAGATGCCTTAAAGCGCACCTTAAAACGACTGGAAAGGCGACGTGCGAAGGTTCAGCAGGATGTCAAAGATGCTTCCGATTACGAAGAGTTCAAAAAGAAAGGCGAGCTCTTGCAGATCAACTTTGACAGAATTAAAAAGGGGATGAGCGAAATTACTGTTGCGGATGCGTACGTTGAACCACATGTTGAAATGATTATCCACCTTGACCCGGCGCTTTCACCGGCAGATAACGTTGAGGCCTACTTCAAAAAATTACGAAAGGCGCACCAGGGGCTTCAGCTCTTGCAACGGCGACTGGTCATTACCGAGAAGGAACTGGAACGGATAACGGCAATCCAGTCTGAACTTGAAGAGGACTTTGGATCGGCTCGAAGCCGCTACGAACGGGAGATAGCAACACTTCTTCCCACGGAAAGGCTGAAGCAGCAAATTCAGCCGAGACTCCCTTTCAGGGAATACATCCTCTCCGCCGGATTGAGAATCTTCGTTGGGCGCGGCGGATCTGACAACGACCGCACCACCTTTGAGTTCGCCAAGCCGTACGAGCTGTGGTTTCACGCCCAGCAGTGTCCCGGGTCACACGTGGTTATGAAGTTTCCCAACAAGTCCTTTGAACCGTCAAAGCGTGAGATTGAAGAGACGGCCGCCATTGCCGCTTACTTCAGCAAAGCCAAGAGTGACTCGCTGGCACCGGTCATATACACCCAGCGGCGCTATGTCCGCAAGCCCCGCAGAACCAAGTCGGGATTGGTGACTGTGGAGAGAGAAAAATCCATCATGGTTGCTCCCCGAAAGCCGAGCCGGTCAGAGTAATAGTATGCGTTTCTCGCCTGGTAATAGTTTTGTAAGTCAAAAGCTCTG
>CAZYRH010000063.1:5713-14054 GCA_964650395.1 uncultured Ignavibacteriales bacterium
AGAGTAATAGTATGCGTTTCTCGCCTGGTAATAGTTTTGTAAGTCAAAAGCTCTGTGAGATATTGGTATGGAAGGTCTCGGAGAGACCTGCCTTACTATTTGTTATATCACAGTTAGAAAATCATATTACCACGACCGGAATTGCCCCTGCTTGATCAGCTTTTGTTGCTGAGCAATCAGCTTGCGGGCGAGGCCCTGTCGTGGACGCACCAGTTGGAAAACAACAAAGGAGGTAAAAACGAAAATAATCATTTCCGTAAATCGGCCGGTAAGGAAAAAGTATAGGAATCCGTAGACAGATATAGCAGCTATAATCACAAATACCGGTCGGCAAGCGCTCAGTAAGCCACTCGTTACATCCTGTTCAAATGTCTCTTTCCTTCTGACCATCGGCTGACGAAGCCTTTTTGAGCGCCACCACAGGGCGAAAACTGCATGAAACAAAGCCAGCGCCGCAAAGATAAAGAAGAGCTGGTTAGCGAGTTCACCAACTTTGTTATCGCGGCCATAATGAACGTGCAGGTAGTAACAAACCAGAAGCAAGGCCATGGGAATCAGGATATTCGAGACCAAACCGAAGTACAACGGCCTTACGATAATCTGGTTCAGGTCATAATCGTTGTTGTCCAGTTTGTCATTCATTTTGTTTCGACAAGCCGAAAGAATCTCACCCACGCCTCACGTCGCGGCCAGTAGACCACCGACCAGATCACTCCCACAACATAGAAATACAACATTCTCATCATATCACCGGTAATAATATATACTACCAGTCCATAAATATATGTAGCTTCAACCAAAGCAAACTTAATGATGCTAAGGCTGGTGAAAAACTGACCTGGGCTCATGCGGGAAGTTGCACCAGCACGGTACCTGTTCAGGTGGAACCGTTCAATTAACGGCACGACCGCAGGTTGTGCTATGGCTACGATCAAAAGGATATAAAACAGCATGTCCATCTCGCCGCCGCTCTTTACATCGACCTGCATTACATAGGCAACAAGCAAATAAACAAGAGGCGCTACGATGAGTAGTGCTGCAGCAAGAAGATTGCTCTTTCTAAATTCCTTGGCATAGGCTTGGTGAGAGGTATTCAATTGATTATCGCCTTATTTTCTCGCACCTGCTGAAAGAACAGTTTCATTAACTCGGACACTTCAGCTTCCATCACCCCGCCAACCACTTCGATATGATGATTCAGTCGTTTTTCAGAAGGGATGTCAAGGATTGACCCGCAAGCCCCGAATTTTGGATCGTTTGCCCCGTAGACGATTGTTTTAATCCTGGACAGCACGGCGGCGCCGGTGCACATCGCACACGGCTCAAGGGTTGAAAACAAACTGCAGTTTTCCAAACGCCAATCGCCCAAATGGTTGGATGCGGCTGAGAGAGCTATCATTTCCGCATGGGCGGTGGCATCGTGGAGTGCCACAGTCTGGTTATGCCCTTTCCCAATAACCTTGTCTTCAAACACGACGACGGCGCCCACCGGTACTTCAGCTTTTTCAAACGCCCGCTGCGCTTCCTGAAACGCTATCTTCATGAAATGTTGATATCTGTCCAGATCCACGGCGGCAATATAGGGTCGGAATCTAGCTCCAGCAATTGTTTTTTCTGCGCCTGCTTCCAGCTATTATTGTGGACAGACAAGACCTTATGATTGCTCCCGCGTGTAAGGCATTGCCTTATCTTACCTTCGCCCTTCGACTCCGCTCAGGGTGACGAAGCGCATGCGATAGGGGATGCTTACCACTGTCATGGTGAGCGGAGTCGAACCATGACGTCCGAATCGATCTTCGACATGCGGAAAGACAAAATCCGGCTGCCTCCAAACACAGGCACTTGCAAAATCGAGGCTTAAATCCCATGTCCAGACAGCATGCTGCCCGCCACAAAAAAGTGAAACTAACTTCCTATTTTCTCCTTTATATTCCGGCTTCAATGGGCTATATTACCGGTTGGCTTTTTTGGATGGCAGATGGCAAATTACAACAAATACAAAAAAAACAAGGAATTTCTGTACGTCAAAGGCGCCCGGGAACACAACCTCAAAAACATTGATGTAAAAATCCCACGCGACACCCTGACGGTGATAACCGGCCTGTCCGGCTCAGGGAAAAGCTCACTGGCCTTTGACACGATATACGCCGAGGGCCAGCGCCGTTACGTTGAATCGCTTTCGGCGTATGCTCGCCAGTTTCTGGGGCTTATGGAAAAGCCGGACGTGGATTTTATCGAAGGTCTCTCTCCGGCCATTTCGATTGAGCAAAGAGGCACCCCCAAGAATCCTCGTTCAACAGTCGGTACAGTGACGGAAATCTATGATTATCTCCGCCTGCTTTTTGCGCGAGTGGGAGTTCCACACTGCGTCAAGTGCGGCCAGCCGATTGCTCAGCAGACCGTAGAACAGATTGTTGACTCGGTGCTGAGTTTTGAAGAAGGAACCCGCCTAATGGTGTTGGCACCGCTCGTACGCGGCAAGAAAGGGGAACATAGAGAGATAATCGAACAGGCTCAGCGGGAAGGATTTGTACGGCTGCGGGTTAACGGGCAAGTTGTCGAGGCTGATTCTGATATTGAACTGGACAAAAAGAAGAAGCACACTATCGAGGCAGTGGTCGACCGGTTGGTAGTGAAGGTCAAATCAAAGCGCAGACTGGCGGATTCGGTTGAAACCGCTCTGAAGATTGGCCAGGGGACAGTGCTGATAAATATCAAGAATAAGGATTTGCTTTTTTCGGAACAGTTTGCCTGTCTAAATTGCAATATCAGCTATGAGGAGCCAAGTCCACGTCTGTTTTCCTTCAATTCTCCCTATGGAGCCTGCCCGACCTGTGACGGACTTGGCCAGAAGATGGAAATCGCCCCCGACCTGGTTATACCCGATCCCTCCCTGTCGATTACTGAAGGAGCCATCCAGCCCTGGGGGGGAGCTGAAATGCCTAACTGGTACCGCTACATGCTGAAAGGGTTGGCCGGGCACTACCACTTCAAGTTTTCCACCCCTTTCAATAAGCTTTCGCCCAAGGTCCAGCAGGTTATTCTCTATGGCTCAGGCCGAGAGGAGATCACGTTCGAGTACGAGCATACTTCCGGCAAGGGGAGAGGGTCGGGGATGTACAAGTCAACTTTCGAGGGGGTCATTCCCCATCTTCGGCGGCGCTACCGGCAGACTGAATCAAGCGGAGTGCGTCAGTGGATTGAAAACTATATGTCGATCTCTCCCTGCCCGACGTGCAAGGGCGCCCGGCTTCGTCCTGAGGCTCTATCGGTCATAATCGACCGGGAAACGATTGACAGCGTCGCCGACATGTCTGTCAAAGAGTTGAACAGGTTCTTCAAAAACATAAAGCTGAGCAAACGTCAGCAACTTATCGCCCGACAGATTTTGAAAGAGATTCGCGAACGGTTGGGATTTCTGTCCGCTGTCGGTTTGAATTACCTTACGCTCAGCCGCGCCGCCTCAACGCTGTCGGGTGGAGAAGCGCAGAGGATACGACTGGCAACCCAGATCGGTTCCCGACTGATGGGAGTGCTGTATATTCTTGATGAACCCTCCGTCGGACTGCACGCGCGAGACAACCGCCGGTTGCTCAACACTCTCATGGAGCTTCGCGACATCGGCAACACCGTGCTGGTTGTCGAGCATGATCGGGAAACGATTGAACAGGCTGATTTTGTTATCGACCTTGGCCCTGGTGCCGGCGTTCACGGCGGCTACGTGGTAGCTGTTGGAAAACCAAGCACTATCAAGAGATGTAAAACGTCAATTACCGGACAGTATCTCACCGGAGCGAAATTCATTGAAACCCCGAAAATCCGGCGCAGCCTTAACGGCAAATCGGTCCACCTCAAAGGTGCTACCGGCAACAACCTCAAAAGTGTGAACATAGAGGTTCCACTCGGTATGTTTGTTGTGGTAACGGGTGTCTCCGGTTCGGGGAAGTCGACGCTCATTAACGAAACGCTATACCGCATCCTGGCCCGTAACTTTTACTCCAGTCGTACGATGCCGCTTCCCTATGAAAGCATCGAAGGACTTGAAAACATTGACAAGGTTATTGACATCAACCAGTCTCCAATCGGTCGCACCCCTCGCTCCAACCCGGCTACCTACACCGGCGTTTTTACCCATATCCGTGACTTGTTTGCCGGGCTGCCCGAATCCAGAGCGCGCGGCTATTTACCGGGGCGGTTTTCCTTCAATGTCAGGGGAGGACGGTGCGAAGCGTGCGAGGGAGACGGTATTATTAAGATCGAAATGCACTTCCTGCCTGATGTGTATGTCCCGTGTGAAGTATGCAAGGGGAAACGGTACAGTCGAGAGACGCTGGAAGTTAACTTTAAGGGCAAAACGATCGCCGACGTCCTCGACATGACAGTAGAGGAAGCGCTGACTTTCTTTGAAAACATCCCCCGCATCAAAAAGAAACTGATGACATTATACCGGGTCGGTCTGGGCTACATTCGCTTAGGCCAACAGGCCACCACGCTGTCCGGCGGTGAGGCGCAGCGGGTCAAACTGGCGACGGAGCTATCAAAGGTAGCCACCGGACGGACGCTGTACATCCTCGATGAGCCGACCACGGGACTGCACTTTGAAGACATAAGGATGCTTCTCAACGTGCTCAACGAGTTAGTTGACCGGGGCAACGCGGTGATAGTGATCGAGCATAATATGGACGTCATCAAAACCGCTGACTGGATCATTGATCTTGGCCCGGAAGGTGGTGACGACGGCGGCCGCATCATCGCCACCGGCACCCCGGAGGAAGTGGCGGACAACAAAGCCTCGTATACCGGGCAGTATTTGGATCGGATTCTTAATGGGCAGAGATAGTAACGTGTATTGTAACTTGGCGGTAGATAACAATACTTGTGGACGGCAGATGTCCACATCTGCCGCCAAAAGTTGATTCAGCTTTCGAGATGTGGATGTAATAACACGGTTGTCCGAAAACAGCTCAAGCTCTCTGGGCGAGCCCTGGTATTTGTCACAACCACAGTGACTGAGTGGCTGCCTGTATTTGGTGATGATGTCATAGCTCGGGCAGTCATTGACCAACTTGGCAAAGCCGTAGAGCATTACAATGTATCATTGGTGGGTTATGTCTTGATGCTATCCCATCTGCATGCCCTCCTTGGCTTTCGGCATGTTGAACAACTGTCTCGATTTATGCAGAGTTTCAAGATTCTCAGTGCCAAGAGAATTAAAGCGCTTGATCTCGGCCTATTTAGGAACCAACTTTGGCAAAATGGTAATTTCAGATTATGGAAGCCGAGGTTTGATGATTTGGTAGTTACTTCGCAGGAACAGTTTAGGATTAAGCTCGATTATATTCACAACAATCCCGTGAAAGCTGGGCTGGTTTCTGATGCTTGCCGGTGGCCATACTCAAGCGTTTCGGACTGGCTGAGTGATCGTGCCGGTTTGTTGAGAGTTGACAAGGAGTTTAGCTGGACCAAATAGGAGATACTGGGGCAGATGTGGACATCTGCCGCCCGCGAAATACGGGGCAGTATTTGAATAAGATACTCGATAGTAGAGGGTAAGGTAGTAAAAGCGGGTGAAGTTGAATCATACTGAGCGTCAGATGTGAACATTTGCCGCCCAGGCAATGAACTAACTCGATTATCTTCGGTTATATGAAATAATACTATTATCGGGAGGTTGAAGATTGACCACGGGAGCAGGTGTTAAAGAATGGCTACGGGGGAGCGGCGTGATATTTCTGGAGAACATTGGTATCAAAGAAGGACAAATCTTGTTGGATTTCGGTTGTAATGTTGGTCATTATGCAATTCCAGCGGCAAAGGTAGTGGGGAAGAAAGGCAAGGTATACGCAGCGGATAATGATATGAAGTCTCTTAATGAACTAATCGAAACAGCAAAGAGAGAAAAGCTAACAAATATAGTGCCGATGCATACTCAATCAGCAAAGTCAAGGATTAATCTCAAGGATGAGTCCGTTGATGTGATTTTGCTTTACGATGTGTTACACTACATGGATGCCTTGGAAAGAAATCAAATATATGACGAGTCTTACAGAGTTTTAAAGACTTATGCTCTTCTTTCAGTTTATCCAAAGCACAATAAATTAGACGAACCATTATGGAATCTATCAGATATGAAGTTAGAGGACATTATTAAAGAGATAGAAAGTGCGAAATTTAATTTTGAAGGACAATTTTATAAAAAACTTATACACGATGATAATTATAACATGGGTTACATCTTGAACTTCACAAAAACATAACAAGTGGAGTGAGTATGACAACAGCTTATAAATGGGAAGAGAGACTTGACTATGAACGTGAGGAGAAGAACAGATTTTTTGCGGAACATTGGCAATCCCCAATTCCACTGCAGGAAAGACCGGAATTCATGGGGCTTAGCTATTATCCGATAGACCCTAATTTCAGATTTGAACTTGAACTGTTTGAACATAGTGATAAGAACACGATACAAGTCGAAGATACCAAGGGCGTTATCAGGCAGTTCCTGAGATGGGGTGAATTTCGATTCAATGTTGGAAATAAAGAGTGTACCCTTCAGGCCTATAAGAGTTCTCCCGAAGAAGAACGATTGTTTATTCCCTTTCGAGATAAGACAAGTGGTAAGGAATCATATGGGGCAGGTCGGTATCTTGATCTTGATTCGACGGACCGCACCACAAATGGAAGATGGATCCTTGATTTCAACAAGGCGTATAACCCTTGGTGTGCATACAGTGAGAATTACGCCTGTCCTTTTGTACCCCCGGAGAACTGGCTTGATGTGCCGGTGGTCGCTGGGGAAAAGAACTATTCTCTTAAAAAGGATTAACCAAGAGAACAGATGCCGGTTAAAGGAGAAATAAATATGATTAAATCAACAACCCAGCCCAGGGTAATTATTTTCACCTCGTCTACCTGTCCCTGGTGCGAAGTAACGAAGCGTTATTTGCGAGAGAAACGTATTCACTTTCGGGAAGTTGATGTATCCAGAGATGCACATGCGGCCCAGGACCTCGCACGCCGCGGGCATCGAGGTGTACCTGTAGTGTTCATCAATAACCGGCCGGTGGTCGGTTTCGACAAGCCAAAGATCAATCGATTGTTGGGTATTCAGTAACAGAGAAAGGAGATGTTATTATGGAGCTTAAGCCATTGGATGACCGCGTAGTCGTTGAAAGGGTAGAAGAGGAAGAGGTCAAGTCAGGGAAAATCATTATTCCAGATACGGCGAAGGAGAAACCAAGACTTGGCATGGTAATCGCTGTGGGAACTGACGAAGATCTTCAGGAAAAGATAAAGGTCGGTGACAAAATCTTATATGGCAAGTACGTAGGGGATGAGGTAGAGCTGGTAGGGAACAAGTACTTAATCGTGCAACGTCCCGACATTCTTGCAATCGTGGTGGACTGAGACAAGTCGGCGCACCCTTCAACATGCTCAGGACAAGCGAGGACGTACGCTGACCACAAGATGGAATGTTTAGTGGCAGATGTGGACATCTGCCGACCACGAGTGTATTGATGGCAGGAGTCGGGGACTCCTGCCCTACTTTTGGAACAACAAATGCCGGAACTGCCTGAAGTCGAAATAGTTGTCAGAGGGCTGCGGGAAACGATAGTCGGGGAAACCATTGCCAAGGTTCATGTCAATGCTCCACCCAGCTCCATATATGTCAGCAGTTCGTTGGACTCAAGCAGATTTGACCGTACCCTTGAGGGAAGAAAGATATTGAGCATTTCAAGGCGGGGGAAAAATATTCTCATCAGCCTCTCGGGTGGGGTAACCCTCTGGGTTCATCTGAAGATGACCGGCCGCTTGCTTTATGTGGAAAAGTCGCATCCTATCGAAAAGCATGACCTGGTCATCTTTGATTTCAAATCAACCTTGAAAACGAAACGAAGTTTCCACCTCCGCTTCAATGACCCCCGCCGTTTCGGCAGACTTCGTCTGTTTTATGATCATGAGCTATGGGAGCAGAAAGGGTTGGCTGACCTGGGACCGGAGCCGTTGGAGATCTCACCGAGTGACTTTGTGAGTCTTTTCAAAAAGAGCCATAGAATGGCCAAACCGGCTCTGCTTGACCAGAGCTTTCTGGCCGGGCTGGGCAACATTTACGCCGATGAGTCGCTGCATTATTCGAAGATTCACCCGAAAAGAGTGACCTCGTCACTCTCCACCGGAAAGCTCATCAAGCTTCACAGTCACATCCAGAGCCTGTTGAAGAAGGCCATCCGGCTAATGGGCACCTCTGTCGACAGCTATACCGGAGTCAACGGCCAGACCGGTCGTTTTCAGAAGTATCTGAAAGTGTACCACAATGAGGGAGGACCCTGTCATTATTGCG
>CAZYRH010000064.1:0-14001 GCA_964650395.1 uncultured Ignavibacteriales bacterium
GCGAATCAAGGAGGTCGCACGACTAACTGCAAAAGCGGCATGACTTACATGGATATACCTTTTTACACACTAATTTTGACATTACCTCATTTTTTAACAAAAAAAGGCCACCGCAACAGGTGGCCTTTCCTCACAATATGTCCAAAACAGTTACCCGGCCAAAGTCACGTTGTGAGCCCGAAGTCCTTTGCTCGTCTGGGCAAGCTCGTAAAAAACCTCTTGCCCTTCCTTTAGTGTTCTGAATCCCTTCATGTTAATAGCAGTGTAGTGGACGTAGATGTCCTGCCGTGAGTCCTCGGCAGCAATGATGCCCCAACCTTTTAAGTCATTGAAATACTTAACCTTGCCCTTGGTCATATCACGCCCTCCTATGGAGTTTTAAGACTCTTCCTATAGAAATTATACGTTCTTTCTCCCAAAAGGCAACAAAAAATTCCTCTCTTGTTAAAAGTTCATTAGAGATTTGCTAAGAAGTGTCATTGAAAGCCCTGCAAGAATTGGAACTGTAATGTTATCATCAATGCCAAGAGGCAAGGCTTCAACAATAGTTGCCACCACAGCACCCAAAAGCCCGATTTCCAGTCGCAAATCTGGCGCAAAAACTGTCACAATGGCAGCCCCCAAAAGACAGCCAAGAGACCCTTCAATGGATTTCTTTCCCAGCTTATGTCGACCGAATCTCCGCCCGATAATAGCAGCCATGCTGTCGCCGACTATGACAAACCCCATCGCTGCAATGGCTATAGGTTTACAATACAATGCGACCGTCAAGCAGACTGAGAGGAGTATGTAGGTAGCGCCGGTGAAGTCGCCTGCGAACTCATGGGGTCTGATAATGGGGGAGATGATTTTTTGGGCAAATGATTTCCAAAAGAGCCATTGCCGTAGTCTTGAAATGTCAATCAGAATCATTAAGAGGGTTACTGGGACCATAATCGCAAGCATTTCAGCTTTATCCAAATGTAAGAAATAGTAGCCGCCCGGAATCACCAGCGCTCCCATGTGTGTCCCCTTGCGCATTAGTTCCCGGGTGAAGGTGATCTCACCTGATGTTGCCGGTGGTCTTTCTGAGGTCATTTCTATTTGGAGCGAATATCCAGCGGTTTTAAGTGGATGGGGTAGACTCTTCCCGGGAAACGGACATTGTAGCGGGCATACAATTGATCCCGAAACGTGTTGAACACTTCAGTGGCGTGGTCTCGTTTCAAGATGGGTAGAATCTTGTGCCTTACCTGATCAACCCGGACTGAATCAGTCCGACTGAGAACTTTGATAATATGGTACCCGTACTGGGTTTTAACCGGATGTGACACCTCGCCGACCGGGGTCATTAGCGCCGCTTGATAGAACTCAGGGGAAACATCTTCGGGGCCAATGTCACCAAGATTGGCCAAATCAGCGCGGATGCTCGGCTCGCCGGGATAGTACTGTTTTGCCAGATCAATGAAATCCACACCAGCCATGGCTTGACCGCGTAAAAACTCCCCAAACACGGAATCGTTCGTAACAATTTGCTGTATCTTCAAAGGTTTCTTGACCAGGAAATTGTCGATGTGTTTGTTATAATATTCTTCAATGAGACTATCGGGAGGTTCCCAGGTGGGATTATAGCGATCCCGTAAGACTATTTCTTTAGCATACTTGTGTCGGAGTGAGGCTTTCTGGGCAACCACTTCCGGTAAGGTGTCAATGCCTATGGCCCGTGCAGCTTCGATAACAGCGTACCTTTTAGCAATCTGATGGAGCATTTCCTTTTTCATTTGAGGAGAGGTGTTCGCGACGTTGTACTTTTTACGAAAACGCTCCTCCAGGGTGCTTAATTCGTGAAAATTAATGGTATCTTGATCGTTGACGATTGCAGCCCATGTGGTGCGTTCCACGTGATAGACATTGGTGTCGAGAAGACCTTCATTGAAGACCAGATGTACTTGCTGCTGCACTGAGTCGATAATCGGGAGGCCAAGCTTGTTTGCTTTATCCCTTTCCAACGACATTTTCGCTGATTGATATAGCTCTTCGTTCAAGGACGGGATGCCCTCAGGGTGATAGTCCTCCACGTACAGAATATGCCAGCCGGTTCTGTCTTTGTACGGCTGCGAGATTTCTCCCGGCTTCATTGAAAATGCCAGCGAATCGAATGGGTCAGGATAGATTCCTCTTGGTGTCCAACCCACAAGTCCACCTGCTGACGCCTGATAGCGATCATGTGAATACTTTAAAGCAACCTGGGGAAAAGTCTCGCCTAAATCGAGGAGCTTGTGTACTTGATGGGCATATTCGGCAGTTTTCTGTTCGAATTGTTGAGGGGTAAGGGATCGATAGTAGACAGAGTCGGCACCGTTTATCAACTCGCGCGGTGCAATCAGAATCTGGTAGAGCAAGGCTTGCTCCGGGACGGTAAACAGGTCGGGGCGACTGAAATAGAAATCCACCACCTCTTGCGAATCCACAGACACCTTGCTGTAAACGATCACATCCAAATACTTCTTGATTAAGAACTCATGATAACGCTGTATAAATATTCGATTGTACTCAAAATACGGGTCGAGTTTGATTTCCTCAGCCTTAAATCCTGCCAGCGTATCACACAGGATACTGTCCAATAAAGCCTTCACATCTCTGGCTTCCAGCGTCCCGCCGTGGGGCAAAAGCTGGCTGTGAGATATCCGATCATACAGTTGCGGCATGGTTAACGAGTAGCGCCCATCCACCGAGGCGATAACATAGTTGTATTTATCGATGTTATTCTCGGAGACAAGCGGCGGGCGACACCCGGTTACCACCAAATACAAAAAAACACTGACTATCCAGATACGTTTCATATACACCAAATCAACTCCATTCTTCTCAGCTTAAAGAGATAAGTTATATTCAGAAAACGTAAAAGCAATCCCAAAAATCTGTGCGAATTAACCTCTACAGGTCATTTCTGGCTTATGATCTGGATGGACGTCTGGGGATTTAAGGGGTGCCTCCTTCTCCTGTGAAGCAGTTTGCCGTGCAAGAGGTTATTTTTGTTGACAAAACGCGATTATTAGGCCATTATTAGTTGGCTACCAGTCAAGCGCTGATGAGCATAAGAAGAGTATATCATCCGACGGCAAATACCGGGAGTGGGTGGTATCGTAAGATAGACCTAAAGCCCCGCTGACGAGCTTACTCGGCGGGGTTTTGTATCAAACGGGTTTTCATTCTTTGCCGGACAGCCTCAAAGAGGCAAATGCCCGTCGCTACGGACACATTAAGACATTCCACTGAGCCTGCAATTGGAATATGAACGATGAAATCACAGCCTTCGCGCGTAAGGCGCCTCAATCCTTTTCCTTCTGCTCCCATGACCAGCGCCAGCGGTACGGACAAATCAATATCGTATAGGCTATGCTTGGCATTGTCAGCGGTCCCGACCAGCCAGAGGCCGTTCTCTTTGAGCTCTCTGAGAGTGCGCGCCAGATTCGTGACCGTCACGAACGGCACATATTCCGCCGCTCCGCAGGCGACTTGCCGCACCGTGTCAGTGAGCGAGACGGCCCGGTCCTTGGGAGCTATCACAGCGTGCACGCCCGCAGCATCCGCTGAACGCAAGCAGGCGCCCAGATTATGCGGGTCCTGGACGCCGTCAAGAATCAACAAGAAGGGTGGCTCTTTCAAACCGTTGAGAATATCGAAAAGGGATTCCTCACCCCTGGCCGTTATTGCTTTTGCGAAGTCAGTGTGCTGGTGCCTCCTTGGTGATTTTGACCGAGACTTCTTGCCCACAAATCTACCTTATCGCATTGGAATGTCACTCTGCAAACGAAAATTCTCCCGACCGATTAGTCTCGCGAGATATTGAGAATTTGGTATTTCACCACTCCGGCCGGAACGGTGATTTCAACCACGTCACCTACTGCTTTACCCAGCAGGGCAGCGCCAATGGGGGATTTTACCGAAATGACGTCGTTGTCAACATCGGTCTCATCAGAGGGAGCAATGGTGTATAGTATCTCCTCACCGGTGCGCTGATCTTTGACAAGCACCTTTGCGAAGAGGTACACTTTGTCGTTAGGAATTTGATCAGTGTCAATAGTGCGTACGCGGGACAGCTTGTATTCAAGCTCGGCAATCTTCCGCTCCAGATGAGTCTGGGCTTCTTTGGCAGCGTGGTATTCGGCGTTTTCGTTGAGATCGCCCAGTTCCCGTGCCCGTTTGATCTCACCGACAAGTTTAGGGCGTTCTTCGAATTTTAGCCGTTTAAGTTCCGCCTCCAGTTTGAGGCGGCCATTTTTTGACAAATAGATCGGTTCGGTCATATATGTAAAATAATAACCTATTCCTTCGTTTCTGGCAAGGGGAGGGCAACCCTTTTTGCATATATCGCAAACAGCAACAGCGAACAGAATAATCCGGGAAAGATTGGTTGAACTCCCAGCCAGAACTGTCCGCTGCCAGTCACGTACTGGGATACAAACCAAACCAGCGACAGGCCTCCGCTTAGCACAATGGACACCAGCGCCTGCCTAGCCGGAAGCCGGTGCTTGCCGACAAATGAAAAGAACACCGGCACCAACAGTGCCGGCGTGCCGATCGAACCGAACACATACCAGATGTCAACGACCGAGCGAAAAAATAGCGCCAGAATTACCGCCAGCAAAGTCGATACGACTAGTCCGATTCGCGTGTACAACATAATACCCCGGTCGTTGAGTTTGAAAAGCCGTCCAAAGATGTCGTTGCCAAAGGTAGAAGCTGCCAAGAACGAATAGGAGTCGATTGTTGACATGACGGTTGACAACAGCGCCAGTGCAAACAATCCCAGAATGCCCACCGGTAGAACGTGCATTGCCAAAGCCGGATAGGAGCCGATTGGGTTGGGCAAAGAGGGGAGGATCGCCCGGGCATATAGGCCGCAGGCGGTAGTCAGGAAGTCAAAAAAGGCCCAGCAGACAATAGAAATGAGTATTCCGCGACGTGCCACACCGGCATCTCTGGCTGCATAACAGCGTTGATAAAACGCCGGTTCGATAATTGTTGCCAGAGCTATGAAGTACCAGGTCGCTACGTACCAGCCAGTTCTGCCTCCATGCCAGGTAAAATGGGACGGCGGAACTGCTTCCTTGAGGAAACTGAGACCGCCGTAGGTGGAGTACACAATCACCAGTAGAATGATAAACCCCAAAAACATCAATACGAATTGGAAGAGGTCGGTGCGCACCACCGATGTAAATCCTCCAAAGTAGACATAAACAACAGAGAATATCGTTCCGGCCACAATTCCCAACCAGAACGGCCAGCCAAACAGATACTGGCATAAGACTCCTAACATCAACACGTAGGCTGCCGGGACGGTCATGAGATAGATGATAACGGAACCCGCCACGGCGGTCTTTGTGTCGTAGGCCTGCGCCAGGCGGTCGGGGATAGTGAGGACCTCGGATTCTCTGGCCTTTTTGGCGAGAAATACAGCAAATAGAAATGCAGCGATGTAATACGGAATTCCAAAGACGAGCCAGTTGGACAACCCGTACTTAAAGCTGTACTCACCTACCCCTAAAATCCCGCCATACCAAGTTGACACTAAGCTGGCAACGAAGGCGGGCAGGGTAAGTACCCGCCCGCCTACGATCAGCTCACTGGTTGAGCTGTCCTCCCCAAGTTTTCTGACCAATCCCAGATAGAGCAGGATAGCCAGATAGAGAACAATCAGGGCATAGTCAACAACATGCATTCAACTGCGCTAAAACAGCTCGAGTTTCAACTGGGTGAAAAAGGTTCGCTCAGCGCCCACTATATAGGAGTTCCACGCGTCGATCACTGCACTCTGACGCGGCTGGCGGGAAGCGTACTGCAGCGCCCAGCCGGAGGTTTCGAACTTCTCGCCGAAAACGTTGTCGATCCGTGCCGACAGCGTCAGACGTCCGACGTTGAGAAAGTCGTTGATGCTAACCGCTGCCGCCAGCGACGAGGTGAAATAAGGGTCAATTGCTAGTTGCTCGATGTTGTACAGGTCTACGTACTGCTGACCCGCGAACCGACCCCAGTAGGTTAGACGGAACCATTCACCCTGGTAGCTGAGCACAAGGTTGCCAAGGTATGATGGGAATAGCGGCGTAGTCTTGCCGTCATAGTCAACCTGGACACTTTCGTAGAGCGTGATGGTATCCGGCAGCGCTATAGAATCGAGGGAATAGAAGAGAGTCGTGTCGTATTCTGTAATGCGGTTTCTGTTCAGGGAAAAATTACCGCTGATGGTGAGGTTGTCTACAGGCTCCACAGCGCCCGTTAGCTCGATTCCGGTATGAATCGAGCGATCCATGAATATGGTGATCTCTCGCCAGTCAGCATCGTAACCGCCTTCGAAGACATTTTCATTCTCAAAGATCATCCAGTATAAACCGACCCCAAACTGGTAACGATCGTCGCGATGGTCGAGACCCAGCTCGAAATCGTAGACGCGCTCTCTTTCGACAGTTGGATCACCGAACTCGTAGAGCGTGTCGCCGGAGTTGGACAGGACTTCAAGCTGCGGGAACTTGTCAGGATCGTCAGCATCGTAGATGGCGGCATCGTCAGGTTCCCTAGATGAGAGGGCAAAACTTGTGTAGGCGCTTGTCTGTTGGTCAATAGTGTATGTCAGTCCGATACGCGGCGAAAGGAACAGCCATTCGAGGTCATACAGATGGCCTTTGAACGCTCCCATCTTCGTTTGCTTGAAATCATACTTCATATACTTCAGCTGTAAGCTTGCTGCTATAGCAACCCGCGGGTTCAAATGATAACTCTCGTCTGCAAACAGTGACGCTAGGTATTTCCTGCCAAAGTACTCGTAGTAGCGGTGGCGGGGATCAATGCTTCCAATGAGGTTCTCTGCCCAGACCACTTGACCATAATGCTCAGAGCTGAAGTAGTAAAGGGCACCGCCGAGTGATGCCCGGCCCTTGTCGTGGCGCCAGTCAAGTCGAGGATTCCAGCCGTATTGGTGCTTGTTGGCCCATTTCTGGCGCACCAGATCAATCTCGGTAACGGAAGCGTCTGAAAGGGATACAAACGGTATGTTGTACTCGTCGTGGTCGCAGTCGTCTTTGAACTGCTCGAAGTACCCCTTGCCTCTGATATAGTACAGGGTGTTCATCAGAGTCGTCCGGTCGTTGAGACGGTATATATTATGCAATTCATAGTGTGGCTGGTTGTAGGGACCGGTCTGGTTGTCGTACGTGAACGGATTGAAGCGTCGGTTTGTTTCCAGAGAGTCTCTACTGATGCCGTAGTAGGATAAGTGGTAGTTGACGGGGCCGCCGTAGATCTTGAGAGTCGTCGTCATGTTAGGATCGAGGCGTGACAGACTGAAGAAGTAAGCCCAGCTGTCAAACCAGGATTTCTCGCGATACCCGTCCGAGTACTGTTTGGAATAGCGTCCCGACATAGACCAACGTCCATCGATCAGACCTGACGAGAACTCCATCGACTGCTTGCGCATGTCACCGATGTAGTCGCTGCCTTCGTAGATACCGCCGAAACCGGTCGTCAGCGTTACCTTGCGCGGCCGAGCCATGCCCCCCGAAGCGATGTTGATAGACCCCCCAAATGATGCGTCACCGTACATTGAGAGACCAACTCCCCGTTGGACCTGGATATCTGTAATCTCGGCCGCGAAGTCAGGAATGTCGACAAAGTAAGTGGCGTGATCCTCCGGGTCGTTCAGCGGGACCCCGTCAATGTAGACAGAGACCCGCTTCGAGTTGTAGCCACGTATCTTGAATTCGGTTTCACCTAGACCGAACCCGGCGTTTGAGAAGGCATAGAAGTTAGGAGTGGACGTCAACAGCAGTGGCACATCGCCCATGCTGTAGTCACGTTCAATTTCGCTACGGGTAACATCCTCGAAAGCTACCGGTGAAAGTCCCCGTTCCGCTCTCCCTGCGACGACAACTATTTTTTCCTGTGGATAGTACATTGGGGTCAAAGCAACTGTATCCGGCAAGTCAATCAATTTGAACTGGCGCGACAGGTACCCCACCGACGAAAAAGTGGCTCGAGTCACCTGCTCACTATAACGCAGGGAAAAGTCTCCGTTTTCGTCGGTGACAGCCCCGATACCGGTGACATTGGTAACTACTGATACACCGATCAACGGCTTTCCCTCGGAGTCGACAACGACACCTGTCAGTTCTAAAGCGGCGGTCGCATTGGAAGCCAACAGTAAAAGCGCCAGGAGAACTGTGAAATGTTTCATGACACAACCTCGCATTAACAGGTTTACTGGTTTAGCAAGGTCCCGTCCTGAATCGATAGGTTGGCCCTGATACAAGGCCCGTGGGGATGCAACCTACATCTCCGTTTCCCTACGCCGGTATTACCCGGATCAGGTCGTGGGGGTTTGTTCTCAGGCAGTTTTTTATTGCGCCACCCCCAACGGAACTATATTTACATTGTAAGTTACGTACTGGTTAGCAACCGGGCAAGAAGTTTTTTGAAGAATTTTGTTGAGCATTCAAGCACGATAAAGACCTGTCCTCTTTGACGCTTCAAGGCTGGTGCAAAGGCAATTGTCAAAACGAAGAGGCTGCAACTTTGACTGGCGGACTAAAAAGAAACTAATGAGAAAAGACTTGTGAACCGGACGGTCATGTCATAGTATTCGGTGTATTCGATACGAAATGTCTGATCCCTTTGAAAAAGGGACAAATAGCTGGTACGAATGTATGCCGATATACGGTAAGCCGCGGTTCTTTCCACGGTGAATGAGAAAGACAACTTCTGCTGATATGACAAGTAAAACAACGAACACGATTCTCGTTCTGATGCTGGCAGGAATTATCCTGGGTGCCTGGTTCGGATATTACTTCCCTGCTATGATGTTATCCATCGGTGTCATCGGTAGGCTTTTCGTGAGTGCTTTGCAACTGGTTGTGGCGCCGCTTATAGTCGCTGGAATCATAGTTGGTATAGCTTCGCTTGGGAATGTGCGCCAGCTTGGACGCCCTCTGGTTACTACTTTAGTTTACTTTCTTGGCACCACTGTAATTGCGGTTGGCATTGGTCTCGCTTTAGCAACGTTCCTCCAACCCGGCTGGGGCGTTAGTACCATTGGTGCAACTCTACCCCGGGAAGTGGCCGGGTTGAAATCGACGGGCATTACCGACGTTCTACTCTCGTTTATTCCGACCAGCCTTCCTCAGGCTGTAATCGAAGGGCAATATCTGGGCATAATCATCTGTTCCCTTTTCTTCGGGGGCGCATTGGCCGCTGTCGGGCAACGGGCGAAGGCTGTTGTAGATTTATTCAGAGGTATCTATGAGATCATCCTCAAGTTGGTCTATGTAATTCTTTATGTGGCGCCAATTGGCTTATTTTCAGTAGTCGGTTCGATTGTAGCGATGAAGTCCGACTCGCTGGGCGAACTTTCTGGTAATCTCTTTTACTTTGCGTTGACTCTTGGCGCCGGTTTTCTGATTCATGGTGTCATTGTTCTGCCCGTCGTCCTCAAATTTATCGGTCATCGCTCCCCAGCGAGGTATTTTGGTAATATGGTACCTGCCCTGTCAACTGCCTTCGCTAGTGCTTCGTCGTCGGTTGCCTTTCCGGTTACCTATGCGGGTGTTGTAGACAGAAACAAAGTCGACAGCCGCGCCGGATCGCTGGCTCTACCGCTGGGGATGGTGATGAACTTGAACGGTACCGCTATGTACGTAGCGATAGCCGCCCTCTTTGTCGCCCAGGCCTTCGGTATGAGTCTTTCAGTTGTGCAGGTTGTAACAATGGCGGTCGTGTGCATCTTGGTTTCGCTGGGAGCGGCGTCGATTCCATTTGCCGGCCTCTTCCTGCTTGTCTTTGTTCTTCGAGCTGGAGGATTTCCCGAAGAAGCCTACGCCGGGATCGGTTTGATAATAGGTGCGGATTGGCTTTTCGACCGTTTTCGCGCGGTTGTCAATGTCTGGAGCGACTCGGTCGCTGCGGCAGTCGTGGAAAGGCAGTTCCAGCGCGAAACTGCTCGTAAAGAGCCCATTACCCGGGTTCGCCCACGAAAAGCCGCGCCTGGTGAAAGAAGAGCACGTGTACCAGCCAGCACTCGCGTGAGGGAAAGCAGACAGGTGCGCGAAGCTCAACGCCCTCAACGTGATGAGTCAACATTACGGGGTGACAGAAACCGGCGTGATAAAACGATGAGAGCCCCGGCATCTAAAAAAGGCCCGCGTCAGCGTCGCGAGGAGACCCGACATCGCCCGCATGATGAGACAGCTCGCCATCGTCCGGCACAGAAACCAGAACCAGAGAAGGCAGCTGCTTCGTTATCAACTCCTAAAACTTCGGAGCCGGATGTGGCTTCCACACCTGTTCGTTCGAAACCGTCAGCATCGAGCGGAGGCTCCAGGCTGACCGGCGCGGAGGTTACTGCTTCTCCAAGTGTCTCAGGTGCAGAGGGTAAACAAGAGATAGCTTCGGTTAAAACGGGTGAAGCCTCGTCCGTCGAGTACGGCCGTCTGAAATCGCGCCGCGGAAGAGTCGTAAAAAATGGACAGGCTCCGGAGCACCGGAACGATCCCGAAACTCCCAACGTTCAGGAAGAGTTTCCTCTGGATGACATCTCCTTTGGGCGTCACAAGAAGAAACGACAGAGATAGGATAGCGCTCCCACCGTCGGGTCACGCCCGCTGCACTTCATGTATCCGTGTCGCGTTGGTTCATTACCCTTTCTTGGCCGGCTCAGGGATTTCCTCCTGGATGTTGGCCAGTCTTCTGGCTATTTCGACTTTTTCTTCAAGCTTCGCCGTGGCTCGGATAACCAGCTTGGCTCCGTCCGGTGAGCCGCCGCCGTGCAAACAGCCCGGAACACCGGCACCAATCGTAGTCCACTCAACCAACCGCGCCGCTCGGGTACGCGCCTCAGCCGAATGTTTGGCCTTCATGTACTTCTTTATCAGGTGGCCGTATTTTTTTGATTGGAAATCCTTATATGAGGGCATACAACCGGTCTCACCAATTCCGCCGGCGATATCCTGGGCCAAGACCGACGTCTGATATGGAAGCGTAGCGACATAGACCTTGTTAACGTTCGCAAGCAGCGGGTCACACACCCATGCGCCCGATTCATGCTTTTTCCCTCTGGCCGCAGCGGCAATGCCCATCCCGTAGGTGGTCTCGTTGTTTATGTGCATCTGGATCAGTTTGTCATTGAATACCCTTGATGACAGGCCATTGGCGCGGGCCGTCAAGATGGCAGCGCCTATCTTGATGTCCCCCTGACCCGCCACGCACCCACCGATGGCTGCGCGATATGGCATAATGAAATGCTGCACTGCCGATAGGGAGTACTTGTACTCACCGCACATGAATATCCGCTCTTTGGGAACAAAGACATCTTCGAAAAAGAGAAATGCCTGAGTTATTCCCCCTGCCGTGACGGGATTGTCAAAACCTTCTTCTTGGTCACGAGTGTCACTGGGATGGCGCGTTTCAACAATGGTCAACCCCTCAATATCTCTCGGTATGACAAATGAGAGGGCACAGTCGGCGTCTTCCTCTTTATAGGCGGTTCCCGGCAGGATGAATATTTCATTGCAGGCAGCTACTCCACAAATCATCAGCTTGGCCCCCCGCACAACTATGCCGTCATCGCGCTTCTCTACCACGTGCAAGAAAACATCCATATCATCCTGCTGTGACGGCCGCTTGGTGCGATCTCCCTTGGCATCGGTCAGAGCGCCAGAAACCGCGATGTCATTCGCCTGCGCATGTTTCAACCATTCCAGAAATCGGGCATGGTAGTCGGTGTTCAGGTCCTTATCCATATCCCAAGTAGTGATAAACATGGAGCTTAATGCGTTCCAGCCGGCGCAGCGGCCGCCGGTGCAGGTGCCGGTCAGTTGAAACATCAATCGTTTCATGTCGGAATTGGCATACATATCCTCAGGGGAACGGATGATCGAAAGATACCGGCTGATCGGCTCACCGGTCAGATGTGAGGTAGTGGTGACTTTGCTGCGGAGTTTTTCATCATGGGCAGCTTTGAACGTCCATCCGTGTCCCTCGACGGTTCGGCGGGTGGCCGGATGAGTGGTGACATCGCTGATAAGTTCATCAAACTTGTATATGTTGGGCCGCAATTTCCTCAGCGACTCAAGATACTGCTCGTATGTCTTCAGGGCCATAATAACCTCCTGATGTTGTATAGTTTAACTTTTATAAAGTCTACAAGATTGAAAGAAAAATAGCAAGTCAAGTCAGTTTCTATAGACGTGTTAGGAAGAAAAAAGCCGACTTGAAGTCGGCTTTATTAAATTTTAAACAGTGGGATTTTGAGCCACTATGGTAAAATGATCCAGAAATCGTTAGAGAAACCGCGGTTGGAACTGGGGGGTTCGAAAGTAACCTGGTTGTCGAAAATACCAATCGTGACTTTGACTGAGTCAATAAGAACAATGTCATCACTGAAACCTGTGTCCAGCTTCCGGCACAATACTACATGATACTGACCGGCCGCGGTATCAGAGACTGCCTTGATGTCCCAGCGGCTGCCGCGGGCAGAGTCGGACAGAGAGGCGAAACTCGAGTCAATTAACCAGCCGGGTACTTTTTGATCCAGCTCCCAGCCGGTTGTGTTGAAGAAGTAGATATAAATATAGTCTCCCATATAGGGATCGTATATGGAATCGAGAATCTCATTACGATTGACAGTGTCCTGGAGGTATAGGATAAACCCCTGAAATTCGCTTGTATCGATAGAGGCATAAGTAGGTTGGCCAAATTCATCGGGAGGGTTCTCAACCACTACCGAATCAGTTGCCGTACCGGCAGCATCTGCAACGGGTGTACCATCATAAGTGCAGGTATATCCTTTCCCAAGTCCACCCCCGCCAGTTGTCAGCACGCGCCAGTTCCAGACGTCATACGTGTTATCAGAAAGACCATCAAACATAACATATATCTGATCTTCACACGCGGGCTCGCATGGCTGTTGTGTAAAGTTAACTCTTGGAGGAAGGCTTTGCGTATTGATTTCGGTAGCTTTGAAATGTTCAGGGTAAGTGTCAAATGTCATGTCGCTCCACTGCAAGCGCAGATACAACTTGCCGCCTTTCTTGATCGCTTTGACAAGGATTTCCGGTGGAATGGCAGCCGCTTTAGGAGGCTTCAGCTTGGGAGCGTTTCCCATTTTTACGGGCACAGTAACAGAATCGACACTGCTCCACACCGCCTCATCAGGGGAGGAAAGGGTTGGCTCATCCACAGTAGTGTTGGCAACCAGTCTGAGAGTAGTGACACCGTTATTAGTCGGGCCATTCTCGTCGCTACAGCTCACCCAAAGTCCGACCAACAACACAGCAAAAACAGGGATAAGTCTTTTCATAATAATTTGTCCTCGGTTAATAATCCTCAGTCTTGTTAAATAAGATACGCTCTTTCTAATAGAAAGCAAGTATTTCATGCCCGAGGTGAAAGGTTGGTAATATATTTAAGAGTGTGTAAAAGACAAAAGGTGTATCCTTGGGATTTCAACAACTTAGAGAAGGAGACACCTAATGCCTTACAGAGAATTGAATTTTGACAGCCAGAACCTAACGGTGGCACTGTCGGAAGTCAAGCAGATGTTTCTGATGCACTTTGAGCGAGGTTGTCAGTACGTAGTTAAGCGGGTGTACGACAAGGTGTTGGCCGTTGATTTTGATGGTTTCATCAATGCCGGTCGTTACCAGCGCAACTGTCGGCGTCGCGGCCATCGCAATGGGTATCGGCAGCGGAGTTTGTTGACGTCGGTAGGGGCACTTGATTTGAGGGTACCGCGGGATAGGGAAGGTAAGTTTCAGCCGGAGCTTTTTGCCCGTTACCAGCGAGTGGATGATTCCTTGGAGGAGACGATCCGGGCAATGTTTCTTCGGGGTGTATCAACCAGGAAGGTGGGAGAGATTCTTGATGTGCTGTGCGGTGAGCGGCTCTCGGCCAGCAAGGTTTCCACAGTGGTCAGAGAGCTAGATCAGGCCGTTATCGACTTTGCCAACAGTCCGATCGACGATGATTTTCTGTTTT
>CAZYRH010000065.1:0-13738 GCA_964650395.1 uncultured Ignavibacteriales bacterium
CGCTCGCAATGACGAGAACGGGACTTTTTCAACAAGCCCTTTCGCAGGAATGACATTCTTGTGGGCGGCAGATGTCCACATCTGCCCCTCACAAATAACACCACACGGATATTTCCCATTACTTGTGGGCGGCAGATGTCCACATCTGCCCCTCACTTCCTAACTTCCCGCTTGAGCCTGTTTTCAACTGACTTGACCTTGCCGATCAGGCGGTTTTTGGCTCCCTTGCGATCATCAATCGTCAGCACAATGTAAATGCGGCTGTGCCGTCGGCGGAGCATCAAGCGCGCTTTGTTGATGACCTTCATCACCGGCTCCCAGTCTCCTTCAATGATGGTCGACATGGCGCTCAACTTGTATGGCAGGCCGGATTTGTCGATAACATCGATCACTTTGGCGACGTCCGCCGAGACCGATGCCGTCCCCTTGCTGGTGGGGAACATAGACAACGAAAACAGCATGACTATACCTCCTCCAAACGCTCTGGATAGAGCGGAAACTTCTCGCATAGTGCCGCGACTTCCTTGGCGATTTCAGCCAGAGCGTCATCATCGCGGCGGTTCTGGATACCGCGATGTATAAAGTCTGCAATTTGCTTCATCTCTTCCACCCCCATGCCACGTGTTGTGATGGCTGGCGTGCCGATGCGAATGCCGGAAGTAACAAACGGCTTTTCCGGATCGAACGGGACGGTGTTCTTGTTGACGGTGATACCGGCCTTGTCCAGCGCCTTTTCGACTTTCTTGCCGGTGAGTTTGGGAATGTCGATAAATGAAACCAGCATCAGGTGAGTGTCGGTGCCGCCGGCAACGATATGATAGCCGTATCCCTTGAGGGCTTCCGCCAGGGCTTTGGCATTCTCTACAATGCGTTTCTCGTATGCCTTGAATTCGTCGGTCATTGCTTCCTTGAAGGCGACGGCCTTGGCCGCAATGATGTGCATCAGCGGCCCGCCCTGGATACCGGGCATGACCATCCGGTCAAGGTCAGCGGCGTACTTCTCTTTGCACATGATGACACCGCCTCTCGGCCCGCGCAATGTCTTGTGCGTAGTTGAAGTGACAAAATCGGCGTATGGGATGGGTGACGGATGCAGCCCCGCGGCAATAAGACCGGCAATGTGAGCAATATCGACCATCAAGTACGCACCACAGGCATCGCAAGCATCGCGGAACTTCTCAAAATCCAAAAAGCGCGGATAAGCCGAGGCGCCGGCGACAATCAGTTTGGGTTTGACCTCTTTAGCTTGCTCGATGAGTTTGTCGTAGTCAATAACTTCGGTTTCTTTGTCAACCTGATATCCGACAAAGTCAAAGAGAAAACCGGAAAAGTTGATCGGGTGGCCGTGAGTGAGATGTCCGCCATGTGACAAATCCAGCCCCATCACCTTATCCCCCGGTTTGAGGGCGGTGAAATAGACGGCCATATTGGCCTGAGAGCCGCTGTGTGGTTGGACATTGGCATGTTCGCAGCCAAACAACTGCTTGAGCCGCTCACGGGCGAGGTCCTCGGCAATGTCGACAAATTCGCAGCCGCCATAGTAGCGTTTGCCGGGATAGCCCTCGGCGTACTTGTTGGTCATCACCCCACCGGCCGCTTCCATGACCGCCTCGGACACGAAGTTCTCAGAGGCAATCAGCTCCAGCTTGTTGGCTTGACGCTCAGTTTCTTTGATAATGGCCTCGAATATTTCGGGATCGACTTGCTTGAGATATGACATGACACTACTCCACGTTTACTAAATATGTTTGGTAGAAATGTAGCGAATACCAAAAGGCAGGTCAATCGAATCCGCTGTTGTATGAGGGATCGGCGAGGGCGTTAATAGTAGCTGCCTTGTCTGTGCTAAGGTGATGAGTTCGGCAGTCGTGAATTGTTGGCAGCTATCTTATACAGGGAATATTAGTGCTGAATTTGTTCTAAAAACGTTGGTTTCTCACTATTTGTGTTGACATAATGCAGAAAATTGGATATCATACCGATTACAATGGAAAATGTTGCTAAAAAACATCCAGCTCAGAAGGGGGGTGTAACAGATTGACCGGCGTTAAGATACGGGAAGACGAATCATTCGAAAGGGCCTTGAGGCGTTTTAATAAATTTTGTGAAAAAAGCGGTATTTTAAAAGACATCAAAAAACACCAGCACTATGAGAAACCATCCGATGCCAGGAAGCGTAAACTGGCTGCCGCGCGGCGCAAGGCTCGGCGCTTGAAAGAAAAATTTGAAGAAGTCTGATGTCGCTGTTTGAAAAGATAGATCAGGATATGAAACAGGCCCTGAAAGCCGGTGAAAAAGAAAGACTAACCGTGCTTCGGGGCCTGAAGTCTGAGTTGAAGTACAAGCAAATAGACAAGGTGGATGAGCTGACTGATGACGATGCAATCGCTGTGCTCAGCAGTGCCGCTAAGAAACGACGTGAATCGATAGAGCAGTTCCAAAAAGGCGGGCGTGAGGACCTGGTGAAAAAAGAGCAGGCTGAGTTGGCTATTATCACTTCCTACCTTCCCGAACAGTTAAGCGAAGAGAAACTTCACCAGATCATAAGCGATGCCATTGCCGAATCGGGCGCTGATTCCCCGCAGAAGGTTGGCCTGGTTATGAAAGTCGTGATGCCCAAAATCAAGGGACAGGCCGACGGGAAATTGGTCAACAAATTGGCAATGGAAATACTTGCCAAAGAAATTTAAAACTCTCTATATTTAATCAAGTAAACCAATTCCGTAGAGGAGTGCTTCTTTATGAATTGGATTGACGCTATCTTAATAGTGCTGTTGTTGGCATCGGTCATCATCGGATCGAAGAAGGGATTGATCCGTGAGCTCATGGCCTTTATTGTCTTTTTCGTGGCGATAATTTTCTCGGTCAACTACATCGACAACTTCGCCGTCTGGGTGCATAACCAACTGGGCGGTTCGCCGCTGGTGTCGGCTTTTCTCTCTTTTATTGTTCTGTTGGCGATCAGCTACGCTGTGTTCAAATTGGTAGGCCTTTTGTTTTACAAAGTTGCCGATCTCAAACAAACCGGCAGGAAGGACCAGATGGGCGGTGCGCTGGTTGGGTTTTTACGTGGGTGGATGGCTATTGGATTTTTGACCTTCCTGGTCTTTCTACTGCCATTGCCGCAGGGGTTTTATGACTCCTTTGAGGCCTCATTTTTCGGGCCAGCCGTGGCTAAGACCATCCCGCTGATGTACGAAGGAACGTCACCAATCCATCCCCAAAACCCTGATTTTATGGAAAAGATCGAGAGGACTCTACTGGTTGCTGAGTCCAAGAGCAAATCTCGCAAAGGCACTACGAACGAAGACCGAGTCGAGGTATACCGAGCACTGCAACAGATGAGACGATTCTTCGACCTGGGCTTCGGCAAAGGTTAAATTAACTTTGATTTTGATCCCTTCTGCGTATATTACAGCCGACCCCCAGGTCGGCTTTTTCTTTGCAGCGGCAAATAGTCCGATGGTGCGATGATAGACCAACATACTATCAACACCCTTGAGTTTTCGAAAATCATTTCACTGATTGCAGGCAAGTGTCTCACTCCATTCGGCAAGGAGGAGGTGAACCGGCTTCAACCGCTGTTTGATAGAGGGGAGATTGAGCGCCGCCAGACCGAGATTTCCCAGATGAAGGACATCATCAATTTCGGGCAGGCCTTTCCGTTGTCTCGTCTGGAAGATTGCCGCGACCTGCTTGAGAAGTCTCAGGTAGAAGGGATATTTCTTGAACCGAAAGAGATACTCACAGTTCTTGAGCTGATCGAGGTATCTATCGCCATAAACGGCTATGGCAAAGAGAGTCGAGACAATTTCCCCACCATAGCCGAGTATCTCACCCAAGTACGGGCATTCCCTGAGCTCAAGAAAGAAGTCCACCGAGTACTCGACGAAAACGGCGAGATAAAGGACAGCGCTTCATCGAAGCTCAAAAGTGTCCGCCTTGATCTGGTCGAATGCAAGCGAAAAATCATGGTCCAACTGGAACGCATTCTGGCTGGTCACCAGAAGCAGGCCGGGTGGCAGGATGATGTGATTACGATACGCAGCGGCCGCTATGTTATCCCGATTCCAACCAGCAAGTACCGCACTGGTAGCGGTATCCTCCATGACCGTAGTCAATCGGGGGCCACTTTATATGTCGAGCCGACGGAGACGGTTGAACTTAACAACCGGATTAACTTGCTGATGCAGGAAGAGCGGCTCGAGATGGACCGCATCCTTCGTGCTCTTACCTCTGAGATAGCGGTGCGGGCTGAGTCACTTGGAGAAAATACCCGGTTGATCGGCAAGCTCGACGCTATCTATGCCTGCGCCAAGTTTTCAAACCAGATAAAAGGGAACCAGCCCATCATTACAGAGTCCCCTGTATTTGAGCTGGTTGAGGCTCGCCACCCCCTTTTGATAATCCAGTCTTCAAGCATTGAGAATGTCGTACCCACCGACATCGGTCTGGATGCGGCGCGGCAGGCGGTGCTGATAACCGGTCCTAATACCGGCGGTAAAACAATTACTTTGAAGACGGTGGGGCTTTTGATGCTGATGGCGCAGTCGGGCCTGCATATTTCCGCCAATGAGAAATCCAGCATTGGCATTTTCAAAAGTCTGTTTGCCGACATCGGCGATGAACAATCCATAGAGCTGTCGTTATCCACCTTTTCCTCGCACATGAGAAACATCATTCATGGCTTGGCCGGCGCTTCCGAGGAAGCCCTGCTTTTGTTTGACGAGATTGGAGCCGGCACCGATCCCAAGGAAGGTTCCGCTCTCGCCGAGGCCATTATGCTTTATGTCGTTGAAAAGGGAGCCAAGCTCCTTGCCACCACTCACTATTCGCAGTTGAAGACGCTCGCTACGGAACATCCAGAGATAGAAAACGCCGCTTTAGAGTTTGATCGCCGGACGCTTGCTCCTACTTACCGACTTCACCTCGGTATTCCCGGTTCATCGTATGCTGTAGAAATTGCTCGCCATCTCGGTTTGCCTGATGTCGTTTGTCAGAACGCCACTTCATCGGTAGGCAGTGAGGAAAAGTCGCTCGATGCACTCATTGCCTCTTTGGAATCAGAGCTGGCCAGGCTTAAACAGGATCGAACAGAACTAACCGAGCGCCTTGCCAAGGCCAGGGAACTTGAAAAGCAGTATCGCCGTCAAACCGATCACTTGCAAACCGAAGTAGACTCTGAAAAGCAAAAGGCGCTGGCTGAGACGGAATTGTTTTTGGAACAAACCCGCAAAGAGATCGAAAAGCTGGTGGCTGACATCAGACATTCCCAGGCCTCCAAAGAAGCAGTCAAAAAGTTTCATCGCAATCTTCAGAGTAGGCAGAAGAAAGTAAAGGAGCTTCAAGCCAGCCTGGAACAACAACATCCTGACGGCGCTGTCTTTCATAAAGGTGACCTGGTGGAGATTCTCTCACTGAAACAAGAAGGAGAAATTGAACAGTTGCTTGGCAAAGAGCGCGCCAAGGTCAAAATCGGCAAGGTGCTGACCACGGTCGCTTTGAGAAATCTTAGAAAGATCAGCCGTCCTTCAGTATCGAAACGAGCCCCCAAGACAACAGGCATTTCTGTAGACCAGGCCGAAAGGCAGGAGATTCACCTGCGGGGTATGACCGTTGAGGAAGCTTTGGAGAGTTTGGAGAAATTCCTCGACCGAGCCGTTGTGGCCGGGTTCAGCCAGGTCTATATTATCCACGGGAAAGGAACGGGCACCCTGCGGCGGACGCTGACCAATTACTTGAAAAACCACCCGGAAGTAGAATCGTTGAGGCTGGGTGATTGGAATGAGGGGGGAGCCGGCGTGACAATTGTGAAGTTGAAAGAATAAGATGATTCCCCCTGAGACGATTGAACAGGTGCGTCAGGCCACCGATATTGTTCAAATTATCGGTGAGTATGTCAGGCTGAAAAAGAAAGGCCGCAATTTCCTCGCTCTTTGTCCATTTCATACTGAGAAGACGCCCTCGTTTACCGTCTCGCCGGACAAACAGCTTTACTACTGTTTCGGCTGCGGAAAGGGCGGTACCGTGTTCACTTTTCTCATGGAGCACGAGAAGATGTCCTTTGTCGAAGCCGTCCGCTACCTGGCCAGGCGAGCCAATATCAGTATCCGAGAGGAAGCCGGATCCGATTTCAGGCGGGAAGTAGTGGAACAGATCACTTACGCCAACCAGGTGGCGCTTGACTATTTCCAGCAGCTTCTTTTTGAATCACGATATCGAGAGGTCCTCCAAAACTATATAAAGAAAAAACGAAGCCTCACGGATGAAACGATCAAACAGTTCAAGCTGGGTCTGGCAGGTGAAGCATGGGATGGGTTAATAAAATATGCTGCGGTCAAAGGACTCAGCGCTGAAGACTTAGAAAAGGCGGGTTTAGCCATTCGCTCCGAGAGCAAGGGCAACTACTACGACCGTTTTCGGCAGCGGCTTATGATTCCCATCTTCAACCTGAGCCAGAAGCCGATCGCCTTCGGAGGAAGAACTTTGAAAAAGGGCGAGACGGCCAAGTATGTCAACTCCCCCGAAACTACCCTCTATGTAAAGGGGAACGTCCTCTACGGCCTCAATCAATCCAAGGACTATATAAGACAGGCAACGCCGGCGTCTGTTATTGTTGTTGAGGGATACTTCGACCTCATATCACTCTGGCAGGTAGGGGTAAAAAACGTGGTGGCATCATCCGGTACGGCCTTTACGGTTCAGCAGGCCCGGCTTTTGGCGCGCTTTGCCGATGAGGTCTACCTCTTTTTTGATGCCGATTCGGCCGGTCAAAACGCCGCCCTGCGTTCGGTCGATGCGCTCTACGATGCCGGTCTTGAGGTCAAAGTTATCGTTGCCCCTGCAGGCGAAGATCCCGATTCAATGGCACGCAACTACGGGTATGACAAAATTGAAGAGCTACGACAGGAGGCTCTTGGGTTTATTCAATTTCGCATCAAGGGTCTGGATGTTGGCACGTCCGGCATAATTGGCAAGGAACGGCTGGTCAAAGAGCTGGGCGCTCTGGGTGGCAAAATCAATGATCCCACCAGGCGAAGCCTGTTTTATACTGAGGCGGCTGATGCCTTGGGGGTGGATGTTCATCTTCTTCAGAAAGTCCCCACGGCGGACAGCTCAACCGTTTCCCCTTATACAGACCGAAAGAAAAAGCACAACCCGGTGGAGGTCGGCTTCTTATCTTTGTTGTTTCACAATCCAGGTTCGATTGATCAGGTGTTTGAAAAGATCGCCCCTGACGATTTTGACACGAAAGAGCTGTCACGCTTGTATGCCGCCATGATTAATCAATACCGAACTACTGGGCGCATTGATGCTAAGACTTTAGTTGACAATTCTCAAGATGCACACTTTGCATCTTTGGTGACTGAGATCGCCTCCACCGACTGGGAGCCGGAGCAGTTGGAAGGCGAAACGAGAAAGTTTGTGAAGCAGATCATCGATGAAAAACAAAAGCGGATCAGGACCCGGTTAAAGCAGGAGCTGGCTCAGGCGGAAGCGGAGGGAGACAATGAGAAAGCTAACCGCATCCTTCAAGAAATGAAAAGTCACGGCTTGTATGTTGACAAGACTCCAGATTGAAAACATCGCTCTACTGGACAAAGCGGAGCTGACGTTTGAACCCGGGATGTCGGTTTTGACCGGCGAGACCGGCGCCGGCAAGTCTGTCCTGGTCACCGCATTGGCGCTTGCCTTGGGCGAGAGAGCTGACCGGGAATTTGTCCGCCATGGTGCCAAAGGCTCTCTTATTACCGCCACTTTCGACGTGTCGGACATTTTGGCAGGCTCTTCCCACGAATCGGAGATGAACATCAACGATAATTGCCTTGAGGTGCGGCGTGAGATCTCCGCCGACGGCAGTTCAAAAGCGAGGATCAATAGGAGACCTGTTTCACTTGCTCAATTAAGGCAGACTACCGGTCCATTTGCAGAAATCATGGGGCAGCATGCCAACCAGATGTTAATGAACGAAGACAACCATCTGGCATTTCTCGACCGGTTTGCCTCGTTGGAACCATTGAGGGACGAGGTAGCGCATCTCTTTTCCGAGTGGCAGCGGGTTGCATCTGAGCTGCGAAACATCAAAAACAAACGTGAGCAGCTTATCAAAGAACGGGATCTGTTACTGTTTCAAAAGGATGAAATTGAAAAAGCACACGTGTATGTCGGCGAAGAACAAGAGCTTCTTGTCGAACGAAAGATTCTCGATTCGGCGCGCACCTTGATGGCGTCGGCTGATGCCATCCAGCAAATCCTTGACGCCGATGATAGCTCCGTGTCCAAACAGCTTGGAGTGGCTCAAAAGGAGCTTGACCGGATGGCTGCAATAGATGCTTCCCTGCAAAAGCGGGTGGGGGAGCTAACCGATATCGAATTTCAAATCGAGGAGATGCGAATCTTCATAGAACAGTACGGCTCGTCAATTCAAGACGATCCTAGTCGCATAGAAGAGATCAATCTCCGCCTTGACGAGATTTACAATCTGAAGAAAAAATACGGCGGCTCGGAGGATGCAATTCTGAAGACGCTGGAGATGATTAACCAAAAGCTGAAAGATCGACCGGATATCGGCCGGTTCATAGAGAGCTTAGAGAAAGAAAACAACCACTCATACAATGAGTACTCAACAAAAGCAGTGATGCTTTCTGAAAACCGCAAAAAGGCAGTCGAGAAGCTTCAAAAGCTGGTCATCAATGAACTGAATGAGCTGGCCATCGACAACTGCGATTTTGAGTTCGAGTTTCTCTACGAGGATGACGCTGGCGGCATCCTTCTTGACGGAAGAGCGGTAAGGCCATATGCCCATGGTCTGGAAAGAGGGCGCTTTCTCTTTTCCGCTAATCCCGGCGAGCCGTTGCGGTCGCTGGTCAAGACCGCCTCAGGTGGAGAAATTTCACGGGTGTTGCTGGCGCTGAAATCGGCCGAGAAGCGGTACAATCGTCTTTCGCACTCTCTGCTGGTCTTTGATGAAGTTGACGCCGGTATCGGCGGCAGGACCGCCACAGAGGTCGGCAAAAAACTCAAGAAGCTGTCGGAGGATTGCCAGGTCATTGTCGTGACCCACCTGCACCAGATAGCGCGTCTGGCCGACCATCACTATATTGCCGAGAAGACCACTGACCGTCACAATCGTACGATCATTTCAGTCCGCAAGCTGGATAAAAACGACATCCCACACGAACTCGACCGCATGGTTGCCCTGCCAACGGAAGCGTAAGAGTGATTATCACCTGTAGGGCATATCTCTCTGATATCCGCCGAAGGCTGACGGGAGTCGGTGACTCCTGCCTTACCTCGTAGCTTCGGGATCTACCACAATCACCGCCGCACCGTTAAACTGGCCTTCACGGAGGTCATTCAGAGCATCGTTGGCTTTCTCAAGGGGGTAGGGATGCACCTCGGTACGTACCGGCACCTTTGGGGCCAGCGCCAGGAATTGTTCCCCGTCCTGGCGAGTGAGGTTGGCCACCGAACGGATGACCCGTTCCTCCCAGAGAATAGAGTAGGGAAAGGAGGGGATGTCACTCATGTAAATGCCGGCACAGACAACCGTGCCGCCTTTGGCAACTGCTCGCAGCGCTGCCGGTACGAGGCTACCCACCGGTGCAAAGATGATGGCTGCATCCAGCAGCTCAGGCGGTAGTTCCTCCGAACTTCCTGCCCAGACTGCGCCTAAGCGTCGGGCAAAGGCCTGTCCTTCATCGTCGCCGCTGCGGGTGAAAGCGTACACCTCTCGGTTCTGGTAACGCGCCACTTGGATAAGAATATGAGCGGCAGCTCCGAAACCGTAAAACCCCACTCGCTTGGCATCGCCGGTCATGCCGTAGGCTCGATAACCGATGAGACCGGCGCAGAGCAAAGGCGCCGCCTGGAGATCCGGATACTCTTTTGGGATTGGGAAACAAAACCGTTCGTCAGCCACGCACAACTCGGCGAAGCCACCGTCAATCTGGTAGCCGGTGTAGCGCGCTTCATCGCAAAGGTTCTCGCGGCCCGACCGGCAGTAGCGGCAGTGGCCACAGCTCCCACCGAGCCAGGGGACACCGACCCGGTCACCGGGCGAGAATTGTTTTGCTCCTTCGCCTGTGCCGACTATAGTGCCCACAATCTGGTGCCCGGGTACAATGGGAAGCTTAGGTTCAGTCAAGTCGCCGTCAACGACATGCAGATCCGTCCGACAGACACCGCAGGCTCGCACATGGATCAACACTTGTCCGGGCCCGGGGGACGGCTCAGGCATGTCAGTCATCCGAAGCAAGGTCCCTGGCTTATCGAGAATCATAGCACGCATCTGCTTGTCTCCATCAGTTAATATGGTCTAGTAGAGCAGAACCCGGTCAAAGGTGGGTTCTGCCGATTGAAATGGTGAGTATCTGGGTATAGCATTGCTGCTGGAACAATGGTTGGAATGTTATTGCTCTCGATTTACCTCGATGTTTCTTCTACGGGTAACTCCAGTTCAATAATCGGGCTTTCGGTGCCCACCTGATCGCCGGGGGCGAAATTAATCGCCTTTACTTTACCTTTGGCGCAAGAGTTGACCTGGTTTTCCATTTTCATCGCCTCAACTATCACCATAGGCTGTTTCTCCTCGACCTCGTCACCCACCTCGACCATGATTTTAACGATCTTGCCGGGCATGGGAGCAAAGACCTTGTCTTTTTCGCCGCCGCGATCACCAGCGCCCCCGCTGAACCCGACCTCCGACGCCTCCTGAACTTCAAGGAGTACAGAGTCTATGTCGATGTAGTACACCCCTTTGTGCTTGACGACAGCTACCTGGTGCCTGGCGCCATTAATGGTTGCCGAGAACAGGTTGTTTCCAGCAGAGTGAAACTCAAATTCCTTTTCGCCAAGCCGCACTTTCAGGCTTTCGCCGTCTTTCTCCACAGAAGAGGCAACAACGTCGCCGTTGAAAAGGAATTCGTAGTTAGTCATGGATCGAGTCTCCTATCTGCCAGCTCCCGATCACCTCCCAAGGCGACAGGGACGTTGTCCCTTTCATTCCTTTAACTGTAGGGACAGTGGCTGACAACGACACAACGGTCGCTGCGGCAACGGCTATTTCTTTATACGAGTCGATATCCAGTTGACGGTCGGACATGTTGTTTTCAATAAAGCTGGTGTATGTTTTTCCGGCGGCGAAATCAGAATGCCTCAAAATGTCAATCATGAACTTCTTGGAGGTCTTGACGCCGAGAATCTTGTACTCATTGAGAGCATGGATCATTTTGGCGATAGCCAGCTCGCGGGTGGGGGCGTGGACAATCAGTTTAGCCATGATAGGGTCGTAGTCGATGCCAATTTCCATACCAGCCTGTATCCCGGAGTCGACGCGGATACCGGGGCCAACCGGTTCGGAGTAATGAACGATAGTCCCGCTTGAAGGAAAGAAGTTATTCTCTCCGTCTTCCGCATAAATGCGGCACTCGATGGCATGGCCGCGCTGGGTGAGGTTTTTGAACTGGTCACTGAGCGGCAGGCCGGCGGCAATGCGAATCTGTTCCACCACAAGATCGACCCCCGTGACCAGCTCGCTAACAGGGTGCTCCACCTGAAGGCGCGTGTTCACCTCAAGAAAATAGTAATAACCACTCTCATCAAAGAGGAATTCTACCGTGCCGGCGTTTGTGTAATTAGCTGCTCGTGCGACCTTGACGGCGTCAGCTCCCATCCGGGCTCTAAGCTCGTCATTAATCGCCACCGAGGGGCTTTCCTCGATGATCTTTTGATGACGGCGCTGGATGGAGCACTCGCGTTCAAACACGTGGGTCGTGTTTCCGTGATGGTCAGCCAGAATCTGAAACTCAATGTGCCGCGGGTTCACGATGTACTTTTCAAGATACACGGTATCGTCATCGAAAGCGTTTTTTGCTTCCCGGCGAGCTGCTTCCACAGCAGGTGCCAGCTCATCCAGACTGTTCACGACACGCATTCCCTTTCCACCACCGCCGCCAGCCGCTTTGATCAGCACCGGATAACCGGCTTCCTCGGCGGCTTGTTCAAACGTGGCCATATCCGAGGCAGAGGACTTCATCCCGGGAATGATCGGCACGTCAACCCCGGACATCTTGACTCGTGATTCAATCTTGTTTCCCAGCAGCCGAATCGCTTCCGGAGAGGGACCGATAAACGTTATCTTTTCTTGACGGCACCGTTCAGCAAACGCAGGGTTTTCCGCCAGAAAACCGTAGCCGGGATGGATGGCGTCGCAGCCAGTCTGTTTGGCGGCATTGATGATTTTATCGATGTGAAGGTACGACTCGCGCGGCGGCGACGGGCCGATATGAATAGCTTCATCTGCGTAAAACCGATGTTTACTATTTTTATCGGCATCTGAATATACCGCCACCGACGGAATACCAAGCGTCCGGCAGGCATTCATCACCCGTATGGCAATCTCAGACCGGTTGGCAACGAGTATTTTATTGAACAGTTTTTCCATCGTATTCGCCGTCACGTTCATGTGGGCGGCAGATGTCCACATCTGCCGCCTCAACTCTTTGTAGGTCAAAACCCCTGTGGTTTTGACACTCCGTCATTCCTGCGAAAGGGCTTGTTGAAAAAGTCCCGTTCTCGTCATTGCGAGCGGCAGCGAAGCAATCTCAGCTATTGAATGACAACGAGATAGCCACGTCGCTTCGCTCCTCGCTATGACACTTTCTATGTTTTTCAACACACCCGAAAGCAGGAATCCAGTTCTGTAGGTCAAGACCCTTGTGGCCTTGACAATCTTCTTTTTTCCTATGCATCATCAGGAGCACAAGGCTCCTGACCTACTCAACGACCTCGATTTTAGCTATCTTCATATAGCTTTTACAGTCATAATCGTATTTTTCTATATAGAATACAGCGAGGTCATACATACCTGGTTTGTCCGGTGTAACAACGCGCAACTTGTTATATTTACCGTCGTATTTGAACAATGTCATTGTCTTAGCAGAGAGGCTTCTGCCCCTCGGAATTCGACCCTTTGGAAAAACATCTGCTCCTAAAATCGGAAATACTGCACCTTGTGGCTTTGGGAAATCCAAGATCACGCGTAGCTCTAAGCTATCATTGGTCGCAAACTGCTCGCCCAGCTCAATGCCCCCGACGTTAATTGAATCCGTCAATCTGGGTCTCAAAGAATCCCAGTAGATTTGTGAGCCAATAAGAGTATCATTAAATGGAATAGATTCCCAGACTATATCTCCATCAATAGTAGCAGGTTGTCGTCCTTTACCCGGCGCAACTCGCTCCTCCAAAATGCTGTCCACAACTGAAGCGAACACGACTCGGCCTTCTTGCAGTAACTTTGCCCAATTATCTGAGATTTTCTGTTCAACAATTGCATCAATGGCTTTCGAAGAAAGTCGCTTGTCGAACTCCTCACTGCTTATTGTACGCACCTCTTCCACAGACAGGCCGGGCCAAAAGAGCCCTGCGAGAATTCCGACTGCAAAAACGCTGACCAGAACCTGAATCCAACGGCGGTTTGTTCTCATGGATGCCTGAACAGCAATCCATTCCTTTTTTATTTTGTCGAACTCCTTTTCCAGTTGGCTGATGTGCGCGTTGGAGTTTTCACCATTCATTTCTATGATTCCACCCATCTCGGTTTACGCTTGTTCAAAAACGCATCCATCCCCTCCTGCCCTTCGTCCGAGATGCGGAGGCGGGCTATCAACTCGGCCGTGTATGGTTTATACTCTTGGGGTGTCATCGAGGGAACTTCGCTGATGAGCTTTTTGGCTGC
>CAZYRH010000066.1:0-13617 GCA_964650395.1 uncultured Ignavibacteriales bacterium
CGTTTCAGAAAATGAAAGATCCCACCGCAAGCGGTGGGGTACCCGTTTACCGCAATGGTATCAGGGAAACCCACCTGAAAGGTGGGCCACCCCGGCCAGATTACAATCTCTTAAGAGTCAATAAGTATCCCACCGTCACGCATACATCGCTCAAACGTATCTTCTCCTTGGTAATTGAATAACTGTCTTTGGAGAGGTGACTGGTATAAGCAAGCTTTGGTTTGACCTCAGTGATGCCTATCTCAATCGAGAAGATGCGATGGAGCCGCAACCCTAAAATTATTCGATAGCCAAAAGCCCGCTGCATGCTAACATCGTCAATCCGGTAATTCGCATACAATGAGTCAGCCGCGGCGCGGGCAAGCTGGTAGTGATGTAAGGTATGGACAATTCCAACTCCGATGTACCCCGTGAGCTTATGTGTCCCTCGATAGTAGAGAGCTTCAACCGACGCCGTCATGCCATGGAGATAACCCATGGGATGGAGCTTCGAATTCACTTTGCCGAAACGGTATCCAAACGCCGTCCGCACAACGAATGGGTGCATCATGAGCATCTCAAACTTAGTGGTGGTCTCGGGGCCGGTGGCGACAAGTCCATCCGGCCCGCTCACACCGATAGTGAAATGCAGGTTGAGAGGTGCAATAGTATCCTGCCTGATAGGATTCAGGGGGAAGGTAGGTAGGCAAAGCCAGGATGCCAACAGCAAGACATACATTGCTCCTCCAAAGAAAGTCTCTATAACTAACAAACGAAAAAACTACACAAAAATCAAACGATTCCTTATCAAAGCAGCCGAATGATGGACTGAATTTGCCGACAATGTTCACGCCCTGAATAACCACTTCCCAATGATCTCACCTTGGATTATGGGAGGGAAGCTCCGATGGTGTTACCTATTGAGCCACGAGGAAAAACTTAATCGAAGTCGGCAAAACCGATTGACAAAGTCTGCTTTGGGGGTATATTAGATGTTTATCGTGTCGAAGCAGTGTGAATAAATTCACAATTTCGACCGCTATGACTGACTTAATTTGTTGCAACACTATGTTTTAACGGAGCACGTGATGGTTAATTCAAACGTATATAAGAACTTTATCAACGGCCAATGGGTTGAATCCAAATCGGGCCAGACCTTTGAAAACCGCAACCCGGCTAATACCGACGACCTGGTGGGTGTTTTCCAGAAGTCAACGGCTGAAGATGTCAACCTGGCCATTGAAGCCGCTGCCGAAGCCTACAAAAAATGGCGACTGGTTCCAGCCCCCAAACGAGGGGAAATTATCTTTCGGATAGCATCAAGGCTCACCGCTGAAAAGGAAAGTCTCTCTCGTGATATGACCCGTGAGATGGGCAAAATCATCAATGAGACCAGAGGCGATGTGCAGGAAGCAATCGATATGACGTTTTACATGGCCGGAGAAGGCCGCCGTCTGTTCGGTATGACAACACCATCGGAGCTTCCCAACAAGTTTAACATGACTGTCCGTCAGCCGCTGGGAGTATGTTCGTTTATTACGCCATGGAACTTCCCGTTGGCCATCCCCTCGTGGAAGACCATGCCGGCGTTGATCTGCGGCAACACAGTGGTCATCAAACCGGCCACCGATACCCCCCTCTCGGTGGCTCGCTTTGTGAAGATTTGCTACGAAGAGGGTCTTCCGCCCGGTGTGTTAAACATGGTAACCGGCTCCGGCTCAGCCTTGGGTGACGCGCTCACCAAGCACCCTGCTGTTAGGATCGTCTCTTTCACCGGGTCGACGGAGATCGGTCGTAAGGTCTCGGAGGCTTGCGCCAGTTCTTTCAAACACACCTGCCTTGAGATGGGCGGCAAGAATGTCCAGATTGTAATGGACGACGCCGATCTCGACCTAGCTGTCGACGGAGCGCTGTGGGGCGCTTTCGGCACCACGGGCCAGCGCTGCACCGCCACAAGCCGCTTGATCTGTCACAAAGACGTCGTGAAGAAATTCACGTCTATGTTGATCGAGCAGGCTGAAAAGCTGAAGGTTGGCGACGGTTTGGATGAGTCGATCCAGATGGGGCCCTGTATAAACCAGGCGCAACTCGACACTATCTTAGGTTACATAGAGATCGGGAAAAAAGAAGGAGCCAAGCTCGTCACCGGCGGCAAAAAGCTTACCGGCGGTGACTACGACAAAGGCTTTTTCCTGCAGCCAACAATTTTTGGCGAGGTCACTCAAAAAATGCGTATTTGGCGCGAAGAGATATTCGGACCGGTGCTGTCAATTGCTACCTTCAGTACCTTTGAAGAAGCGATCGAGATGGCCAATGACACCAACTACGGCCTATCGGCTTCTATCTACACCAGAGACGTCAATAAGGCCTATACCGCCATGCGCGATGTCTACACGGGAATCTTCTATGTGAATGCTCCCACGATCGGTGCCGAAACGCACCTGCCGTTTGGAGGCACCAAAGAAACCGGCAATGGACACCGTGAAGCCGCCACCGCCGCGTTGGATGTCTTCAGTGAGTGGAAGTCGATCTATGTTGATTTTTCCGGTAGCCTCCAGAGGGCCCAGATTGACAATTCGTAACGAGAGAGGGCAACCTGTTTGAAGTGTTGTAAGTTTATAGTCGACTGTCAGTCGCGGTACATCCCCCGGTATTTGTTGCTGTTTATCTGGCTGGCTTCCTCAATTTAGGTTATGCCTTAGCAAGGAATTAAGTGTAACAAGGCGCAAAAACCTGAATTGAGTGGAGAAAGAAACATGACCAAAAAAAGAAAAAGAATCATCATAATGGGTGCGGCGGGGCGTGATTTTCATAACTTCAATACCCTTTACCGGAATAATGAAACCGTCGAGGTTGTGGCGTTCACCGCCACCCAGATTCCAGATATAGATGGAAGAACTTACCCGGCGGCCCTGGCCGGCAAACTATATCCAAAAGGAATCCCTATTTACGATGAGAAGGAACTGCTTAAGCTGATCAACAAACACTCAATTGATGAAGTGATCTTTTCTTACTCCGATGTCCCCTACCAGTATATTATGGAGAAGGCTGCCTACGTGATGTCAGCCGGAGCTCGTTTTGCCGTCGAAGGCGCAGCGCCCACGATGATCAAGTCCAGCAAGCCGGTTGTGGCCATCTGTGCCGTACGCACCGGTTGCGGCAAGTCGCAGACGAGCCGCAAAGTGGCTGAAGTGCTGCATCGGTTGGGCAAAAAACTGGTAGTGATTCGCCATCCCATGCCCTATGGCGACCTAGCCAAGCAGGCCTGTCAGCGTTTTGCAACTCTGGCTGATCTGGATAAATACAAATGTACGATTGAAGAGCGAGAGGAGTATGAACCGCACATCGCGAAAGGGGTGATTGTCTACGCCGGGATTGACTACGAAAAGATTGTCCGCGAGGCGGAAAAAGAAGCCAATGTCATTTTGTGGGACGGCGGTAATAACGATATGTCGTTTTACAAACCGGATTTGATGATAACGGTCGTTGACCCTCACCGTCCGGGACATGAAATCTCCTACTATCCGGGTCAGAACAATCTTCTCATGGCCGATGTAATCGTCATTAATAAAATCGTTTCCGCCGATCCTGAGGATATCGCTGAGGTGCGCCAGAACATCTCGGCCTACAACCCTGATGCGGTGGTAATAGAAGCAGCCAGTCCGATTGAAGTTGACAACTGGGAGTCGATTCGAGGTAAAAAAGTGCTGGTTGTTGAGGATGGCCCCACGCTGACGCACGGTGGTATGGCCTACGGCGCCGGTGTGGTTGCCGCTGAAAAATTTGGCGCTACCGAGTTGGTGGATCCCCGACCTTACACTGTTAAGTCAATTACAGAAACGTTTGAGAAGTATCCCGACATCGGACTGCTTCTGCCGGCAATGGGATATGGGAACAAGCAGATTAAGGACCTTGAAACGACTATCAACCGAACCAAATGCGATCTGGTTATTATTGCCACTCCGATTGATCTGACTCGTCTCATCAAAATAAAGAAACCCACGGTGCGCGTCGGGTATAGCCTGCAGGAGATCGGCTTACCAAACCTGACCACTGTGTTAAGTGAGTTCGTAAAAGGAAAACGACGAAAAAAACCTGCCAAGCAATCGGTGCTCAAGTAATGATACGTGCCACGAGTGACCATTGGGAGTGTTTCAACGCGTTTTGATTAGCCAGCGGTTTGTGTTGAGGATGGCTTGGACGTTATGGCCGGAAAGAAAACAGCAGTCGTAGCCCTTGGCGGTAACGCTATAACCCAGCCCAGGCAGGAGGATACCATTGCCCACCAGTTTGCCAACACCCGCCGGTCACTTGGTGGCATTGTGGAACTGGCGCGCGACGGATTCAATCTGGTGGTAACTCACGGCAACGGGCCCCAGGTGGGAAATGCCCTGCTACGAACTGAACTGGCACGCGGTAAAGCTCCTTTCCTCCCCCTGGGGGTCCTGGTAGCCGACACTGAAGGGGGGATGGGGTACATGATCGAGCAGTCGCTTCAAAACCGACTACGCGCCGAGAAGATCGACCGTCCCGTGGTGACGATCATCACCCAGATGGTGGTCGATGAAAACGACCCAGCTATCCATAATCCAACTAAATTTATCGGGCAGTTTTACTCCGAAGAGGAGGCTCGCGACTTTGACAGGACTCGCGGCTGGCAGATGAAAAAGGATGACGTTCGCGGCTGGCGTCGAGTGGTGCCGTCACCGGTACCGCACAACGCCGTAGAAGCGGTGACCATAAAGAAGTTGGCCCAGGACGGGACAATTGTTATTGCCGGTGGCGGCGGTGGCATTCCGGTATACATCGACTCCAACGGGAACTACGAAGGTGTGGATGCTGTGATTGATAAGGACCTGGCTTCAGCGGTTATCGCCCGTGAGATCGACTCTGATATTCTGGCCATTCTGACTTCCGTAGACAAGGTTTCGATAAATTATGGCCAGCCCGACCATAAAGACCTTGACAAGGTAACGCTTTCTCAGGCAAAGAGATATTATAGTGAGGGGCATTTCCCGCCAGGCTCGATGGGGCCCAAGATAGAGGCGGCTATCAAATTCCTTGAAGAAGGCGGGAGGATGGTTGCCATTTCGTCACTCACAAACGCCCGAAAAGCAGTTCACGGAGAAGCGGGAACGAGGATCGTCCCCGATTGAGCATGTGCAAGCTGTCTCAACAGGCGATTGACGACATCCTCCGCCAAGGGCGGATATACGAAGTGGGTGGCACGGTGCGTGACAGACTCTTAGGTCAGGATAACTCAACGCCAGATAAGGATTATCTCGTCACTGGCATCCCCTATGATGATCTGTCGAAGGTTCTCAAGAAGCATGGGGAGGTAAATCTGGTCGGGAAAAGTTTCGGAGTTATCAAATTTACTCAGACTGTCGGCGGTGCCCCGCAGACATTGGACATAACCCTGCCGCGCCGGGAACATTCCACGGGTGTCGGACACAAAGACTTCAACGTGGCTTTCGACCCGTTTTTGAAGGTAGAAGATGACCTGTCACGGCGCGACTTTACTGTCAACGCCATGGCCTTGGCTCTCGATACCAAGGAACTCATTGATCCCCTGGATGGTCGCCTTGATATTGAAAAAAGGCAGCTTCGGATGGTCTACGACGCCTCCTTTCAGGACGACCCGCTGCGGATGCTTAGAGCGGTGCAGTTTGCAGCCCGCTTCGAGTTTACTATTGAATCGAAAACGTTCGAGACAATGCGCCGTCACGCATCTCTAATCAACAGCGTATCAAGCGAACGTATCGCCGAAGAGTTGAATAAGCTGCTCGTTTTGGCAAAAAAACCGTCGGTCGGTTTTCGGTTGATGCAGACGAGTGGCCTCTTGAAAGAGATCCTGCCTGAGCTGGAGGAATGTGTCGGGGTCAAGCAGCCGGGAGGGTATCATATGTATGACGTCTTTGAACACACCCTCTACACAATTGACGCCTGCCAGCCGCAACTGCGCCTGCGCTTGGCAGCGCTGTTTCACGATATTAATAAACCTCAGCATAAGCGTGAGGTGAAGGACGGGGCGGCCTTTTATGGTCATGAAAGCACCGGCGCCAAAACCGCTCGATCTGTCATGCGACGTCTGCGATATCCTAATGAGCTTACCGGCGAGGTTGCCACGTTGGTCGAACGTCATATGTTCACCACCAACGTCACCGACAAAGGTTTGAGGCGTTTGATACGACGGGTGGGCCAGGAATTAATATTTGACCTGCTTGATCTCCGGCGAGCCGATGTCGAAGCGCAGGGAAGAGGCGGCACCACCGAAGATGTCGACCAGTTCGAACGACAGATCAGAGACGAACTCTCCCGCAAACCGCCCCTAACGGCATCTGACCTGGCGTTGAACGGTTACGACGTGATGAAGCTTTTTGACCTCAAACCAGGCCCGACCGTGGGAGAAATCATCGACTATCTATTAGAATGTGTTTTGGACAACCCGGAGAACAACACCCACGAGATACTCCGGTCGTTGGCTACTGAATACTTTGACAAAAACATCAAGCAAGCCATTGAAAATAAAACTTACAACAACAAATCGAACAACGTTGCTGACAAAGGAACCTGAAAATGAAGATACACGAATATCAGGCCAAGCAACTCTTTGCTGAGGCAGGTATTCCTGTCTCGGCTGGAGAGGTAGCCACAACGCCGCTTGACGCCATGGCAATAGCTGAAAGGCTCAACAAACCCGTCATGGTGAAAGCGCAGGTACATGTGGGTGGCCGGGGCAAAGCCGGGGGAATAAAATTAGCCCAAAACGCCGAGGCCGCCAAGGTTCTATCACAAAGTATCCTGGGCATGGATATCAAAGGACTTAAAGTAAAAAAAGTTCTCGTCACGGTGGCCGAGGATATACTCTCGGAATCGTATGTCGGTATTATCCTCGACCGAGCTAGCAAGAAGCCGGTTATCATGGTTTCCCCGGCCGGCGGGGTAGACATTGAAGAGGTGGCGGCCAAAACGCCGGAAAAGATCTTTAAGTTCTATGTCGATCCGGTGCTGGGTTTGAAAAGCTATCAGGCGCGCAACCTGGCCTCCAAGCTGTATCACGATAACACCCAGATTCGTCAAGCCACCGACATCATCATGAGGCTGCACGATGTCTTTTGGAAAACCGACGCTTCTTTAGCCGAGATAAACCCCCTGATAACCAACCCATCAGGGAAGGTGATAGCGCTTGACGCCAAAATCAATATCGATGACAATGGCCTCTATCGCCACTCTGAGATTGCTGCCATGCGCGACCTCGACGCCGAGGAGCCGGCTGAGGTTGAAGCCCGCGAGGCCGACCTATCCTACGTCAAGCTGGAGGGCAACATCGGCTGTATTGTAAACGGCGCTGGCCTGGCGATGGCCACCATGGACCTTGTCAAGCTCTACGGCGGGGAACCGGCCAATTTCCTTGATATAGGCGGCTCCTCCAATCCCCAGAAAGTCGTTACAGCGATGAAGATTATTCTGTCGGACCCCAATGTTCAATCGATTCTGATCAACATCTTTGGCGGCATCACCCGTTGTGACGACGTGGCCAACGGTATTGTAACTGCTTTTCGAGAGTTCAAGCCGTCAGTACCGGTAGTGGTTCGTTTGACAGGGACTAACGAGCGTATGGCGACTGAAATACTTAAGTCGATCAATCTTCCTTTTGCCGACACGATTGACAGCGTAGTGCAGAAAGCCATTGAGCTGGCTGGAGTTAAGTGAGCTTAATTGTAAGGAGTAAGAACTATGTCGATATTCATCAATAAAAAAACGAAGGTTCTGGTTCAGGGAATAACCGGGCGCGATGGGTCCTTTCATGCCGGACAGATGAAAGACTACGGAACCAATGTTGTCGGTGGGGTCACTCCCGGAAAGGGCGGTTCTGAAGTCGCCGGCATTCCGGTATTTGACACAGTGGAGGAAGCCGTAGCTAAAACCGGCGCCAATACATCCGTGATCTATGTCCCGCAGGCGTTTGCAGTAGACGCCATTTACGAAGCGGTTGATGCCGGAATCAAACTGATTGTCTGTATCACTGAAGGCATCCCGGCCAACGACATGATGAAAGTGTATCCGTATGTAAAAGCCTGCGGTGCCCGTTTAATAGGGCCAAACTCCCCCGGTCTAATCTCTCCCGACGAATCCAAGGTCGGCATCATGCCGGGAACGATCGTCAAAAAGGGGGGGGTGGGTGTTGTGTCACGCTCCGGAACGCTCACTTACGAAGCGATCTGGGCCTTGACTTTAGCCGAACTGGGGCAAACAACCTGCATCGGCATCGGCGGCGACCAGGTTATCGGGACGAACTTTATTGATTGCCTTGAGGCCTTCGAGCATGATAAGCTCACCAAGGCAATTGTAATGATCGGTGAGATTGGCGGTTCTGATGAGGAAGTCGCTGCGGAATACATCAAGAAGAATATCACCAAACCGGTAGTGGCTTTTATCGCCGGTCAGACCGCTCCCCCCGGCAAGCGGATGGGGCACGCCGGTGCCATCATTTCCGGTGGCTCAGGCACTGCGGCAGAAAAGATTGCGGCTTTGAACAAGGTAGGCGTGCCTGTTGCCGGTTCACCGACTGAAATCCCAATGCTCTTGCAAGAGTTGCTGGCGAAGAAAACAACTAAAACAGTGGCCAAGAAAGCCACCCCAAAAACAGCTGCCAAAGTGAAAACAAAGAAAACAAGCGCTAAATCCACAGTTAAAAAGAAAAAGTCCACCACCAAGACAGCCTCGATAAGAAAGAGAAAGAAATAATTGCCTTTGTATATATATTATGAGAAGTAACAAACCTTGAGGAAACGTTATGGTAGAGTCAAATGTGGTAGGTGAATCAAAATCCAAACCTGCCGGCAAAAGCAAGTACGATTATTCCAAGGGACCACCCCCCTTGAATATTAATCTCAGTTGGTGCAAGGCATGCAATATCTGCATTGCGCTGTGTCCGAAACAAGTCTTCGAGCCTGACCGGGACGGCAAGCCACTCCTGGCCCGCCCCGAGGATTGCACTCAGTGCACCATTTGCTGGGTGCACTGCCCTGATTTCGCTATAACGTCGAATTACAAGTAGAACATGTGAAGCACGTTCTAAAGGAAAGTTCTATGGCTGATACCGATAGACAATTGCTGCTGGGCAACATGGCCTGCATCCGTGGCGCTATCTATGCCGGCATGAGGTTCTTCGCCGGCTACCCCATCACTCCCTCGACAGAAGTGGCCGAGGGCTGCGCCCGGGAGCTACCCAAAATCGGCGGCAAATTTATTCAGATGGAAGACGAACTTGGCTCGATGGCGGCTATCGTGGGCGCTTCGATGGCCGGGTTGAAATCTATGACTGCCACTTCCGGCCCCGGTTATTCTCTGATGGTTGAAAACATCGGCTACGCCTACATGGTCGAGGTGCCGTGCGTGGTTGTCAACGTCCAGCGCGGAGGGCCATCCACCGGCCTTCCCACCAAGGCCAGTCAATCAGACACGATGCAGGCCCGCTGGGGGCCGCACGGTGACTACACCGCCATTACCATCGCACCTTCCACCGTGGCTGAAATCATCACCGAAACTATTCGTGCTTTCAACCTGGCGGAACGATTTCGTACGCCAGTCACCGTCCTGCTCGATGAATCTTTGTCCCACATGCGGGCCATGGTTTCACTCCCTAAGCCGGGGGAGTACGAAGTGATTGACCGGGTCAAACCAACCTGCGATCCCGCCGACTATGTACCGTTTGGACCTACCGAGAATGGAGTCAACCCTATGCCATCCTACGGCGAAGGATACCGGTACTATGTCACCGGTCTTACGCATGACGTCATGGGATTCCCCACCAATCGACCGGATGAGATTGTTCCCAAGATGGACAAACTGAAGCACAAGATTGAAGATTATAAAGAAGAAATATTCAAGCTGCGCGTCGAAAAGATGGAGGATGCGGAGATTGCTCTTATCTCGTACGGTTCAGTGTCACGGGCCGCCTTGCTGGCAGTGACTCTAGCCCGCCAGGCCGACGTTAAGGTAGGTTTCATTCAACTGCACACCATCTGGCCTTTCGCCCAAGAACAATTGCGTGACCTGTGTCAAAACTGCTCCAAGGTAATCGTGGGTGAGTTGAACATGGGACAGATTGTCCACGAGGTGGAGTGCGCCCTCCCGCCTGAAATTGAAGTACACCGCCTCCAGAGGTATGACGGTGAAATCCTTACCCCGACGCAGTTTTTGGATAAACTCGAGGAGGTACTATAATGACGACCGCAACGAAAGAGACGACTCCAAAACAAAAATCTGATGTCGTCCTTCATTATCTCCGTCCAAAGAAAAATTTCCCCCATGTCTGGTGCTCCGGCTGCGGCATCGGTGTTGTCATGGGGACACTGGTCCGTGCCATCGACAAGCTTGGTTTGTCGAGAGATGAGGTCGTTTTGGTGTCGGGCATTGGGTGTACCAGTCGCTTGCCGGTTTATCTCGATTTCAATGCGCTGCATACTACCCATGGCCGGGCACTCCCCTTTGCTACCGGCGTCAAGTTTGCCCGACCTGGGATGAAAGTAATAGTTATTACCGGCGATGGCGACGCGTTGGCCATTGGAGGCAACCATTTCATTCATGCCTGCCGCCGCAACATTGACATTACTGCTATTCTGATAAATAACTACATCTACGGCATGACTGGCGGACAGGGATCACCTACCACTCCCTCTAATGCCTTCTCCACCACCACCCCTTACGGGAATGTTGAGAAACATTTTGATCCCTGCGAGCTGGCCAAAGCGGCCGGAGCCACATATGTCGCTCGCACCACGGTGTATCATACTCCGCAAATGGAAAAAAATATCATAAGCGCTGTTGAACATCACGGCTTCTCATTAGTGGAAGTGGTTTCAAACTGTCATACTTACTACGGCCGGCTGAACCGTCAGGGTGATGCTCCCTCCATGCTCAGGTGGTTCAAAGAGAAGTCCATCATGTTAAGCAAAGCCAAAAAAATGACGGAAGAAGAACTCCAAGATAAATTTGTCATCGGCGTCTTGCACCGGGCAGACAAGACAGAATTCTGCGATGAATACCAGAAAGTTGTCGATGCCCATCAGGGAGAAAAGTAACCATGGCCCATAAGTCGTTGCGCGAAATAGAAATCCCCCATGACCGCTTTGAAATGCGTTTGTCCGGTTCCGGGGGACAGGGGATGATTCTGGCGTCCGTTATCATGGCGGAAGCAGTCGGAGCGGATCCTACAAAAAACGTGATCCAAACGCAGTCGTATGGTCCCGAAGCTCGCGGAGGAGCCTCCAAAGCGGACGTGGTCATTTCCACCAACGAAATATATTACCCCAAGGCGCTGACACTCGATTTGCTGTTGGTCATGACTCAGGAGTCGATGGACAAATACTACCCTGATTTGAAAGAGGGTGGGACTCTTATTATCGACAACGTTCTGGTAACGAAAGTCCCGACTGACAAGTATTACGGTCTGCCGTTCACGCGGCTGGCCCGCGAAGAAGCCGGTCACGTGATGGTAGCCAATGTCGTTGCTCTGGGAGCGATTGCTGCCCTGACCGGCATAGTCTCACACGAAGCGCTGGTCAAGGCAGTCTTGGCACGAGCCCCACGGGGAACCGAAGATAAAAACCGGAAGGCGGTTGAAATCGGCTTTCGCGAAGCATTGAAGATTATTAAATAGTTGATCCTTAGAAAGCCGCTAATTGGCAGGAGTCATCCGCCGAAGGCGAACTGCCCCACGATTTGTTATATCACAATTAGAGAAAGATATAAGACCACAACACCGGTGCATATGAAGATTGAACTGGCCTATGCTGGGGGCACGCTGACGCTGGATGTTCCCCGCACCATTCAGGTAGACACTTTTTCACCCGTGGCTGTGCAGAATCCTCTCGGCATTGACGATTTCTCCGACGGTTTTCTGCAGGCAGGCGGAGACCTTTTTCTTTCCGGTGAGCGGCTTCTGGTTGTCGTTAATGACGGCTACCGCAATACGCCCACAGCTACGATTCTCCAGTGGTTCGATCAGTTGAATCCCGACGTTATCGATTCAGCGCGGTTCCTCGTTGCCACCGGCGTCCATGCCGCCCCCGCAGAAGAGCATTACCCTCGGATTTTCGGCTCCTTCTGGGAGCGGGTGAGAGCACATGTAAGCTACCATGACGCCAACGACCATTCCAACATGACTCTGCTCGGCACGGACAGCTTGGGTGGAGAGGTATGGGTGAACAGCGCCGTTTTGAAAAGCGACAGGATACTCATTATCGGCTCGGTGGAGCCTCATTACTTTGCTGGCTTTACAGGCGGCAGGAAATCAGTATTCCCCGGCCTGACTGATTTTGACACCGTCGCAAGAAATCACAATCTGGCCAATTCCCTCGAAGCAGCACCGTTGAAACTCAGGGGTAATCCGGTAGAGGAGCACCTTGATTCTCTTATGGCCATGCTTGACCGCGACAAGTTCTTCGGCATACAGATTGTTGCTGATTCCAACCGGCGGATTGCCGGCCTTTTCTTTGGCCGGTTGGAAGTCTCTTTCAAAAAAGCTGTAACTATGGCAGAGAAAATATACTCCTGCCAAGTCCCGAAAAAATATGGTGCTATCCTCTGCGAAGTGCTACCTCCCCTGGACAAGAACCTCTACCAGGCCCAGAAAGCACTAGAGAATTGTCAGCCGGCGGTCAGAGACGGAGGCACAATCATTATCGTCTCGGCATGTGAGGAAGGGGTCGGCTCGAACTACTTTTTTGAATTGGCGGAAAAATGGGACCGAGGGAAAAACTGTGCCAAGGACAGCAGACAGCATTTCGGCTCCCACAAGCTGTCACGAGTGATCTCAATCGGGAAACGAATTAATATTCGTCTTCATTCAACCCTGCCGGACAACGTTGCCCGCCACGTATTTTACGAACCGCTTGACAACCTGCAATTATTTTTGTACTCAGCAGGGAAAGAATGTAAAAAATGTCACTTAGCGGTTGTCCACGACGCCGCTCATACGGTATTGAAAATATGAATAGATTTAACGTTAACATTATTCATGTGGAGGTAATATGAACAAGAAGATAGCCATTATTGGCGCCGGCAACGTGGGTGCGTCATGCGCCATGTATCTGGCTGAAGCGAACCTCGCCGATGTGGTGATGGTCGATATTATTGAGGGCGTTCCACAGGGGAAAGGGCTTGACTTGACTCAGGCTGGTCCCGTGCGCGGCTACAACGCCACTGTCACCGGGACCAATGATTTCAAAGACATCAAGGGGGCCGACATCGTTATCATGACCGCCGGGCTGCCTCGCAAGCCGGGCATGTCACGCGAAGACCTGCTCAATATGAACGCTGACATTATCGCTTCGGTGGCCAAGGAGATCAAGAAGTACGCTCCTAAGAGCTTTATCCTCGTTGTTTCCAATCCCCTTGACCTGATGACCTTTCATATGCAGAAAAAGACTGGTTTCCCAAAGAATCGTGTGTTTGGGCAGGCCGGTGTGCTTGATTCCACGCGTTTCCGCGCCTTTGTCTCCATGGAACTCGACGTGGCCATGACTGATATCCAGGCGATGGTACTCGGCGGTCATGGTGACACTATGGTTCCCCTGCCGCGGTATACGACGGTGGCTGGAATACCCATTGCGGAACTGATCCCAAAGG